>CAYMKE010000188.1:0-6579 GCA_964390955.1 uncultured Bacteroidales bacterium | reverse complement strand
CCAGCTAAAAGGAGGTTCCATATGACCATTGAAAATTAAAAATAAACATATGAAACAAGCATGATTAAAATAATTATTAAACTCACACGAGAATGATTATTTTAATCATGCGGTTCCATATGACCATTGAAAAATAAAATATAAACATATGAAACATTTTTTCTTTATACTAATAGGATGTTTGTTTTATAATGCGATATACGCTGACTCAGAATGTGAAAAAATCAGAAACCATTCATTCAGGGCTGGCGAAGAAATAACTTATGAGATCAGTTATGAATTGATGTTGCCATGGATCAAAGTAGGTGTGGCAAAATTTAAAGTAGATGAAGCAGTCATTAATAACAACCGGTACTATCATATTATAGGGACGGGAAAAAGTTATAAATCGTGGGACTGGTTCTTTGAAGTGGATGATGTTTACCAGACATGGATTGACCCGGTTACCATTAAACCCTATTATTATAAACGCGATGTAAATGAAGATGGTTTTATTATTGATATTGAATACGATTTTATATGGGACGATACTGTTGCATACTCCGAACACATGGATTCAAAAAAGCCATTAACATATGATACGATCAAAATCACTCCATGTACATACGATGTAATTTCTTTGCTTTATTATGCAAGAAACCTCGACTATTCAAAATACAAAAAAGGAGAAAAAATACCAGTTACTATCTTGCTTGATAATGAATTAACGGATATTTATTTTAGATACCACGGCAAAGAAAAGGTTAAAATCAGAAAGATAGGCAAATTCAGGTGTTTGAAGTTTTCAGCATATTTGGTAGAAGGAACTATGTTTGATGAAGGGGAAAATATGAATTTATGGGTAACAGATGATGAAAACAAAATTCCTGTTCAGGTCACCACCCCAATTATTGTTGGTTCTGTTAAAGCTAAACTGGTTGATTATAAGGGATTAAAGCATGAATTGAAATCTAAAGTCAGATAATCCGAATTCATCTAAAAATTATAATAAATGCAAAAATATGAAATAGATACGGATAAGATTAAACTTTTTGAAGAAAACCGGAGATTGGGCGGTTTTACCATTAAAGTCATGGATGAATGGGGACAAAAAATTAAAAAGCGTTTTTTAAAGCCTGATCAAAAAGATAAATACATACAGGAATTTGGACATGTTATAATCAATGACAAAGATTTTTTTGACTGGTGGTGCAGAATAAATCAATTGGGTCAATATAGCCCCTCAAAATAACGACATCGCACGAATGCCCTGTCGAACACCTTGTTTTTTGTGTATTCGCAACTTGCAGGCCAGGACTAATCAATAAAAATAATTGGGAAAAGCACCACGCGTGATTTAATTTATATAACAAATATATCGTCCGGTTGCATTTTACTGCTTTTCATATCCAACAAATGCATCACAGCTTTACGCCCGTTGGATTTAAGATCAAGAGAATAATGATTAACATATAAATCAATATGTTTCCGTATTACTTCATCATCCATTGCTTGTGCATGGTGTTTAATGAAATTATAACTTTTTTCCCTGTTTGCAATTGCATACTCTATGCTCTTACGGATATATAAATTTATTTTTTTTTGAATTTCATTGGATAAATTTCTTTTAATTGCAATACCGCCTAACGGAATAGGAAGGTGCATGGTGTCTTCCCAGTGTTTCCCCAGGTCTTTAATTTTTTTTAACCCTTTCTTTTGATAGGTGAATCTGTTTTCATGAATGATCACGCCTGCATCAACGTTCCCTTGTAAAACAGCGCATTCAATATCTGAAAAAAGATACATTTTATGATGAGTTATTTCAGGATATGCTTTTTGAAATAAAAGCCTTGCAGTTGTATTTATACCGGGAATGGCAACCGAAATGTTTTTTTTCTTTTCAGGGAGTTTAGCGTCTTTCCCAATCAACAATGGCCCGTTCCCATGTCCCATTGCACTTCCTGCATTCAATAACAAATAATTGTCCTTTATTTTAGGATAAACGGCAAAGCTGATTTTTGTAACATCCGGTATGCCATTCAATGCGTTTTGATTAAGCTCTTCAATATCTGTCATCATAACATTGAATTTAATATTTCCGGTGTCAATCCGTTCATGGATAATGGCATCAAACATAAACGTATCATTGGGACAGGTTGAAAAACATAAATCAATTGGTTGCATGTCTGAATAGAAATAATATTACACGAATTGATGATAAATTATATCACTGAGTTTTTTTAAGCTTTTTTCGATACTCCAATTCTTTGTATTGGTTTCTTCAATATAATTAGATATTCCTCTTATTTGGATAAAAGGAACTTTTTCATTCAGGCAGCAATAAAAAAAAGCAGCTCCTTCCATGGTTTCAATATCAGGTTTGAATTTGTCGCGAATTAATTGTATTGCGGTTGGTATTCTGTTTAAAGCATTTACCGTGATGCCTTTTACTTTTTTGATTGAACCGGCGTGAGCAGGAATATTTTGTTCGGGACAAAAAAGTTTACCATTTCTGAATGGAAAAGCATCCGGGGCATGTAAATGCTTGTCAAAAATAGTATGTATGGTATCGGAATAATAATTGCCCAGGTCCGCAAATTCTTCCTGTGTAGTCATAACGATATCATTTTTTGAAAGCGAATGATTATATGCTCCTGCGATACCGGCATTAATCACAAAATCATAAGAATGACGTGTAAGGATTTTAGTTAGCCCGTAACTCATCATCGCTTGTCCGATCCCTGTAATAAGCAGGTCAGGTTGATTGTTTCCGGGTTGTTGGATGAGTGACGGCGTTTGGGAAACAGGCGTTTGTTTTGTACGGAAAAAATATTGAGCTTCGATATTCGTTGCTGTGACGATGAGAATTTTCACAATTTTTATAATTTTGGCTAAATTTTTACAATGCAAAGATAGAAACTTTTCAATTGAATAAATAAACTACATTTTAATGGATATAATCAACAACAATCTTACACCACAGACAGAAGGCGGATACCTTGAGATAGACCGGTATAATGATAACCGGACACAGAAACTTATACAATTATATAAAGAGGTTTTAGGAACTTTAGATGAAAATCCTGACCGGGAAGGCCTTCGCGACACTCCCCTGAGAGTTGCCAAATCAATTCAATTTTTAACACGCGGGTATAATATTAATCCTGCTGATATTATTCAGTCGGCTAAATTCAAAGAAGATTATAAAGAAATGGTACTCGTCAAAGATATTGAATTGTTTTCACTTTGTGAACATCATATGCTCCCGTTTATGGGGAAAGCGCATGTTGCTTATATACCAGATGGTTACCTCACGGGATTAAGCAAAATAGCACGTGTTGTAGAAGCTTATTCGCGTCGTTTGCAATTACAGGAGCGTTTGACAATGGAAATACGGGATTGTATTTATAATACGCTAAAACCCATTGGCGTGGCAGTAGTGATTGAAGCAAAGCATATGTGCATGGAAATGAGAGGAGTGCAGAAAGAGCATTCAGTAACAACGACATCTGCCTTTAAAGGGGAGTTTATGAAAAATTCTGCCACCAGACAGGAATTTATTAATTTAGTAAATTCCAATTTACATTGAAATATTGTATTTCAATAATTTTTATTATTATTTTGGTATTATTTTTGTCCGTGCATAAAATTAAAATCATAAACATGAACTATAAATCTTAATAATTATGAAAAAATTTCTTTTAATATTAGTATTTGCAATAAGCATTCCGTCCATGGGCAATGCACAGGACTATAATACAGGCATTGGATTGCGCCTTGGCTTTTTCTCTGGTGTTACTTTAAAACATTTTGTTGGAGACAAGACAGCACTGGAAGGAATTCTTTCATCCAGGTGGAGAGGGTTTAATATTACAGGGCTCTATGAATGGCACCTTTATGATGTATTCGATGCAGATCGCCTGAATTTTTATTATGGTTTTGGTGCACATTTGGGTTTTTGGAATGGAGATTATGTATACTGGGGATATAGAACCGATTCATACACGGTGTTGGGGATAGATGGCATTCTGGGCCTTGAATATAATTTTGAAGACGCTCCAATTAATTTAAGCCTGGATTGGAAACCTGCATTTAATATAATAGGTAACTCAGAATTTTGGGGTGATGGCGGAGCACTTTCTGTCAGGTATATTTTTTAATGAAGATTATTATACAGGGAGATGAAGTTAAGTTATAAAATTTTTGATAAAAATATGTAAATACTGATTTTGGTATGTGTTTAAATGTCAAGTAATACATGATTATGCAAATCATTCAATGCTTTTTTCTTATATTCTGAGGGGATTAAAAAAGAAACATTATGATTACTTCCCCCATACGAGATCATTTGTATGGGGGTTTTTTGCATTGATTTGATGATCTTTAACAAGGACTCTTGTCTTTCTCCGATCAGATAGCCTACAACACAAATAATAGACTGGTTTTCTTCAATATTAACCGTTCCGTATTTTTTTAGTGATTCAATAATTTCATTCATGTGCACAGGGTTGTCAATGGTTAATGAGACCCCGACTTCAGAAGTAGTGATCATATCAATAGGTGTTTCATAATCTTCAAAAATTTCAAATACTTTTCTTAAAAAACCATGAGCCAGCAACATCCTGCTGGATTCAATCCGGATTCTGGTGATTCCATCTTTCGCGGCAATAGCCCGAACCCCTTTACATCCAGTATTTTTTGTAATAACTGTTCCTTCAGCCCGTGGTTCCATGGTGTTCTTTAATCTTACCGGGATATTTGAAAATTTTGCAGGTAAAATACTACTTGGATGAAGAATTTTTGCACCGAAATAAGCCAGCTCTGCTGCTTCATCAAATGATAATGCAGGGACCGGCCGGGTGTTGTCAACATAGCGCGGATCATTATTATGAATCCCATCTATATCTGTCCATATTTGAATCTCTTCTGCTTCAATGGTTGCACCAATAATGGATGCTGTGTAATCACTGCCACCGCGTTGTAAATTATCTATATTCCCGTGGACATTACGGCAAACAAACCCTTGTGTAATAAAAAGAGGGTATGTTGAATGCTTTTCAAGCAGACTGTTTAACTTTTGTTTTATAAATGGATAATCAGGTTCTTTATTTTGGTTTGTCTTCATGAAATCTGTTGCCGGAAGAAGATAAGAATCAACATTAATCTCCTTTAAATAAATATCAAACAGACCGGTAGAAATCATTTCACCCTGGGCTAAAATCATATTGGCAGCATCAGGATTAAATTCATTCCCTATATTTTCTTTAATAGATTCAAATAACGTGTTCATAAGGCTTTTGGCGATTAATTTGGAGTCGTTATTTTGATAAAGCTCTTCAATCACAGCAAAATAATTATTTTCCAATTCAAATATCAATTCATTGGCTGTCTCAAAATTATTTTTGTATAAGTAATCATTAATTTCTGTCAATTTATCTGTTGTGCCCGCCATTGCTGACAACACAATTATTTTTGGTGTTGAATCATGAATTAAATCGGCTACAGATTTCATTTGTTTTGCTGTACCTACAGAAGTTCCTCCAAATTTGTATACTTTCATAATTTATTTTATTTTTATCTTTTTTTAAGCAAAGATTATACCTTTGTACAATATTTGCAAGCTAAAAATAAATTTTTTAAACCAATTATGGATTATTTTTATTCAAATATAATTATTTTAAAAATAGCTTTAATCATATTTGCTTATGCCATTGGTTCCATTCCTTCATCCGTGTGGATAGGAAAAATGTTCTATAATTTGGATGTACGGGAATATGGCAGCGGAAATGCCGGCTTTACAAATGCTTTAAGGGTTATGGGGGCAAGGGGCGGCATTCCTGTTCTCATCATTGATGTATTGAAAGGTTTCATTGCAGTTAAACTGGCAATATTTGCAAATCTCGATTCCCTGGGGTCATTCGATGTTATTAACTATCAGATTATCCTTGCCATTGCTGTATTATTAGGGCATGTTTTTCCTGTTTTAGCACAATTTGACGGTGGTAAAGGTGTTGCAACACTTTTTGGCGCCACCCTTTCAATTGTACTATTACCTACTTTAATTGCAGTTGGAATTTTTTTGATTATATTCTTTACAACAAAATATGTTTCACTTAGCTCGTTATTAACCGCTTTTTCTTTTCCATTTATATTATTGTTCGGATTTGGCTACAATCATACCGGACTCATTGCTTATTCATTGTTGATTTTTATAGTCCTTGTTCTTACTCACTTACAGAATATAAAACGGTTGCTTCGCAATGAAGAGTTAAAAGTCAGATTTTCTTTCAAAAACAAAGATGAACCGGACATGTAAAAAAGATATTATTGCAATTTTATGGAAAAAATAATATTAGAATCCTGAATTCAGAATTCAGAAGACAGAATTCAGGATTGCACACTTAAAAATATCATTATAATCGTGTTTGTATAAATGATATTTTATCTATCTTCGTATTTTAATTAGTATTATGGACGGACTCTAATTATAGTCCGTCCATAAAGTCGAGTGTTTGGCTCATAATGTTCGGTAACGAGGCTTGCGAAGCCCGAAAATGCGCAGTTTACTGGCGTAAATGAGCAATTTTGGGGCAAGCGTAA
>CAYMKE010000187.1:0-6608 GCA_964390955.1 uncultured Bacteroidales bacterium | reverse complement strand
TTCTGGTTTCACAAAAAGAGGGAGATAATGAACCAAAGGGAAATGTTGGGATAGGGACAAATGACCCAGAAAAGAAATTGCATGTGAATGGCGATATCCTTTTTAACGGCTCCCTGCTGCATGACGGGCAGGAAATAGGGGTGTGGGAAAAGAATGGCAATAGTATTGAATATACTTCCGGGAACGTGGGCATTGGAAAAAGCCCTTCCCGCAATTTAGATATTGCCGGAACCACTCGCACAGAAGAGTTTGAAGTAGAAAACATTCATTTGGATGGAAACATAAATTTTAATACTTCTTCATTTCCATTGCAAATCACCACTAACTCTGATGGTGGGGGGTCTGATTTGGAATTCAGAACAACCTGGGCAACTAAACAAGGTGAATTTAACACCACCACCCAAATGACAATAGGAGGTGGGTATGAATCAAGCTATATCCTTTTCTCGGATCAAAACGAACGTGATTTTGTTCTTTTTAATGGGAGGGACAAAAAAGTAGATATAACCGGAGACCTTGATTTTACCGGTACACTTTCAAGAGACGGGCAGGAAGTAGGTTTGTGGACTTTGCAAGGAAATGAACTGTATACAGATAAAGACATAAAAGTTGAAGGAACAAATGGTTATATAAAATTTCCTTATGCAGGATGGTTTTTAAAGGTTAATAATAACCGTGATGTACAGGCATTGTTTCAGAACATGGGAGGTACAGCTGGCATAGAGTTATACAATGGCAATCATGATCGTTTAAGACTTACACAGAACATGGATAATGAATTTGTGATAAAAAATTATCATGAAGATAATGAACGCTTGATTATTAATGAACAGGGGAAAACGATAATAAATTCACTTGAAGTATCAGAAAGTGTTTATAATGTATTCATTGGAAAAAGTAAATTATATGAAGGGGCTTATGGATGGGGAACCGGATATATTGGATTTAATGCAGAAAAAAAATCCGATGACCATTGGCATACAGCTGATGACGGTGCCAATAACGGAGCTGTTGTTATGTATGCAAATATTGGTGGCGACCTTTTTTTCAGTGGAATCCCTTCAACGGGAACAGGAAATCAGATGCTGGATGACAATCAGTTAAAAAACAATATTATCATGCAAATCAACTCAAATTCTGACGGGGGCAATGTTATTGTCCGTGAATTAAGAGTTAAAACACCCATACTACCTGATTATGTATTTGATAAAGGATATGATTTAATGTCATTAACAGATTTAAATAATTATATAAATGAACATCAATCATTGCCAGGTATTCCAAAAGAAAAAGAAGCCATTGAAAATGGAATTGATGTAGGAGAAATGCAAATTAAATTATTGGAAAAGGTAGAAGAGCTTACCTTGCATATGATTAATCAGGAAAAGAAAATTGAAAGACTGAAAGAAGAAAAGGAAGAGCTTAAAAAGAAAAACAACAAGATTGATGAATTGGAACGGGAAATTGATGAATTGAAAAAAATATTAAAAAACAGTAAATAGTATGCTCTAATTAAGTAAAACCCAAAAAAGCAAAACAATATGTGTAAATATATATCAAATCATATAATCTGGTTTTTATTATTAGCGTTTTTAGCTAATAATAAAAGTCACTGCCAAAAATCGTATGGCGGAATACCTCTGTCATTAGAGAAAAATATTAAAGCTAAAAGACAACTTAAATCTACATCAGAAAAAGGTGTTATCAAACTGCCTTATATTGATAATAAGAAAGCCAGGGAAAGAACAGATTCACTAAACATATCCTCTTGTCAATATAATTTTTATTATGCGCAAATTATCAATACAAATATTAATATAAAAGATACTGCTTCCTTTTATGAATTAGAAGAAGGTAATTTGTGGTTATTAAAAATAGAATCTCCTAGTGCCTATGGATTACAATTTCATTTTGGCACCTATAAATTACCCGAAGGCGCTAAGTTGTATATATACAACAAAGAAAAAACTATGATTTTAGGGGCGTTCACCAGCAAAAATTATGCGCCTGGTAATGAATTTGTAACACAGCATATTAAAGGTAACACAATTTTTATTGAATATTTTGAACCCGCCGATACACTTAATGGAGAATTAAGTATAAACGGTATTGGTCATATTTACAGGAATTTATTTACAGGACATTTAAAAAGCACTGATAGAGGCTGTTACAAAGATGCTGCTTGCTTAGATAGTGATTGGGATAAAGAGCGTAAAGCGGTATGTATGATTGAAACATTTAGTTTTTCAACAGGAGATATTGGTATTTGTACGGGAGTTTTAGTTAACAAAACCCAATATGATGGTGAACCCATATTATTAACAGCAAGTCATTGTTATGAAAAAAACGATAAAAAAGTAAGTGAACCCCAATTTTGGGTTTTTGTATTTCACAAAGAAAAATCAAGTTGTGGAGGTGATGAAATGTTAACTACAAAATCAGTAACCGGCTGCGATGTGATCGTTCAGAGTAAAAATTATGAGGTTGATATAATGATGGCACGACTAAAAGCAAATAAGTACGATTTGGCTGATTATGGAGTTGCTTATGCCGGTTGGAATGCATGGGATTATTCGCCCGGGCATTCAGTACCTCCAATGATAAATATTTCACATCCGGAGGGATTATCAAAAAAATATGCAAAAGAGAATAATAATTCTGAAAATTTTGGAAAATATTTTAATATACAATTTGATGAAGGTACAGCTTATCAGGGATCTTCCGGAAGCCCTTTATTTAATAAAAAAAATGAAGTAATAGGAATCCTAAGCGGATCAAAAGGTGATTCACCAGCTAATCCTTGTGATGATCCTGACCATGAAATTTTATTCGGAAAACTGCATGAAGCATGGGCAGAAGAACCGGATGTATACAAAGATGTTCTTGCTTTTAATTCGGCTACTATATGGCCTAAAACAAGCACCATGGAAGCCCGGCAACCAATTACGGACCTTGACGTGAACCTAAGCATAGCAAAGGTAGACGGAGAAACACCGGAAAGAGGAGGTAGTCTTACTGCATGGAGCGATGTGGAGGCTACACAAATAAAATTTGAAGCGGAAGTTACCAATGGCACGCCTCCTTATTCTTTTATATGGAACGTGTATAATAACTCACCGGATGACTTTAGCAAAACGGGCACACCTACCCAGGATGCGGAACTAAGGACAAATAAAAATACACACGTGACAAAAAACTTTTCTTTTGACGTAGCCGGCAATTATCTTGTAAATGTGTTTGTGCAGGATTATTTTGGAAATGTGTTTGAAAAAGATTTTACGTTTATGTTGGAATCAGGTTCCCCTTGCATTGTCAGTCAAATACTAAATACGGAGTGTGCAAAACAATATGAGTTTGCCAAGGGAAGTTATATTAGTTTAGAGGAGTTATCATATGGTTCAAATTCTACCGAGTGTTGGATAGGAGACCATAAAAAATGTAAATACCCCGGAAAAATTATATGGTCATTAGATGGAAATGTTGTTGATGAAAGTAAATTTAATTTGGAATTTGGTTATCAAGTAGATGATGCAAGTGACCCACAAAGTGGCATATACCATAATGACAATACAGGTTGTTTCCATTTGGATGAAGAAGGTACTCACACTATTAAATTAAAAACTATCTGTGGAAATGATCCTGCTTGGGGAGAAACAGGATTGCAATTAAATTATGATTTATGGAGTACCACTTCAAAAAAAATAAAAGTAGTAGATTGTGACAAAACAGTGACCATACATAATACCTTTGGGCTTTGGTTTAAAATTGCCGATAATGATTTAAAGACTGGCAGGATCCATTTTTATCCTGCAGAAAATAAGAATATCACCATTCACTCAGGAAAAACATATAATTTGGAAGCCCGCAGGGAAATTGTCATGAAACCCGGATTTGTTGCAGAAGCCGGCAGTGTGTTGAAAGCATCCATCGATCCATGCCCGGAATCGGATTGTGACTGTTATTGGTGGGATAAAAACAATACAAAAAGTTTAAAATCATTAACAGCTACCAAAGATACCAATAAAAAAGAAAACCAACAGTTGGATCGAACTCATAAAACGGTTCGGCTATACCCCAATCCCACTTCGGATGGCATGTTTATTATTGCATGCAACAACAATACCATACCTTATAACCTTAAAATTTTGAATTCCACGGGAAATATCATATTTTCACAAGAAAAAATAAAAACCAGGAAAAAACAGCTCAGTATTGCTTCGTTTCCTACGGGAGTATATCTTGTACATATTAGCTCCGGTAAATTTATAAAAACATCTAAAATCATTTATCAATAAAAAAATAGCCATGAAACATATAACCATTTTATTAATAAGTCTTCCGTACTTTGTTTTATTTTACCAGTGTTGCAAAGAACCGGAAGAAGTATCCAAACCCACTGTAACCACTGCTCAGATAGAATATGACACGGCTGATCCCACCCTTGCAGGCGGTGGGGGCACCGTAAAAGATAACGGCGGAGCACCTGTAACAGAAAAAGGATTATGCTGGAATACCCGGCATAATCCTTCATTGTCGGACTATGCATCCTATACCTTAGAAGGAGAAGGTTCCGGCAGTTTTACAAGTGGCTTGTCTGCACTGAAAACAAACACTACCTATTATGTGCGTGCCTATGCTACCAACAAAAAAGGAACGGCTTATGGTAATGAAGTAAGTTTTACCACAACCGGATTCGACATAGAAATTCCCTGCACAGAAACCCCAACTGTCACAGATTATGACGGCAATGTATATGCCACGGTTAAAATCAATGGCCAGTGCTGGATGGCGGAAAATTTGCGTTCCACACATTATGCAGACGGCACACCTGTTGAAGGATATTATTCGGTAAATTTTGATGAAGGCAATGATTCTTTGTATGGTAAACTTTATACATGGTATGCTGCTATGTATAAAGATACAGCATGGTCAAGCGAATTAGATACTACAGGTTCTCAAAGTATCTGTCCTAATGGATGGCATATTCCTAATAATTATGAATGGATAAATTATTTATTACACTATATAGATGGGTATCAAAAAGGTGGAAATAGGTTAAAAGAATCAGGTACAACACATTGGAAGCCTCCAAATGAAGGTGCCAACAATATTACAGGCTTCACTGCATTACCTGCAGGATACATTAAAAATAATAATCAATACTTATTAGGAGAGAAAGTTTATTATTGGACCCCACTTAGAAGCTTTGACGGTTCTAAAGGTTTTACATTTTATTTGTCGTATAATAGTCCCGGTATTGCATCTAGAAATTTACCGGTTCATTATCATCTTTCAGTTAGATGTATAAAAGATAAATAAGTATAAAAGAATACACCAATAAAAAAGAAAACCAACAGTTGGATCGAACTCATAAAACGGTTCGGCTATACCCCAATCCCACTTCGGATGGCATGTTTATTATTGCATGCAACAACAATACCATACCTTATAACCTTAAAATTTTGAATTCCACGGGAAATATCATATTTTCACAAGAAAAAATAAAAACCAGGAAAAAACAGCTCAGTATTGCTTCGTTTCCTACGGGAGTATATCTTGTACATATTAGCTCCGGTAAATTTATAAAAACATCTAAAATCATTTATCAATATCAAAATAGCTATGAGCATATAAATCAGCTCAATCTGAATATAACACCGTGGGCTAAAGGTCTATACATAGTAAAGATCATCAATGACAATGAAATATTTACTCAAAAAATATTGTATCAATAAAAAAAGTGTATTTTATGAAACCAATTTATATTTTGCTATTTTTAATAGTTATGACATTTGGCTGTGAGAAAGAGAAAATGGACTACAGTATAAGAATAGAAGGGTATGTGAAAGAAGAAGGTACAAATAAACCTATATCAGATGTTTGGATTAGCCTTTGGCGTGTTCATAATTGGGCTGAAACTATGAAAAGCGAAACATATTCAGATTCAACAGGTTATTTCTTAATCACCCATCAGCCAAAAGAAAAAGAAGATATTGTATATGAGCTAAAGGTTAAACCTTATGACGATAGCCATTATTATTATGATTCCACTTGTTTGACTAATATAGATAACCCGGATAAATGGGATTGCCGACATAAAAAATATTCTCCGCATTATATGACAATACATAGTGGGGATAAAATAGATAAAACTATTTTTTTGCTACGTTGGTGTTCAGTTAGAATATTTTTTAATACAAATAATCCTTTAAATCAAGGAGATAGTTTGTGTGTTGAAAATAATAAATGTTATACATTGTCTAATAAACCTAATACAATATTTGATGATCTTGAAAAGCCGGATAATTATTACAAAATTAAATGGAAAATAAAACGAAATAATCAAAACTGGGTAACTCATAAAGACTCTATATATTGTAAACCTTTTATGGTAAATGAATATACAATAGCGTATTAGGGAGTTCTTTGAAAAAATGTCTGAACCTTGATTAATAGGATTTATAAGATGGCCATGATTGACAAATATAAAACGGTGAATTTAAACCAAAAACTAAAATCAAGAAATCTAATAATCATGAGAATCATAGCCTGTGGGGCTGTCTCAATACTTGTTGAAAAGTTTTTAAAAAAAATTACATAATATCCTA
>CAYMKE010000186.1:0-6650 GCA_964390955.1 uncultured Bacteroidales bacterium | reverse complement strand
ATATTTGGAATTTGGTTACGCGACATTATATGACTTTATAGACAGACACTAATTAATATTAATGTTGTTAAAATTTGATAAATTCTTTGACACTATGGTATATGCTTAGAAATACGCCAATTATGGTAAGTGCAACAGTAAAAACAGGAAATTGCCATTGAACCCATTCATCTAGTTTTATACCTCCTATTACGCCCAGTAAAATGGTTGCAATCATTTGAAATGCAATGGAGGTGTATTTGATGTAATTATAATACTTTGGTTTTGGGTTCTGTTTGGAGTTTTGATTCTTTTTCTTGTTTTTCATAAGTGGTTTCCCCGGAGTCCATTTGACAATTCCCGATAAAGACACATCCTGGTTCAATGGCTAAACGGTTGACGATCATGTCACCTTTAATTTTAGAAGATGCTTTGAGTGATAATAAATCAGTTGTTGTGATTTTGCCTTCAATCTTACCTGAAATATCCCCATTTTTGCAATGAATCTCGCCTTTTACTTTTCCGCTTTCACCAATCACTAATTTCCCGGAAGTGTCTACATTTCCTGTTAAATTACCGTCAATTCGTATATCTGAACTTGAATTTATGTCTCCTTTTATATTGGTTTCATTTCCAATGATGTTAATGCAATTGTTCTTTTCTGGTTCTTTGTGATTTTTTCCCATAATAAAAAGCAATTTTATGAATAAAAAATGTTAAGCGACAAATATATAATAATTATGTAAATAATTATGTAAATAAAAAACCAAAATTAATATTGTTGAATGGAAATGCAAAGTTTGGATATAAAAAAATGAGTTATTTGTAAAGGGAGTTTACACAATGTTTAAATCAGTAACAGTTTGAATTTGAGCAAGAGAGAGAACAGTTTGGATGAGTTGCTTTCTCTTGCTCACTACTGTTGCTCCAAACTGTTTTGTCGGGATGGCCAGATTTGAACTGGCGACCCCACGCCCCCCAGACGTGTACTCTAACCAAGCTGAGCTACATCCCGTAAATCTGTGTGAGTGTGATCATTCGTGTTTGTGCAATGGGGGTTCGTTGTAAAACGATAGTGCAAAATTAACTATATATTAGAAAACAAAAAAATAATCTTTACTATTATTCATTTAATGTCATTGTTATTATTATTATTTTTGTCAAAATTTATAATCATTTAAAGCAAGAAATATGGCATTCTTTGAGCAATTGAATATAGGTGATGAACACAATAAAAAGGAACAGTTAAATGAATCCCTCACGGACAAAAGTTCACCACAAATCATGAAAGACTTGCATGAGGGTTCTTCCCGACCGCTAAAAAATAAAAAATTTTCGGAAGAAACAGAAAAAATAAAATGTCTTATCATAGGGTCCGGTCCGGCAGGATATACAGCTGCAATTTATGCTGCCCGGGCAAATTTAAGTCCTGTGTTATACCAGGGATTGGAACCCGGTGGTCAGTTAACGACTACCACTGATGTTGAAAATTTTCCGGGATACCCCGATGGTATCACCGGGCCGAATATGATGAAAGACCTTCAGAAACAAGCAGAGCGCTTTGGTACAGACGTGAGAATGGGGCTTGTGACATCTGTTGATTTTACGTGTGAACCTCATAAAATTATTATTGATGAATCAAAAGAAATTATTTCTGAAACAGTCATAATAGCAACAGGAGCAAGAGCGAAATACCTGGGCCTGGAATCAGAGGCAAAGTTCAGAGGCATGGGGGTCTCTGCATGTGCTACATGCGATGGCTTTTTTTACAGGAATAAAGAGGTGGCAGTGGTCGGTGGAGGCGATTCTGCTGCAGAAGAAGCACTTTATTTATCAGGCCTTTGTAAAAAAGTTTATCTTATTATCAGGAAAAATTACATGCGTGCATCTAAGATTATGCAAGACAGAGTTTTTCAATCTCCGAATATAGAAATCTTATTTGAACATATTACAAAAGAAATTGTGGGCAACCAGGGTGTAGAAGGTGCGATTTTATATAATAAACGAACCAACCAGGAGGTACGAATCAATGTTGAAGGATTTTTTTTAGCAATTGGCCACCAACCCAATACAGATGTTTTTAAAGATTTTCTTGAAACAGATGAAAACGGATACCTGAAAGTTATCGAGGGAACCACTAAAACCAATATACCAGGCATATTTGCATGTGGGGACGTGATAGATACGGTATACAAGCAAGCTGTCACTGCTGCCGCTTCCGGATGTAAAGCAGCTATAGAAGCTGAAAGGTATTTGCAAACAAAATAATGTGGATGTATACTAAAGAAGAAGTCAATTATTATTGTTTAAATATTAACCCCTTAACACATATACAAACATGAAAAACTTATGATGTCGGTTTTTGTCGGTTTTTATTTCACCCCTTCTAAAACCCGCATCAATAGCGGGTTTTGTTTTTGTTTGGGTGGAAGATGGGACTTGAACCCACGACCCCTAGAACCACAATCTAGTGCTCTAACCAGCTGAGCTACATCCACCATATTTAGTGTTTGTCCATAATATCCGTTAACCCCGATACAGTCATTCTTCCTTACGGGGCAGGCTTCGTTACGCTTGCCCCAAAATTGCTCATTTACGCCAGTAAACTGCGCATTTTGGGGCTTCGCAAGCCTCGTTATCGAACATTATGCTCAAACACTATTTAAACTAAAAAAATGAACGGAGCACAAAATTAAAATATTTTTTTAATGTATAATTAAAATTTATGGTTTATTTATTTGTTTGTATTTTTAAAATAATTTATAGTAAGAATAAATAAAAGATATTTTTTATGGTTTTGTTTTTGTAATCAGCTGTAGTTAAGTTTTTTGCAAAGATATTGTTGGTGCATGAAATATTTTTGATGCAAAATAACTTTTAGTAATGTGGATTACTTTTTGATAAATTATTTTATTTTATTGTTAATTTTTTATTAAAAATGCTTAATATTGTGATGATTACTTTTAAAAAAAGAAAACGTCGCCAAACAATCATTACCACTTTAAAATGACTTCATTATTATATAATTTGAATTAAATTAAAAAATTTATGAATAGTATTTTAATCGCTAACAGGGGTGAAATTGCTGTAAGAATTATTAAGACAGCAAAAAAAATGGGCATTAAGACATATGTAATTAAAACAGCCAAAGAACCCTATGCTCTTTACCTTGAAAAAGCAGATGAAATAATAGATAAAACGGAAAATATTGAAGGCGTCCCGGAATTTTTGGATATTGATGGGTTGCTTAAAACTGCAAAAGAACATCATATTGAGGCCATTCATCCCGGCTATGGTTTTTTAGCAGAAAGCCCTTATTTTGCCGAGAGATGTGAAGAAGAGAAGATTATTTTTATAGGCCCGTCTTCAGACGCTATTTATAAGATGGGAAATAAAACGATAGCCAAACAAATTGCCACCAATAATAATGTTCCATTATTAAAAGGCAGTTACGGAAGTGTTAGCTCAGAAAAAGAAGCCGTTGAGATAGCCAAAAAAATTGGATTTCCTGTGATATTAAAGGCTGCATCTGGTGGAGGAGGCAGGGGCATGAGAATTGTAGAATCTGCTGAAAACATGAAGAAAATGTTCCGCATGGCTACTGATGAGGCTCAAAAGGCATTTAATGACTCGTCTGTTTTTATAGAAAAATATGTAAAGAATCCGCGGCATGTGGAATTTCAAATATTGGCAGATAAACATGGAAACATGGTCCACCTGGGCGAAAGAGAATGTTCCATTCAGCGTAAACATCAAAAATTAATAGAAGAAGCGCCTTCTGTTGCTTTAAATGAAGAATTAAGAAGTAAGATGGGAAAAGCTGCATTAAAAGTTGCCCAAGCTGTTAATTACCAAAATGCTGGAACAGTAGAATTTTTGTTGGATGATGGAGGGTATTTTTATTTTATGGAAATGAACACGAGAATTCAGGTGGAGCATCCTGTTACAGAGGAGGTTACGGGTATTGACCTGATTGAACAACAAATAAAAATTGCAAGAGGAGAAAAACTCCCATTTACACAGGATGATATAAAGATAAAAGGATGGGCTATTGAATGCCGGATCAATGCCGAAGATGTGCAATCAAATTTTTCTCCTTATTTAGGAATAATAGAGAAAATAAAACATCCTACCGGAAAAAATATCAGGATTGATACAGGCATCCAGGAAGGAGCTGAAATAACTCCTTATTATGATTCAATGATTTCCAAATTGATCTGCTATGGAGAAGACAGAAAGAGTGCTATATCAAATACACTTTCTGCTTTACGGAAAATCAAGATCAGAGGATTGAAAACCACGATCCCATTTTGTAAAGCAGCTTTAAGCAGCAAAGCATTCAGAAATGGAACGATCAATACATCATTCATTGAAAATGAGCTGGACCCTGTTTATTACCAGGAACCCTTTGAAGAATTAATGGCTGCTTACTTTGCTACGTATAGCTTTGCAAAGGAACTTAAAATAGAACAAGATATGGTGGTTGACTATAATAAAGGGAAAGAACTTGATCCCTGGGTGTTAAATAAACGCCTTAAATCAATTTAGTGTTTGACCATAATGTCCGCTAACTTCGTTACGCTTGCTCCAAAATTGCTCATTTACATCAGTAAACTGCGCATTTTGTAGCTTCGCAGGCCTCGTTACCGAACATTATGATACAAACACCAGACTTTAAATATTATTTAATATTTTAAAACCAAAAATTATGAATGAGATCAATAATATGAGTGATATTTTAGAAGGAAGATATATTGCACTGGATCAGGGTGGAAATAATTACCAATTTGATATAAAAAAAGATGGTTCGGCTGATTTAAACGGATCGCCCATGGATGTTAAAATTGAAACTGAAAACGATGGGATGACCTATATAAAATATAAAAACCGGAAGTACCCTATTGAAATCATTGAAAAAAATCAAAATAAATATCATATACTGATTAATAATGTTAGTTATAGTTTTTCGGTTGAAACACCAACTTCTTATCGCCGGAAAAAATTTCTTAAAAAGAAAAATAAAGGATCAAAGGAAAAGTATCTGTATGCGCCCATGCCCGGAAAAATTGTCGATATCCTGATAGAAGAAGGAAATGAAGTAAAAGCAGGTGATGCAGTTATTATTTTAGAGGCAATGAAAATGCAAAATGAAATCGCTATTATACAATCTGGTAAAATAAAACAAATTAAAGTTCAGCCAGGAGATAATGTAATGAAAGACGATATTTTGATTGAATTGGATATGTAAATCAAAATATCTTTAAGTTTTTGTTCTCGAGGTGGTTACGTTGTTTTTTTGAAAGGTGTTTTTGTTTTTAATGTAAAATAAATGTCATTTTTTTGCATTTTTTGAGGATTTTTATTAATTTTATGTTAATTTTCTGCAAAGTATAATTTTTTTTTATTAACTTTCAGGGCTTTGTCTATCTACATTATGGTATGAAATGAAAACTTAATCTGAGAAGGCATGTATAAAACAAAATACTTATTCATCATTATCAGCATCTTTCTATTAAGTATTACTGCAAGAAGCCAACAGCTCCCGGTATATACTCAATACAAATTAAATGAATCGGTTATTAACCCTGCAGCAGCAGGTGCTCATGGGTTTACTACATTTAATCTTACGGCACGGGAACAATGGCTTAGCTTTGAAGGATCGCCTGGCACGTATACATTTAGCGGACAGTGGCGGCTGCTTAGAAGAAGTACACGTGTAAGTTCGGGAATACTTGGAATAAAAAGGCTGCAAAAAAGCAGAACAGGTAATGTTGGTTTAGGGGGCGTTATATATAGTGATCAAAACGGAGCAGTGAGCCGTACAGGGTTTAGTTTTGCTTATTCTTACCATATTAGTTTATACCAGTCGCAATTATCTTTCGGGGTTGCAATAACCGGATACCAATTTAAAATTGACAGGGAAAAATTGACATTTAATCACAAAGAAAGATATTTAAATGTAGAAGAATATACCAAGCCTTTGTTTGCCCCGGATATAATTTTAGGGGTGTATTATATATCAAAAGGGTTTTATACCGGCTTATCAGTAGACCAGTTATTTGAAACAGGTGAAGATTTTAATATCAACTTTGCAAGAAATAAACAGTTAAAGGAAGGATACAATATGTTGAGGCATTACAGCTTTTTAGGAGGATATAAATTTCAGGGATGGGTAGATTATGTGTTGGAACCTTCTATTCTAACGAAATTTAGTTTTGTTGATAAAAATACATTTGGTGGTTTCCGTTTACAACCCGATTTGAATTTTAAAGTATACTACAGGGATGATTATTGGGGAGGATTGGCATATCGATTTACCGGAATAACAAAGGCAGAGAGTCACTATTCAGCAGCCGGTGACCTGGTCGTAATGGGAGGTGTAAAATACGATGATTTTTATATTGCATACAGTTTTGATTATAATTTAAGTAAGATTCAAAATCATAGCTTTGGTTCGCATGAATTAAGCCTTGGCATTAAGTTTGGCTCCAGTGAAGGAAAACAAAACTGGAGATACAGATATGGAGGAAGATAAAAACCTATAAAGGGTTGATCTCTGATCAAATGTTATTTATATTCATTTTACCAGGAATATATACAAAAACTACCCTTAACACTATTTAGTATTGTGTTTTAACCACCTCAACACATCATTAAACCTGATTTTTTTG
>CAYMKE010000185.1:0-6666 GCA_964390955.1 uncultured Bacteroidales bacterium | reverse complement strand
AATAATTGTGCCGAAAAAATAAATAATAGAGGTACAATTATTATCAATTTTACATCTTTCATCTGTTTATATTTTTAATTTTTTAATGCAAAGTGCTTTTAAAGTCCGTAGCGTGGACGCTACGGACAACGACTGAGTTTTGTAGTTCTCTATTTGTTTATCTTTTAACGAATCTACCAGCTGAGAAACAAAAATTTTTTGTTTTGAAATTTCCAAATTGACTTTTTTCCCATTATAATAGTAATAATTTTGAGCAAAAGCTATATATGGAGATAAGAATAATCCTACGATTAATATTATTTTATATTTTTTCATAATAGTCAATTTTTAAGTTATAATTTATTCTGTTCCTTTTTCGAATATGCCATTAGCTGACGGGCAAGTTGCACAAAGTGGTACTATGTACATATTATGGAGTTTTACTTTACCTTCTTCTATATATACGTTACTAATTTCATGTGCAGTAGAATCTAAATATAAGGTACTGTCTTCAATTTTATACTGATAAGTTTGCTGAACTTCTGACCCATATTTCCGGATTACAGATGAATCATTCTGAAATACCAACGTATCATTTTTTTCATGGTTAATCCATGTCCCTATTCTATCTTCTAATTTTAAGAAATTAGCTTTTTCAGGTTCAACGGATGTGGAATCTTCACATCCGTTGAAAAGTAAAAAGCAGCTAAAAAGAAACATTAAGATTTTCATAATTACTATATTTTGGTTTTACACTATTTTCCTATTCCGTCAAAATCATCCTCCTCGTATCCACTTCCCTGCCATCGGCAATGAGGGTATACATATACATACCCGGCTCCAGTTCTCCACCGCGTATAGTGACACTACCGGTGCCGGTTGCCTGTATGGGGTACTATTTAATTTGGTTGCCCTGCATGTTGTAGTTGTACAGTTTGATTCATTTTTTTTGCGTTAGACGAGATCGGATATAAGCTAAATAAAAATTAAAAAGAGAGCTTGCCTACAAAAGTATAATAAAATTTTGTTTCTCCTTTATAGGCAAGCTCATCAGAGTTTAGTTACGGATTAATCTCTAACTCGCCCCCGGTTTCTACTTCAAAAGTACCATTAATTGTTACTTCATTGACATTTGAAATAGAAAGGTTACCACTATTTTGTACAGATACATCATTCTGCATTGTTACATTATCACACCCATCAATATTTACATTAGCAGTATAAGTTGTATGCTCAATGGGGTATCCACAAGCTGCAGATTGGACTGAGCCATGGGCATCTACCAACCCATACCCTACTTCCTCATGCCATGTCCCATTCGGCCTGCCTGAAGTTGTTTGGTAATTATATCCGCCTACTTTTTGTGCATTTGATTCTATTATATCAGTAATTTCCTGGTGGGTCAATCCCGAGTTAACAGATAATGCCAAAGCTGCAACTCCTGCAACATGCGGGCATGCAGCAGAAGTGCCATTGAACCAAACAGTAAAATCTTGGTCTTTATAATCACTTGTAACCAAAGAGCCACCATTTTCGGTGTGAATGGAATTATTTGGGTTATAACCTTTATCCCCTTGCCTATCCGTTGTTGGCACTAAAACTCCTGGAGCTATTATATCAAGTTCCTCTCCAAAATTACTACCCCAAGTTGTTTCACCATCACAAGAACTTGGACTTTTCCTTTCTCCACAAGGACTTAATGCACCTACTGCAAGCACATCAGAATTAGAACTTGCCGGATAGATTACATCGGAATTATCATTTCCTGCTGCAAACACCATAATGGTGCCATACCCATTTCTACCATTATTAAGAGCATTATCAATTGCATCATCAATTATATCACCAGCTAATCCATCTGAACCCCATGAATTGCTAATAACATCTGCACCATTATCTACTGCCCAATTAATACCATCTGCTAATTCTTCCTGAGAATCAATATCAAGACCAACTAGTTCATTACTTATTGACATAAGCTCCGTTTCCGGAGCAATCCCTGCAATACCATTAGTATTATTAGAATTTGCACCTATAATGCCAGCACAAGCAGTTCCATGAGAACCCCATACATCTGCAGGTGATGATTGAGATTCTGTATCATAGCTTTGACCATAAATATTTGACAAATCGGGATGGTCAAGCTCAAATCCATGGTCTAATACTCCTACAATTGTATTATTGTTTCCTTGTGTTATATTGCTAGCTTCACAGTAATTAATATCTATCCCTTTTGTATCACCATACTGCTCATTATTGTTTAAATTCCATTGATCATCAAAAAATTCATCGTTAGTGCACAATGAAATATCTTTAACCATAAAATTTGGATGTGAGTATTGAAATTTCCCTGATTCATAAAATGCATTAGCTATTTCTAAGGAATTCCCATTGCTCGTATTTGTGCATAATAGGGTAAACCAAAGAGGCATGTAACTATTTTGTCTAATAATAGTTACATTATATCTTTCGGCATATTTTCTTAATAAGTGAATATCATCTTTGTCTTTTAGTTTAACATAGAAGAGATTAGAAATTCCTACTGGTTTACCCCTGTTTGTTTTGAAAAATGGTGCTTTATATACTACCTCATCAAATGTATCAATTTTTACTCTAAAATCGTTTTTTTTATTAATAATTACCCAATTTATTTTTTTTGTTTCTTTTGATAAAAAATTTGTATTAATAAATTCTTCCTTAATATCGCCTAGCTTTTTAAGCTTTTGAGATTTTCTTGTATTTCCTTTAAACACAACAAATTCTTTATCAAAAGAATATTCTAAATACTTCTTTTTACCATTGTGATAGTAATATGGGGTATTTTGTGAATAAACATTCGACAATATTAACACACTAATTATGAATAAAATATGTTTTTTCATTTTTCTATTCTTTTTAAGATTGTTGAATTAATTTCTGGTATTAGAGATTGCGTGAAACCCAATATTTCTATAGAATCCTCCGTATAACGTTCTATTTTATAATTTTTGTTGGATTTATACACAATATTGATTGAATCTTTGCTTAATAATTTATAAGAGAGGGTATCAATTGAATTTTCTCCAATTTTGTGTCTGTAGAGACTATTGTCGGGATTGAATTCATATATTAAACATGAATCGCAGGAATTTATGTCTAACCATTTTCCAATTAAATAGTTTTCAGGTTCAACGGATGTGGAATCTTCACATCCGTTGAAAAGTAAAAAGCAGCTAAAAAGAAACATTAAGATTTTCATAATTACTATATTTTGATTTTACACTATTTTCTTACTCCGTCAAAATCATCCGCTTTGTATCCACTTCTTTCCCGTCTGCTATCAATGCATACATGTACATGCCCGGTTGAAGGCTGCCGCCTGTAATAGTAATGGAACCATTGCCTCTTTCTTGAATTGGATACTGGTCTATTTGTTTGCCCTGCATGTCATAGACATACAATGCAGCATTGGAAACATCCTGTAGAAGATAATAAGCGATTTCTGTTGTTTCGGTAAAAGGATTGGGGCTGTTTTGATAAAGTTCTGACTGATCAGAATTATCATCTGCTGTCGTTGATTTTGTACTATTTATCGTGTTTCCACTTTTTAATGATTTATTTGCAGGACAACAATTGGTTTGTATGGTACTGATTTGACTTTTTAGCGATTCAATTGTTGTTTGTTGTTGCTTTACAACTTCCAGCAACATTGGTATAAATCCGTTATAATTGATACCGTATGTCATAGTTGTTGAATCCAGCCTTACCAATTCGGGAAAAACCTCTTTTACTTCTTCGGCAATGAATCCATATTTTTTCCCGGGGGTAAAAGTAGGGACACTAACCTCGGTTTTTTGGTGTTCCACGCCCAAACTGTCAGAAGTACGAATGGTATCAATGTTAAATTTAATGCCTCCTTGTTTATTCAGGGCTTTTAACTCGTTCTCGTCTTTATATTCAAATTGCTTTCCTTCAATTTGCATGAATTTAGTTAAAAAATCATTATATTCGAATGATTTAATATTCTTTTTTAATCGACCGTCAGAATAGCTCCAACCCTCTGTTAACACACAGGGCCCGTCTACTTTCAAAGCATTTGTACCTGGAGTGTAATCCTTTATTTTAAGAACGTCACCTGGACTAATCCCACAAGCAATGCTGTTCCATGCATAACTCGCATGAATAGCATATACATATAAACGTCGGTCAACCTTAACATCACCCCCACCACCACCACCAAAAACACGCAAAGCATAGTCATAAGTTCCACTACTACCAATACTGAACCGGCTAGTACTATGTGGATCCATATTAAAGCCCACTTGTCCCGCACTGTTGACTTTAATGGCTTGTGCATAGCCTGAAATAAAGGAAAAACAAAACAAGTACATTACAATTAAAGAAGGAACAAATAATTTAAATAATTTTACATGTGTTTTCATAATTAAAATTTTTCAAAAATTACGCCTACTCTAAAAAAGCTTTTCGGCTTCCGCTTATGTATATTTATGATGACAAATTTAACTATACAATTTTTTTTTTACGTTTTTTATGTTAAGTTTTTGTTAAGTTTTTAACATAATCCACGTATTGACTGTAATAAATAAAAATTATTTAAAATATAACCCACAAAAAATGCCATTGTTTTTAAAATTTCTCCTTATCTATTTGGTTCTGACAGAATAATAGCAGAAGCAGACAAAAGATAGAATCCCAACGTGGCCAAGCCACAACCAAACAAATAAAAAAACTCAAAATACAAATAAATTTCAATCCACAAATGACAAAACAGGTGTATTAATTCATAATAAAATAAATGCCCCACCTTAAATTATCAAACAAAAATATAGATAAAAATTTGTTCTAATCAATTAAAATTTATATTTTTATAATATATAAAAGTTTAACTTAAAATTTATGCTCATGTATCATTCTATAATCAAAGCTTGTTGTTTATTTGTTATTATTCTGTTCGGAAACTATGTTGATGCTTCCGGGATAAATACAATAAATAGTGACTCCAATAATTATACTGTGAAGTATACAGATCAGGATTCGATTAATAAACCTTCAATAAATAAAGGGGATAGTATCTTGTTAGAAAATATCGCGCGTACCACAAATGATACGACAGATTTGTCTGATTCAACATATACAGGCCGGGGTGATACATTACAGCAAGCCCTAAAAACAGATACAATCTCAACAATGGATACCGGCATGACCGAACAAGACACGTCAACACATTATTCTGCAATGCAGGACACACATGATCTGTCATTGAAGGACACCACGGAACAAATCATTGATTCCGCATCATTGCAAGTGCAAGAACACTTAACAACAATGGATACCGGTTCGATACATCAACACGACAGCAACATAGGCCCCTCCCAACCCACCATTACGGTAGAACCAACAGACTTAGAGGAGGATGAAGCAATCCCGGGCCCAAGTGATGAACAAACACAAACCATGGAAGACACATATGAATCACCGGCAATAAATGATCCTTCCGGGAATATTTATAAAATTCAAATTGCAGCCAGTAAAAAACCACTTGGTCAACATGCGTTAGATAAAATATATACAGGAGAAAAACAAATCAGCCAGGAAACAGAGAATGGATGGTATAAATATGCAATTGGGGATTTCAATTCATATAAAAACGCTGTAAAATATTGCAGAAAACTTCAAAACGAAAACTTTTTTGTAAAAGGTTATAAGAACGGAGTTAAATTCTATCCATACCCGGAAGGACAAACCAAAATCAACTCAAAACTTGCCATTAAACGAAATCAAACCATCAGCCAGGACAGTGTTATGTATGGGATCCAAATTGCCTCTGCAACAAAACCAATTTCTAATATTGTACTAAAATTATTATATCATGGGGAATATACAGTGTATGAAACCCGTGTAAATGATTATTATGCATATATCACTAATCTAACTCCCAGCTTAACGGGCGCAAAGGAAGCATTGAAACGAATTGATATACCCAGTGCGTTTATTGTGAAGTATGAAAACGGGGAGCGAACGTTAACGGGCCAAATACAATAGACCCCCATAATACTTATCATGATAAAGTGGGCTGTACAGGACTCGAACCTGTGACTTCCACCACGTCAAGGTGACACTCTGAACCAACTGAGTTAACAGCCCATGAACTTTACAAAAATAATAAATTTAATTAAACCTGTTGCAGATCATTGCTTTTTTACAAGAATCAATTGTTCTTTTGTTCCTGCCTGGTTCATTAAAAGCCCAAGCGTATCAGCCTGTAATTGAATAATCTGTACTGCTATTTGCATTTTCCCTTTGGGGGTAGCATATAAAAGATTGTTCATGATTTTATATGTGCCGCTATCTTTTAAATTGCCAATTTTAGATATATATGTCTTATCCTCATTAAATTTAAAATATACATTGTCTCGGCACTTATTCACATCACTGCCTTCACTTGTCCAACTGGTACATGTCCATTCTCCTTTGATCTTTTCATATTTTTCAGATTTGGTACACGAAACAGCAATAATAACCAAAATGATCATTGAAATTTTTTTCATGAGATTAGTGTTTTTATTATGAATGCTTAAAAAATTGAATTGAAAAAATATATACAAAAATATAAAAAAAACTGCCTCAAAAGCTCTTAAAAGGACAAATTATATCAGCTAACACATGAGTTCAGCATATTGAGACAGT
>CAYMKE010000184.1:0-6709 GCA_964390955.1 uncultured Bacteroidales bacterium | reverse complement strand
GACTGTATCGAAGTTAGCGGACATTATGGACAAACACTAATTATAATCATCTTCATGTGTATCACATATTTACTCGTCAACTATTACTGCCTATAGGTTTATGGTTGCAATGGCACGTTTAAAAGCCCTGTGGTATCGTTCAGTCCAAACATAATATTCATGTTCTCAATTGCTTGGCCTGCAGCTCCTTTGACTAAATTGTCAATGGCTGATAATACAATAATGGTGTTGGTGCGTTCATCATGGTTGACCATGATATCGCAATAATTTGATCCCCTGACTTTTTTTAATGATGGAATATGCTGTGTTATTCTTACAAAAGGCGATTTCTGGTAAAATTCTGTATAAAGGCCGTGAAGCATTTGCTCCTGAACTTTTTTTACAGGAAATGCATACGATGTACTGAATATTCCCCTGTCAACCGGGAGCAGGTGAGGAGTGAACTGAATATTTAAGGCATCCTGTGTCAATTGATTTAAAATGGATTGTATTTCAATGGTATGCCGATGTTTTTTGAGATTGTATGCCTTAAAATTGTCATTTACATTTGAAAAATGAGTTGTTTCTTTGGGTTTGACTCCCGCTCCGCTCACCCCGGTTTTCGAATCAATGATGATGTGTTGGGGGTCAATGAGCTGCCGGCTCACTAATGGAGCCAGTGCAAGGATTGCCGAAACAGGAAAACATCCGGGATTAGACACTAAATCAGCATGTTGAATATCTTTTTTGAACAGTTCGGGCAGTCCAAATACAGCATGCTTTAATCCTTCAGGATAAACATGTTCGAGTTGATACCATTGTTTATATGTTTCCGCTGAATCCAGCCGAAAATCGCCGGAAAGGTCTATGATTTTAACTGGTTTATCTGCATTGTTTTGTACAAATTCCATTGATACCCCGTGAGGCAAAGCAAGAAAAACTACATCCAAATCGTGTTTGTCAATATTTGCCATGGAATCGAGTTGAAAATCCAATATTCCTTCGTATTGAGGATGTAAATCTGTAAATTGGTTGCCTTGATATGTTTCAGATGTAATCAACTCAATAGTCACGTTCGGATGGCTTGATAAAAACCGTACAAGCTCTGATCCTGCATATCCTGTGGCACCAATAATGCCCGCCTTAATTGTTTTCATTTTTAGTGGCTTCTTTAACAGATTTCACAAATACGTCTATGATCTGATCAATTTCTTTTTTTGTTATGATCAGCGGGGGCACGAAACGAATGACTTTTTCGGCAGTAACATTCGCCAGGATGCCTTTTTTAAGCATTTTCTGTACCACTTCCCGCCCGTCTATTGTAAGCTCAATGCCAATCATGAGTCCTTTGCCGCGCACTTCTTTAATCACAGGTATAGAGGGAGCCAGCTCATTTAAATGTTTCATCATGTATTCTCCCTTTTTAGCGGCCTTTTCAATGAGTTTTTCCTTTTTAAGTACTTCAATGGTTGCTAAACCGGCAGCACATGCAAGAGGATTGCCTCCAAAGGTTGTACCGTGTTGGCCATAATCAATGGCATCGGCAATATGCTGTTTCAATAATACTGCTCCAATAGGGATTCCACTGCCAAGAGATTTTGCCAGGGTAACTATATCGGGTTGAATTCCGGTATGTTCGTAAGCAAAAAATTTCCCTGTACGCCCAACACCGCTTTGTACTTCATCAAAGATCAAAACAGCATCATGATCAACAGATAGTTTACGGGCAGTTTCGAGGAATTCTTTGGTGGCAATGTTTATTCCGCCTTCTCCCTGTATTGGCTCTATAATGATAGCAGCCGTATCTTTATCAACGGCTTCGGTTAGTTTTTGAATATCGTTAAAAGGCACTTGTTTAAATCCTCCGGGAATGGGCTCAAAACCGGCCTGGTATTTTTTCTTTCCTGTGGCAATGGTTCCCAGTGTCCGGCCATGAAAACATCCTTCCATGGAAATAATATTTCCTTTTTTTCCTTTGCTGTTTGCATATTTACGTGCCAGCTTAATGGCTCCTTCCACTGCTTCTGCCCCGCTGTTGGCAAAGAAAACCCGGTCCATGCCTGATGTTTTGAGCATTTTTTTTGAAAGTTCTACCTGGGGTTTGCTGACATAAAAATTCGATATATGAATGAGCTTTTGAGCCTGTTTTGTAATGGCCTTCACAACTTTAGGATGTGCATGGCCCAAGCTGTTTACAGCAATTCCTGCAAACGCGTCAAGGTATTTTTTTCCGTTAAAATCTTTTACATATACTCCTTTTCCTTTTTTTAATGCAAGAGGGAAGCGTTTATATACCTGAAGATACACTTTTTGATCTTCCTGTGTTAACTCCAGCAATTGGTCATTTTTTTTCTTTGTCATTTTTTTATTGAATATGATTATGTTTTACTGATAAAAGTGCCGGTTCCTTTTGAGGAACCTAATTCTTTGATGATTGAATGTGGCGTGGTCCCGTTGATAATGCGCGCCGTTTCAACACCACCCCTGAGGGCAATTTCACATGATTCGAGTTTGGGGATCATTCCGCCTTGTATGTTTTCTCTATAGACATGTGAAAATTTTTCAAATGATATTTCCCTGATTAATGTCGAATGATCGTCGGGGTTTAACATAACCCCGTCTACATTTGTCATGGAAATATATGCTTTGGCACCCAGGGATGCTGCCAGATGTCCTGCAAACATGTCTGCATTCACATTATAATCCTCCCCATCATCCCCTGAGGCAATGGATGCAATAACCGGAATGTATCCATTGTTTAACAACATTAAAACCACTTCCGGATTGATGGATTGAATATCGCCCACTCTGCCCAAATCTATATATTTTCCGGTTTTTTCATCTTTATATATTCGTTTTGTTGCAATGACCATTTTTCCGTCTTTCCCCGATAATCCAATAGCCGTTTGACCTGTGGTATTAATCATTTTTACAATATTGCCATTTACCCGGCCTTTTAAAGCCATTTCAACATATATCATGGCTTCCTGTGAAGTTTTCCGGTGTCCGTGTATAAATTCTGAAGTAAGCCCTGCCATATCCAATGTTTTTTGAATGAACGGGCCGCCACCATGAACCAAGACAGGGCGTATCCCCAGTTCGTTAAGGTGACAAATATCGTTCATTACCCGGTTTTTTAATGCATTGTCAAGCATGGCATTCCCGCCGTATTTAATCAATACAATTTTTTTTGTAAATACCTTGAGATGATCAGTATAATATTTATTTATTTTGCAGGACATTTTTGTATAATTAAATCTTATTTTTAAAGTTTATTGATCATTAATTTTTTTACTTTTTTAAAACTACTGTAATATATATTCGTACAAGATAAATATAAAATAAAATCAAAATTAAACAAAATAATTTATCCATATCATCATATTTAAAACAAATAAATCATTAAAGCCATGGAATTTTCATTATTTGTTTATACCGCATCTGTTATAATTATTGGAGCTTCGCTGTTTTTTTCGATCCGTTTTTGGATTAAACGTATTGAGAGACGGCGTTTACGTGCTGTTGACGAAACCGGATCTATTGAAGCGGTAAAAACCAAAGCTCCCATTAAAAAGAACCTGAAAAAACAAAAAGAAAACATACAGGAAAATATAGAGTCACGCTTTACAGTGATTAAGCGGACGTTTTATTTGTTATTTATATGTTTATGGGTGCTTTTTATCATTTTTCCTTTTTTGAATAGAATGTCCGCTGCATATATATCTGTTATAGGTACTGTAATTGCTGTTGTCATTGGTATCGCTGCCCGTCCGTTCATCAGCAACATGATTGCAGGCATTGTGATTACGCTTTCACGGCAGCTTCATGCCGGCGATACTGTGAGTGTTGATGGGAATTATGGAACGGTTGAAGATATTTCACTATCTTATACAGTCATTAAACTATGGAACTGGAAACGGTACATCATTCCCAATAGCAAAATGCTGGATAAGGAGGTGTTAAATTACAAGACCAAAGATTCAATGATATGGACACACGTTGATTTTTGGACAGCACATGAAACGGATATTGAATTGCTTGAAAAATTATGTATTGAAATAGCTTCTGAAAGTCCATATTTTATTGGAGAACCACAACCAGAGTTTTGGGTAATGGACATGGATAAGGAAAGTTATAAATGCTGGATTGCCGGATGGACAAAATCACCCTCTGATTGTTGGTATTTTAAATCGGATGTCAGAAAACGCCTTATCAAAAAGCTCAAAGAGCATAATATACGGCCTCATTTTTATTTTTGGGGTAATGGCCAAAAGCATGTGATGGAAAATGGAATGGATGATTAATCCTCAGAATGTATTTATAAACCCAAAATGAAATTTGCCCGATCTCAAATCTAAAGGATTGCCAAATTGTTTTCCCAGTGCATAGTTAATAGAAAATATGCCGGCTCCAGTTTCAAATGTAAGTCCGGCACCAAAGCCAAATGGATAATCATACGTGTAAGGCCTGGTTGCTTTTTTTTCATAATAGGCCCCATCATAAAATAGATAAACAGCTGAATTCTTGTTAAATAAATAGCGGTATTCCAGGGATGGAATTATATATATTGAAGCGAATATGGCATCTTTATTAAATCCTCTCAATGAAGTCATTCCTCCTATCCTGAAAAGCTCGTTTTCAAAAAGTCCGTTGAATTGGGAATTGTCCATAGGTGAGTTATTCCCGAATGATTGTATATATCCGGCCTGAGTTCTTATTTTTACTGTTGTGTTATCGGTAATGGGTTGATAATATGCAGCATCCAGTGTTGCCTCCAATTGCCTGTTTTGGTTTTTTTGTTTATTCCCGGGAATTGAACTGTTTTTTGTGCCATATCCAAGCGACACATTGTATTGATAGCCTTTTCTCGGGTTATACAAATAATCAACATGGTACACTTCAAAACCCGCCCCATATATCGTGCGGTTAAATTCCCCATAACTGTTTTGCAAGTTGTCTGTTAAAAGTGTAGAAGATTTATTGTCTGCATATACTCTGAAAATATTGTTTGGCCCCATTTGATAGATAATTCCAAACACCGGGTTGATTGTCAGATAAGAAGAGTCTTGTTTGTGTAGACTGAAACTCGCTTCAATGCCAAATGGCGATTGAAAAATGTAAGGATATGCAAAATATGTACTCAATTTTTGAGTGAATACAGGGAGTTTTTCCCATTCAAGATTCAGTTGCTCACCTTTCCCCAATGTATTTAGTAAGAAAAGCTGAATATTTCCCGTGATTTGTAGTTTATTATTATCTTCACTTACAGGCAGAAACCCGATGATTCCGTCAAAACGGTTCGCTTTTTTGTTTTCCAGATAAAGGTAAATGTCTATTTCTCCGTTTTTAAAATCTATTGCATGTGGTTTCACCGTGTTCACAAACCACAGCTCCCTGATGCGATCGGTTATTGCTGAAAATTTCGCTTCATTGTACGTGTCATTTTTATGAATATTAAGGTATTGCATAATGTAAGGAGGGGAGATGTTAACATCCCCTTTGATGATGATACTGTCTACATTGAATTTTTTGTGTTTGTCAACATATAATTCAGCTATAATGCCTTCACCGGAGCTGTTAATATTTTTTAATTGACATGATGCAAAAGGATAACCGTTGTTTTCATACCATGTTATCAGCTTATCAAACATGGTTGTGATCTGTCCGGCTGAAATGGGTTGATGCCTGAATTGCGCGGTATTGATCCCGGCTTTTTTTAGTATTTCTGTGGATACATTTCCCCGGCTTATCATACCCCATTTGTATTGTTTTCCCAAATCTAAATATACCCGGGAAATTGAATCCCCGATGAATGCACTGTCAACATGAAGTGTTAAATACCCTTTGTTTCTGTATTGCTGTGCTGTATTCTCTAAACAGGCGGTGACTTCAGACGAGTCGGTATATAATGTATCATTGATCAACCGGTATTGGTGCTGTTCTTTAATATAAATCTTTAAATTCCCGGGATTAACGGTTTTTTTTTCGGTTGAGAATGCATTACAGCATATCAGCCAAATAATAATGTATGTAGTGTAATTAAAGAATTTGATCATCCCTGAATAATGGATTTTGAACCAGTATCTGCCCATAAAGCCGGTCAATATCGAACAAATCGGGCATTATGATCCAAATACTTGACATTATGGCCAAACACTAATTATATAAACTAAATTAAGCAATTTTATTATATATTTTATTACAATATTTTCCATAAAAGACAAGCCTTGCATTTTTATTAGTGTATCACTAATGCTTTATCACTTTTAAGATGGATTTATTCATATTAGAATGTATAACGATAAAATAAATCCCCGGGGGTTCAATAAAATCAATTGTTACATTTTGTTGGTTATTGTAAAATAATTCACGCATCAATTGTCCTTTATAATCAAAAACACTCAAAATAATTTCATTATATACTTCACCCAGATCAATATTTATTTTTCTGTCTGTAGGGTTTGGATACAACTCAAAATCACAGTCCAAACTATTTTCTAATACGTTTGTTATTGTAACAAAAAAACACGCGGAAGTATCTACACAATCATTGTTTGAAATCTCAACGGCATAATTTCCGTTGGCTGCAGCTGTGAAGCTTTGGTTGGTTTCGCCTGACAGAATAACATAATTGTTACCGCAGTCTAACCATTGATAGTTTACGCCTGTTGCATCTGCTGTTAATGTAATGCCGTTTTGTGATACGCTATTCCCGGGGGTGTTATTAATG
>CAYMKE010000183.1:0-6930 GCA_964390955.1 uncultured Bacteroidales bacterium | reverse complement strand
CTTTGGAAAAGTTCATTTAAAATATCCTCTATACCTCTATATCCTTTATACCTTTTTTTCCCTTTTATAATCATGCGCGTATGTCAAAAATTTTGTCATGCTCGGTTCGTCTGTTTAATTTTTTCCCAAATATAATGATTATTATTTTTTTTTATGAATAATGAGGATGGAATTTATAAAATGCAATGATAAATGAATCATACAGATTAAAGGCGTGTTTAGTGTACCATCAATTTTTTGTAATAACGATTTTCTCCGGTTTCAATTAATATAACATAAGTTCCCGGGGATATATCCGTTAAGCTAATGTCTAAATTATCCATATCTTTTACAATCATTTTTTTTATGATTCTTTTGCCATATAAATCCAACATTGATACATATTTTGATTTCGCCGGAAGATTAATATGTACATGATTATCCGCAGGGTTTGGATAAATATTAAACGGTTGATTATGTTTTTTCTCATTCATTATCGAAGAGCCTGAATTTATCATTATATCTATACTTCCTGTATTGGAATAAATTGGAATAAGATATGCTTCTTCAAGTGATGATGCACTTACATAATATGTAGAATTAAAAAATGCCATTTTGAATGAAGGAATGACTTTGATATAATAATTTCCTTCTTTAATATTAGAAAAAGAAAATGTGCCATCGTCTATATTTACAGTATCCATATTAAAACAGTCATCATTACTGTCTTTTCGAATCAAAATCACACGTCCACTTGATACTAAAGAGAAATCGGGTGTATATACCTGTCCCGTTAATCGATACCGTTGTTCCCTGCTATATGTATAGCTTATTGTGATTTCATTGGTAACGGTATCATAAGGATTTATGGAGCCGGGCCCGTATACAATGAGTTTAACCGTATAAGTCCCTGTTGATGGATATGTATGATGCGGAGTGATATCCGTAGAAGCGGTTCCATCACCAAAATGCCATTCTACAGATTCTACCGGACCTGTAGAATTATTTGAAAAATATACATCAAAATTATCATCATAGTAAACAAAATCAGCTATACAGGGAGTGGTATCCAACACTTCGATGGAGTCACAATAATAATGAGAACATATATTATTTTCATCTTCTACATATAAACATGTTAAATATTTGCCAGAAAATTGATATGTATGTTCGGGATTTTGTTCACTGGATACATGTCCGTCTCCAAAACTCCAATGCCATGTAACCAGGTTATCTGAAGAAGTATTATTAAATAAATACGTATAGTTTTCAACATGGTGTGTATTAAATGAGGCCGAACACCTGGGCATGGTAATGGATATATCCTTACATATTGTATCAATGCATGATGAGTCACCCGTGGCAATTGAAAGACATACTCTATAGATTTCTGTATCCGGAAAACGATAAGAAAAATTTGCTTTTGTAGCAGTCATAGAATCATTAATATACCAGGTTCTTATGTATGGCTTCATAGAAAGGTCTACCAATGATGTATCATAAAAATAACCAGTATAAAGCGAATCTATATTATAACCATACCTTGCAATGCATTGAGATGAAGCATGAGATTGAAATAATAATGATAAAATTAAAACAATCCAAATTTTTTTGTAAAAATTATGCATGTTATTCATTTTAATATAATTCAAAATTACAGAATTATATTAAAATATGAATTCATGTTAAGAGCTTTTTTTAAAAGCCCTTAGCTAAAATCAATTATACTTCTTTTGATTATTGATGTTTGATGATTAACTTTTTTTTATACACCCCGTTTTTATAATTAACCAAAATCAAATAAATACCATTTTCTATCTCTGAACAATTAAATATGGTATTTTTTTCAATCTCTTTATTAATCAACACCTTACCTGACAAATCAAACATTTTAACATGAGTAGTTTGACTGACTTCAACATACAACTTATCATGAACAGGATTCGGATAAATATGAACACCAGGAATCCTTTCAATTTCTTCATTGCTTAATTCATTTCTTTCTACAAGTTGAATATCTATGCTTCCTGTATTTAATGCAACCGGCAATTTATAAGAATCTTCAATTGTTACAGCATCCACATAAAATGTCGTCATATATTTTTTATCTGAGGGGACTGCTTTAATATAATAATCTCCACTGCCCGTTTTTAATAAAAATAATCCATCTATTGTATAGACAGAATCAATATTATAATAATTATTTAAAGAGTCTTTTTTAATCAATACGACGTTAACATCACCTGTATAAATCTTGTTTCCTGCATAAATATGCCCTTCTATGGTATATAAGGGGTTTCTACTATAGGTATAGGCATCAATCTGAACTTCTCCGGCTATTGTATCTATAGGGATTAATGAGGTAGCTCCCTGAACAACAAGAGACACCGTATAGGTTCCTGTACTGGAATATGTATGATAAGGTGACGCCTCTGTGGACGTGTTTCCATCTCCAAAATCCCATAAATAACTATCTACAGGTCCTGAGGATGTACTTGTAAATTGCACATTATAATTATCATCATCATAAATAAAATCAGCTATGCATGGAGTTGTATCCAGCACTCTAAGTGTGTCACAATATTGTTGTGAACACATTTGATAGATATCTTCCGAGCTAAGACAAACCTGGTAAACACCTGGATTTTGATATGTATGTTGTGTGTTTTCATCTGTTGATGTTTGGCCGTCACCAAAGTCCCATAGCCAGGAACTTAAATCTTCAGATGACATATTCATAAACGAATATGTATACCCCTCAATATGTTGTGAAGTATAGGAAGTATAACAATCTGGTTCAGTAATCCTTATGTTTTTACAAATTGAGTCGCTGCACCAACCATTGGTTACGATTTCGAGACAGACTTTATACGTTCCTGTATCTGGAAAAATGTATGTAAATGTTTTCTGTGTATTTGCCAATGAATCATTAATAAACCATATCCTTGAATTAATATTGTCTGATGAATCCACGTTTGATGAATCAATAAAATGTACTTTAAACACTGAATCTGTTTGATATCCAAATCGTGCCGTGCATTGTGAATATGCTAAATAGTGAAATGATATAAGCAGAAAACCAATAAGAAAAAATTTTTTTCTCATCATTTCGATGGATTTAAAACAATAAACAGAAATCAGATGAACTGGGAAAAGGAAAAATCACAATAAAAGATACTGCCATCTGATTTCTGTCATATGTTTCTCTTTAATAATTATTCAATTACCAATTTTTTAGTGTATGTTCCTTTACAATTGTTGACAACAACTATATAAATACCCGGCGCCATCCCGGAACAATTGATTATTATTTTTTCATCAATTTGGATATTAATTTTCTTTTCCCCGGTTTGGTTGTAAATTGTTAAATCAGATGCTTCACTAACACTGATATTTATTACATCACTTACCGGGTTCGGATGCATAATGAATCCATTTTGTCTTGAATTTTCCTTTATAACCTGAACCGGCCCGTCAACCACTGTTATTGTTTGTGTTTCTGAATTTGTGCATTCATTGGCATCCGTATAAGTGTATGTAATGGTATGGGTGCCAATGCCTGCTAATGAAGGATCAAACTCCGGACTCGTGGTTATGCCTGTTCCCGAGTAGGTGCCGCCTGCCGGGTTTCCTTGTGTCAGGTTAAAAGCGGGATCATCAACTGGAACATCCGAAACTTCTGAAAAGGTTACAGTTGGTAATGGCGGATATTCCAAATAAACGGTAGAAAAATATGATGACGAACATCCATTGAGGGTAATAACAAACCCCTCGTAGGTGCCGGTATCCAAATCACTGATAATGATATCTCCGGAACCATCTGATGACATTGAGGAAGGTCCGATAAGCTCTCCGTTATACCCGTAAGAAACTTCATATTCGGTATCTGCCTGTAAACCGCTAATTGTTATTGTCCCGTCTGTGCCTCCACATGTTGTCGGACCAGAACCTGAAATACCTGATACTGATGGTGATGTATTTACGGTATAGGTAACAGTAGCAGTTGCTGTACACGATCCATCACCCACTTTAGCATAAAACACCTGTCCGTCAGTAACAGTAACAGAGGTTGGATCAGCAACCTCATCTGTTAAACCTTCATCATTATACCATGTAACGCCTTCTCCTGTACCTGCCGTGATTTCATCTTCAAGCCCGGTAAGGTCAACGCCTGATGCATCTACATCACATATTTCAGGAGACTGGTCGTTGGCAGTAGGGGTATCGCCAAAGGAGACATTAACAGTATCCGAATTGCTTAAATTAAAAAACGGTTCGGTTACAATAACAACATAATCACCTGGCTGGTCAACTACCAGGGTGTCATCTGTTCCCAATTCTGTGCCCGGGGCTGATAATTCGTGCCATGAGTATGTATTTGACGGGCTTTCGCCTGCATTTAAGGTAACAGTGCTTCCGGTGCATGCTTGCTTGTCAGCGCCTAAATCAACAACCGGTGCATTGGCAATGATAATATCATCAAAATGGGCACGTAGCCATGTACCGGCACCGGTATTTTTAGTTACTTCTATTTGTGGCCTTACATACATGCCTTCATATTCATCTATTGTAAAATCTAAATCAATATAGGCATCAGGTGTGTAATTTGATGAATTAATGGTGTATAAGGTAGTTACTTTATTCTCACATTCATACAGGTTTATATTTACATTGATGCTGGGGTCTAAAGAAGCAACATCTACAGCTTTAAATTTCAGGAGCAGATGGGTAGTTGAAGTTACAGGGCCTATTGCATTTTCAAAAATACAGGCCGTTCTTTCTTGTGAATTGATCATGCCAAGGTAAAGGGATTCCTCTGTATTGTCATGAGAAAAACCTTCTCCTGCATCCCAGTTATTTATACCTGTAAAACCTGCGAAATTTTCTTCATGAGGGATGGTTTCAGCATCTTCTTTTGTAAAAGTTGCTTTCGTGGTATCATTATTGGTATTTCCATCACTTACAAATGAAGTAAAAGCTGTAAAAGTATATTCTCCTTCATCTGTAGCGGTAACATCTCCAATTGAAAGGGTGTCTTTTTCCAATTGTGCCAGTGTGCCGGATATTGTACCGTTCAGTGTTTCATCTCCTGCAGGAGTATTAATATTAACCTTTACAGGTATCTCCGAAACATCTGAACTTCCGAAATTTGTAACTACAACCTGCACTTCAGTACATCCGGTACTTATATTATGAATGACGCTGATAACACCAACATCATCTGTTGGTACGTCAAACTCATCTGCCCCGATATCAGGGGATGAACCATCCCTGTCTTCGCCATCTATATCAGTAACGATCCCGCTTATGGTTGTGGCAGCACCATCAAGTGCAGGGTTTGAGACATGCAAATCATTATCCGATACATAATAAGGATCAACACTGATTGAATGAGCTTCATCGCTGGTTGCTGACTGGAAACCTGACAAATCGGAAATTGGCTGGAAATTATAGTATGCCAGGTATCCACCATTCGTGTAAAAGTTGTTATAATCACCAGCATAAGTCATACTACCTGTTTCTGTATTCAGAACATATTCTTCGGACATATTGGTTAATACATTATTCGTAAATGTGAAATTACCACATTCAAAACCTTCAATAGAAACCGTATAGGCATTTTGATATTTTTTATACACGTGTGCATTATTGTACCTGACCAAAATGTTGGCATTGTTATTATTCACAAAATGCATCGCACAAAATGCACAGGAGAAAAAATTGTTATATATATCAATTTCAAAAGAAGCGCCTTCAACAGAATTATTTGTATTAATTCCAGTTCCTTCAGCGTAAACTTCATTGCCCGATATTTCTATTTTTGTACATCCATCAAGATAGATGCCCGTGGTAAATTGATCTTCAAAAATTTTTATCATGTTTTGAGAAACTTTACTTTCATTATTAGAGTCTAACCGGACACCTATTTTTATTTGATCTTCAATAATATTATTTACAATATTTATATAATTGAGTTCACCGGATTGTCCTTTACTATATATACCATAATATCCATTTTTTATGACCGAATTGTATATCCAGTTTTCTCCATTAGCGCCTGTATAATAAACCACGGTATTCTCATCTGATCCCTCGGAGTCTGATGTTGGAGATATAATCCGGCAGTTTCTGATATTATTCCCGTCTATCGTGCCACGCATGTCAATGGCTCTGCTGTACGTTGTACCGGTAGCTTCAATTGTTATTTTTTCAATATTAATATTGTCCGCACCGTCTAATTGTAACGTATAATTATCGGATGCACCGGTTGATTCAAATGTTAGTGTAACAGCAGTGCTATCTTCGCTTGCAGACTTGAAAGTAATGCTATTTCCAAATTCAGCACCAGAGATATCCGGAATAGATACTTGCTCGGTATACGTTCCATCTGCCACGTTAAAAGTGACAGCACCGTCTACACCCTCGGCAACAAGGTCTGTTACGGCACTTGTAAAGTCGGCATAATCCGCACCGGCGCCCCCGATGGTATAGGTGCCGCTAAGCTGGGCATTGAGTTGCAAAAAAGAAAAAATAAATATAAAACACAAGGTACATAATGACTTATTAAAACGCATATTTCTTTTGTCATGTAGGTATAATGAAGATTTCATAAGCATTGATTTTTAAATTAGTAATATAATATATCTATTAACCTCTCAAGGTTTCGTTCAATTTATTTCTGCCAGATAGTAAAAATTGTCTCCGATTTTTCCAAAAAAATGATCATTTTGACAAGGCCTATCTTCTTTTTTTATCAATTTTTTCTCCGGTATATCCTCAGGATATATGGAAACACTATCTATTACAAGTAAAAAAATAGTTGTTCTTTCCATTTAAGTTACGTTTAAAAAGATAGACTCTGTAAATGGAAAAGGTTGCACTTTTTTTAAAAAATTTATTTAGTTTAATTCTGCCAAATAATATTTATCATCATCTAATTTCCTAATGTTA
>CAYMKE010000182.1:0-6945 GCA_964390955.1 uncultured Bacteroidales bacterium | reverse complement strand
ATCTTAAATTATTCGCAAGGCTCATGAAATCGCTTCGCTAAGTTCTCGAATACTCAAGTATACTGCGGTTTAAATTTTTTATACGCCTCGAATTTGAACTTTATAGAGCAAACACTTGTTTCTATGCACAGGCACTAATTTCTGTAAAATAGTTTTAATCCTTTAAACTATTAAATTTTTCTTCTAATGTTTCTACTTCTAAATAATAAACAAATGAATTAACGTCCTTTTATACAATCATCAATACACAATAAAAGATAAAATTATTATAAAATATGTGATAATTACACTAAATTTTATAATTTCGATGGCTCTGTTTAATAAATTTTAACAATAAAATATAAAAAAATGGTTCACACAATTGATCAAAAAGCAGCAGATAATATCCGCGTACTATCAGCGGCAATGGTAGAAAAAGCAGGTTCAGGACATCCAGGAGGAGCAATGGGCGGTGCTGATTTTATGCATGTATTATTTTCAGAATTTTTAGAATTTGACCCCTCGGATATGACATGGCATAACCGTGATCGTTTCTTTTTAGACCCCGGACATATGTCGCCTATGTTATATAGTACATTAGCTCTTTGTGGAAAATACACCATGGAAGAAATTAAAAATTTCAGACAATGGGGAAGCCCCACACCCGGACATCCTGAAATAAATGTTGAACGGGGTGTTGAAAACACCTCCGGGCCTTTAGGACAGGGCCACACAATGGCTGTGGGTGCAGCAATTGCCGAAAAATTCTTAAAAGCCAGGTTTGGCGACTGGATGGAGCATAATATTTACACGTTTATCTCTGACGGGGGTGTACAAGAAGAAATATCCCAGGGGGCAGGACGTATCGCCGGTTTATTAGGACTTGGCAATCTCATCATGTTTTATGACAGCAATGATATCCAGCTTTCTTCCTGTACCAGCATTACAACGAATGAAGACACGGCAAAAAAATATGAAGCATGGGGGTGGAAAGTGAAAACAATAAATGGCCACGACCATCAACAGATCAGGGATGCATTGAAAGAGGCCAGAGAAGAAAAAGACAAACCATATTTGATCATCGGGAAAACCATTATGGGAAAAGGTGTAGTTACTGAAGATGGGAAACAAATGGCGCCTAACTGCGATGTTCATGGTAAACCATTGAGCAAAGCAGGTGCTTCTTATGAAAAAACAATTGAGAGCCTGGGCGGTGATCCGGACAAACCATTTGAAATCTTCCCGGAAGTTAAAGAACATTATGAAAAAGTATTGAGAGAAAAAAGAAAACGTGCAGAACGAAAAAAAGAAATTCAATCAGAATGGGAAAAATCCAATCCCAAAGGAACACATAAATTCAATGAATTCATGTCTGGCAAAGTACCCGAAATTGACTATTCTGCCGTAGAGCAGAAAGCAGGCGCTGCTACACGCGCTGCATCAGGGAAAGTCCTGGCACATTTTGCCGACAATATTGAAAATATGATCGTTGCTTCTGCTGATTTATCCGACAGTGATAAAACAAATGATTTTCTGAACAAAACTACTGCCTTCAAAAAAGGTGATTTTTCAGGTAATTTTTTACAAATGGGAGTTTCCGAATTAACAATGGCTGCTGTTTGTAATGGTATAGCTGCCCATGGGGGTATTTTTGTAGCCTGTGGTACATTTCTGGTCTTCTCAGATTATATGAAACCTGCTGTCAGACTTTCAGGTTTGATGGAGTTACCGGTGAAATATATCTGGACACATGATGCATTTCGTGTAGGAGAAGACGGGCCTACACATCAACCTATCGAACATGAAGCACAACTCCGACTTCTCGAACAGATGAAAAATCATTCAGGCAAAAATTGTATTTTAGTATTACGTCCTGCTGATTCCTCTGAAACAACCATAGCATGGAAAATGGCCATGGAAAACAATGACACTCCTTCTGCATTATTGCTTTCCCGGCAAAACATCCGGGAATTACCGGGAAAAAACGGTGCATCAAGATATGAATCAGCAAAAGAAGCTGAAAAAGGAGCATATATTATTAAAGATACAGACGGACAACCAGACATAATTTTAGTGGCTAACGGATCAGAAGTCTCTACATTATTAGAAGGCGCTGAAAAACTGGAAAAAGATAAACAATTGAAAACAAGAATCGTCTCTGCTATTTCTGAAGGTATATTTAAAGAGCAATCCGAACACTATCAAAAACAAATAATTCCCGATAATGTTCCTGTTTTTGGAATGACAGCCGGTGTACCCCAAACACTGGTACAAATGGTTGGCTGTAAGGGTAAAGTATTTGGTGTTGAGCACTTTGGGTATTCTGCTCCATATAATGTATTGGATGAAAAATTTGGTTTTACCGCAGACAATGTTGTAAAACAAGTTGAGGAATTTCTTAAAACTTTTAAATAAACAGTGAAAGCAGATATTTTAATAGGAACACAATGGGGAGACGAAGGAAAAGGTAAAATTGTTGATGCTCTGGCCGGGAATTATGATATTATTGCAAGATTCCAGGGCGGGCCTAATGCCGGACATTCTCTCGAAATAAATGATATCAAGCATGTTTTACATCTTATTCCTTCCGGAGTCTTTCATGCTGAAAAATTAAATATTATAGGTAACGGGGTGGTGTTAGACCCTGTTATTTTTAAAAAAGAAATTGAAGGACTAAAAAAAATCGGGATCAGTGATTTTGATAATATCATGATTTCTAACAAAGCGCATTTAATACTCCCTTCCCATTGTGTGCTTGATGGCGCTTCGGAAAAATCCAGGGGCGATACCAGGATCGGATCAACCCTGAAGGGCATTGCCCCTGTATATCGGGATAAATCCGGAAGGGAAGGGATTAGAGTAGGCGATATCTTTTTGGATGATTTTAAACAAAAATACACGAACCTGCTGGAAAAGCATAAGAAGATGCTCTCTTTATATGATTATGATTACAATATTACAGATGCTGAAAAAGAGTGGTTTGATGCAATAGAATTGCTCAAATCTTTCACAATTGTAAATACCGAATATATTATTAATAACAGGATATCAGAAGGCAGGTCAATACTGGCAGAAGGAGCACAAGGGACTATGCTTGATATTGATTATGGCTCTTATCCATTTGTTACATCGTCCAATACAATTTCTGCAGGAGCATGCAAAGGACTTGGTATTGCACCGAATAAAACCGGTGACATATTCGGGATTTTCAAAGCGTATTGTACACGTGTTGGCAGCGGGCCTTTCCCAACCGAATTATCCGATAGTGATGGAGAGCAACTAAGAGACACGGGAAAAGAATATGGAGCAACCACCGGGAGGCCAAGACGCTGTGGATGGCTTGATATGGTAGCTCTCAAGTATTCCGTTATGCTGAATGGCGTAACCCAACTGATTATGACCAAAGCGGATGTATTGAACGAATTCGATACCATTAAAGCAGCTATAGCTTATGAAATTGATGGAGAACAAACCGGAGAAATCCCTTTCGATTTGAATAAAGAAGTGAATCCTGTCCTGAAAGAATTTAAAGGATGGAAGACAGATATATCTAAATGTACCTCTTTTGATGAATTGCCAGATCCACTCAAAGCATACATTCAATATATTGAAAGCGAAACCAATGTTCCCATTACCATCATTTCCGTGGGAGCAGACCGGAATGAAACAATTTATAAATAATTTAAATAAAAAAGAACCCATGCAGGTGTATGTTTTATAATATCATTCAAAAAATAAAAAGCTTTTTCAAACATTGGTTCACCATGATAAATCCTCCTGTTTTTTTTGGAGCAGGAGGATTTGTTTTAGCCCTTATTATTTTTGGGGGAAATTGGACAGATTTAGCCAATAGAATATTCACTGCAACCCTTGATTTTATCACAGTACACTTTGGATGGTATTATGTATTAATTGTTTCCTTTTTTTTCTTTTTTGTCTTATGGCTCTATTTCAGTCCTTATGGAAAAATAAAACTGGGAGGCACTGATTCAAAACCTGAGTTTAGCCGTTTTGCATGGTTTACCATGCTGTTTGCTGCCGGGATGGGCATGGGATTGGTTTTTTGGGGGGTTGCCGAACCCATTATGCATTATGATAACCCGCCCACTGCCGAACCCCACTCTATACAGGCACTGAAAGAAGGCATGCGGTTTTCCTTTTTTCACTGGGGTTTTCATCCCTGGGCGATATATATTATTTTTGGATTGGGAATCGCGTATTTTCATTTCCGGCATAAATTGCCATTGGCTCCCAGGTCATTGCTATACCCGATTATTGGCGAGCGATATAAAGGATGGATAGGCCATGTCACAGATGCTTTTTGTACGGTGGGGACATTGCTTGGAGTAGCGACTTCACTTGGACTCGGGGCCATGCAAATTAATTCGGGCTTTAAAGAATTGGTAGGCATGTCATTCAGCCAGGAAAACCAGATTACCATCATTATTATTATCACACTGGTTGCTACAATTTCTACTGTATCAGGTGTAGGGAGAGGAATTAAATATCTTAGTATAATCAATATTGTAGTCATGTTTGCTTTATTGTTATTTGTATTTTTTGCAGGGCCTACCCTGTATCAGCTTAAAATTTTTACCACCACCTTTGGAGACTATGTCCAGCATATCATTGATACCAGCCTTTGGGTTGACCTGAGAAAAGGAAATTCATGGCAAGGCACATGGACACTTTTTTACTGGGGATGGTGGATATCATGGTGCCCTTTTGTAGGAATTTTTATTGCCAGAATTTCCAAAGGAAGGACAATACGGGAATTTGTGTTATATGTGTTTTTAATTCCAACAATTGTCACCTTTTTATGGTTTTCAGTATTTGGCGGAACTGCCATGAATATCGAATTATACGGACAAGGCGGCATTGCTGATGTGGTGAACGAAAATGTTGCCATGTCACTCAATGCATTGCTTGTAAATCTGCCTTTGCCTGCCATCACACAATGGGTTGGATTGTTTTTGGTCATCATCTTTTTTATTACATCGTCTGATTCAGGTTCTCTTGTAGATGATATGGTGACTTCAGGAGGCCACCCGAATCCCCCCGCGTTGCAAAGAGTGTTTTGGGGATTTTCTGAAGGAGCAGCAGCGGCTGTTTTATTAGCAGCAGGTGGCCTTAATGCATTACGTACAGCATCAATTTCTGCCGGACTGCCCCAGAGTATTCTTTTAGTGATAGCTTGTTTTAGTCTGGTTAAAGCATTAAGAATTGATAATAAGGTAGAAGGAATACCGGAAAAAGAAGAATTAAAAAAAAGGCAAAAAAAAATAAAAAATTAAAACGTGCAATGGAAGAAAACAAAAATCCATATTAATATTCTAAGCAGTATGATAAACAAGTCAAAGAGTGGAAAAAAAGTTAATTATGCGGTATCAAAGGTTTTGGACTTGCAAATTGGAATTTATTTTGAGCTTTGAACTTGGGATTTTAAACTTTATACAGTGATTTCTAAAAACACAATTCTTTAAATCTATCAATCATTTATTAGAATAGAGCCTCTTTTTTAAATAATACGATAAATATATAAATAAAAATTGTTAATTTTATTGTGTTAATTTATATAACAAAATTATAAAATTATGAACAAACGAGGTACTATAGGTATCCTGACAGGAGGAGGAGATGTTCCCGGCCTGAATCCGGGGATACGTGCAATTACAATAAGAGCCATCCGCGAAGGGTTTGATGTAATAGGTATTCGGCGGGGATGGGCAGGATTGACAGATATGGTAAGAGATAAAAAAGCCGATAATACAAATAATTACCAGTACCTTACAAAAGAAATAGTAAACAAGGCGGCGCGAACAGGTGGTACTTTTTTGCATACTTCAAGAACATATCCCGGGAAAGTCAAAAAAGAAAATGTACCTGAACATCTTTCCAAAAAATACAATAAAGAATACAATGACCTGACCGAAGAAGTTATTAAAAATATAGAGTTTTTGGGTATTGATTACCTGATCCCAATTGGTGGTGATGATACATTATCTTATAGTGTTAAACTCTTTGAAAAAGGGATTAAAGTTATAGGCATACCTAAAACAATGGACAATGATGTTGCAGGAACCGATTATTGTATAGGATTCAGTACCTGTGTAACACGTACGATCAATATGATCAACCTGATCCGAACATCAGCAGGGTCTCATGAACGCCTTATGATTGTTGAAGTGTTTGGGCGTTATGCCGGTTTTACAGCGATGCTGCCTACCCTGGCAGGTGCAGCAAACCGGTGTGTAATTCCCGAATATGAATTTGAAATTGAAAAATTGACAGAGCTGCTGATTGAAGATTGGTATGATAATCCCAGCAAATATTCTGTGGCTTTGGTATCAGAAGGAGCAAAATATAAGGGTAGCGGCCATCATAAAAACAAACACCAGGAGAGTGAAAATTATTTGAATCCTAAAATCGGTGGGATCGGTGATGATATATCTTTAAAAATTAAAGAATTGGCTCCAAAATATAACAATGGTAAACAAATCAGTATTATCAACCAAAAATTGGGATACCTGGTGAGAGGTGGTGATCCGGATACCATAGATTCTATTGTACCGATGGCTTTTGGAAATCTTGCCCTCGAACTAATCTTAAAAGGCATTCATGGCCGGCTTATCATCGTTAAATCAGGAAGGTATGATAATGCACCTCTCGAAGTTGTTGTGAATCAAAAAAAATGTATTAATGTAAAAAAATATTATGACACTGAACGGTTAAGGCCCCGGTATAAAAGCTTTGAGTTTCAGCCTTTGTTAGTGATTAATCAAAGTACTGAATATTAAAAATTTTGCTTTTTCAGGCCAGGGAGGAGAGTAATAAAAAATTGAGATTAAATCGTTTATTATACATGATTTCTGAAATTTTAGTTGAATAAAATTAAGAAAAAATTATTGAATATAAAGATTTATTAATATTGCTGTCTGAATTCTTTTCAAATATATAAAAATTTAA
>CAYMKE010000181.1:0-7002 GCA_964390955.1 uncultured Bacteroidales bacterium | reverse complement strand
ACGGCATACGAGATAAAGGAATGTGACTGGAGTTCAGACGTGTGCTCTTCGATCTTCCCGTCAAATACACCATAGGTAAAATGCATGATCCAGTCGCCTAAATTGATAAACGTGGTTTTTTCATTCAGTTTTAATTCGACAGGGATATGCCGGTGGCCAAATATGAAATAATCAACAGGTGTGGTTTGTGACATTTTTTTTGCAAATAATACCAGGCGTTCTTTGTCTTGTCCTTTGAATTGGTCTGTTAATGTTTTTGAATAACGGCTTTTTTTTGCCCATGTTTGCCCAATATATACACCAATGTCAGGGTGAAGCCAGGAAAACAGCCATTGTAAAACCTTGTTTTTAAAACATTTTTTTAACCATTTATAACCAATATCACCCGGCCCCAGGTCATCACCATGCGCAATAAAAAAGCGCTTTTCATTCATCTTTTTTATAATGGGTTTCCGGTGGATAATCATTCCGGCTTCTTCAGACAGGTATTGATTAATCCACATGTCATGGTTTCCTGTAATAAAATGCACGTTGACCCCATTGTCTGTTAATTCAGCGATTTTTCCCAGGAAGCGGGTAAAACCTTTAGGCACAACACGTTTATATTCCCACCAAAAATCAAATATATCACCCAGTAAATAAATTTCAGATGCTTTATCTTTGATGCTTTCAAGCCAGTGCACCACTTTTTTTTCTCTTTCAAGGCTCCGTGATTTAGGATAAAGCCCTAAATGAAGGTCAGATGCAAAATATATGAATTGTTCCTGAACCAAATAAATAATGTTTTAATTATTGGGTGTATTCGTTTTTTGAGCAGTGAAAATTTCTTCCAGTTTTTCACCTAATTGTTCCCCGTTTATATCCTTTGCAATGATACGCCCTTCTTTGTCCAACAGGAAATTTTTTGGAATATCTTTGATGTTATAAACAGCTGCTAATGGTGAATTCCAGTGTTGTAAATCGCTTACCTGATGCCAATTTCCAATCCTGTCTTTTTGTATTGCCTTAACCCAGTCATCTTTGTTTTTGTCTAATGACACCTGGTAAATGTCAAACCCTTTGTCGGCATATTTGTAATATAGCCGGACAAATTTTTTGTTTTCAATTCTGCACGGATTACACCATGAAGCCCAGAAATCAAGTAACACGTATTTTCCTTCTAAAGATGACAGCGAAATGGTATCTCCATTTGGGGAAGGAAATGCAATGTCAGGTACGGGTTGGCCGGTGCTGAATTTTTTCTTCATTTCTTTGGCATGTTGAACCTGTTCATGAAACCGCTGAACCGGCTCGTATCCCGGATATTTTTTTGTCAATGCAGAATCGAGTAACAGGTAAATGTCGAAGTGTTCCTCTGTTGTGATAAGCCTGTTTTCAGGAGTCACTTTTTGGTAAACAGCCATTAAACTGGCTAAAGAAGAAGGATGTTTTTTTATGAAACTCACAAGGTATTCCCTGGTATCCCGGATCGTTTCACGATAAATGGAGTCAAGCTCTGCTTTGATAGACGCTATCTCAGGATTTTTTCTGTTTTCTTTGAATTCCCGGCCCAGCGAATCAATGACCTCTCTTGAATCTGAAATTTTACCGGAAAGGCTGCGAATCAACTTGGAGTCAACCGATCCATTGATTGAATAAGCTTTGCTGAATTTTTTTATACTGGTTTTTATATAGATTTCATCTGTTTTATTAATGATCAGCGTAATGCCTTCATTAGAGCCTGTTTGTAATGTGTAAAAACGTGGTTTTTCTGTTGTTCCGGTTAATTTAAAATAATTGTCTTCATTAATCACAGCGGAGTCAACAGAGGCCAGTTTGTTGTTTTGCATTTTCTTTAAATAAATCATTTTACCCGTACCACCTTTAACATTTCCTTCCACTATAAAATGAGGCTCTTTTTCATTACAGGAAATGATCATAATCAATGAAATAATAAATATTAGCTGGTTCATATTTCTATGTTTTATGTTATGTTATGTCTTATGTTTTAAGCAATGAGCATGTAAATATTATTAAAAAAAATTAAATTATGAATTTTTTTATTTTAATTCTTTAAAATTTTGGTATTTTTAAGATTGTTAAATAACAACTTTATTAACTAAAAAATAGTATATATGAAAATCACAACATTATTTATCGTCCTGATGTTTCCGGTTTCAATACTCATGAATGGACAGGAAGAATCAGGTAAGCACCTGATTCAAAAAATGAGCTGGGGCACTGATTTTGAGATCGAATTAAAATTAGAGAATGATTCGATTAAAATATACAATATTGAAGAGCTTCATCATACATCGGTCAACAGAGAGTCTGATTTAAAAAGTTTTACTTATTATCCGGTTAATTTAGACAAAGAATTTGTCAGTCAATTAAAAGAACAGTCAATAAGTGTAAAATTGGATACCAGTTCAATTGATACATTGGATGAGAATATTGTGAAAAGTGAAGAGACTACATTATGGAGTGCCATTCATGGATACATTGGAGGGGGATGGATTCATTTTGTGAATACGTTGCTTTTTTCGCTTGAAAAAGGCTACCTGGAAATTGACAACCCTTTGATGCTTAGATCAGAGTCAAAATGGCGGCCAAGGCCAAGAACAGAGTCTTACAAGCGCACAAAAAAATGGAAATATTATGTGCCTGTAAATCAAAAATACGCCATTAAGGAATATAAAAAACGCAAACGTAAAGATGAGCTAAATGACCTGGAATACCTGCCCGAACGATTCATTGAATTATTTTTAAATGCCTCAAACAAGGAATACAAGCGCTTGAAAAAGGAAAAAGAATCATATAAATCAGCACGTATAGACCTGGTGAAATTGCTCCTGGGGGCTAATTATCTTAGCAGGATGCAGATCAATTATATAAAACATATGGTATTGCGTTCTATCAATGATTATTATAAAAACAGATTGCCTTCTGTGATTATATTTGAGAATTTCAATGCAGCAGTAGCCATGACACTCGATGAAAAAGGGTACCATATCCAGGAAATCATTTTTAAAGACAGCCATAAACTATCCGAAGGCCAACTGGATATTAGACGAAATGCCATTACAGACATTGTGGCAAAGATCAATAAAATTAACCATGAGATGTTTCAGCAAAAATTAGGGAGTTATTATAATTGATGAATTTATATATTTTGTGCTGTCTTCACCCGGAAAATTCATGCCATTAGCTTGGTGCAGATGCAAGGCCCTAAGCCCGCATACATAGTATTTTATTTTAAAGGCTTAGCAGCGAAGAAGATGTGCAAATATAATGGTAAGCAGTACCCCAAATTTGGAGTAATAAAAAAAGCCCGCAAGAATTTTTTGCGGGCTTTTTGGAATTATAAAAGGGATTGTTTTAAGCTAACTTAGCAGCTAAATCAACAACCCGAGCTGAATAGCCCCATTCATTGTCATACCATGAAAGGACTTTTACAGTTTTTCCATTTAATACCATCGTGCTTTGTGCGTCAAAGATAGATGAATGCTCATCGTGAATGATATCAACGGAAACAATAGGGTCTTCAGTATATGCTAAGATTCCTTTCATCGGGCCGTCTGCATATTTTTTCATTGCTGCATTGATTTCGTCAGCAGTAACTTCTTTTTCAAGATTTACTGTTAAATCAACTAAAGAACCCGTGATAGTTGGTACACGAACGGCAAGGCCATTCAATTTACCATTTAATTCAGGTATTACTTTGCCAACTGCTTTAGCAGCGCCTGTTGTTGTTGGTACTTGAGAGAAAGCGCCTGCACGTGCTCTTCTCAGGTCGCTGTGAGGAGCATCATGAAGTACCTGGTCAGCTGTATATGAGTGGATGGTTGTCATCAACCCGTCAACAATACCAAATTCTTCGTGTAAAACTTTTGCTACAGGAGCTAAACAGTTTGTAGTACATGAAGCGTTTGAAACACATTGGTCTTCTGGTTTTAAGGCATCGTCATTGACACCCAAAACGATCATATTGTCAATCTGGTCTTTAGCAGGTACAGTAAGGATTACTTTTTTAGCCCCATTTTTTAAGTGGTCGCCATAACCGCCTTTTTCACTTTCTTTTGACCTGAATACACCGGTTGATTCAACGACTACATCTGGTGTTTCTGCCCAGGGGATGTTGGCAGGATTGCGTTCTGCACTTACTTTGATGTTTTTGCCATTAACAATTAATCCATTATCGTCATAGCTTACTTCGCCAGGGAATTTACCTTGCGCTGAATCATATTTTAATAAATGGGCCAGTACATTATTACTGGTGATGTCATTGATTCCGACAACATCAATATTAGACCGTTCTAATGCTATTTTAAAAACATTCCGGCCAATTCTTCCGAAACCATTGATAGCTACTTTTACGTTTGCCATAATTTACTTTTTTTTATTTGTTATTGAATTATAAATGTTTACAAATTATATACAAGGGGAACGCAAAGATAAATAAATACCCCAAAAAACAAAATATTTTTTAATAATAAAATCAGAAAATAAATGATTCCTGCCTTGCAGTTTTTGCTTAATTTATTCAATATTTTTAAGTTATCTGTATTTTATTTTTTTTGAAAAGTGATTTTCAAATATCATTTGTAACCGGACATATTTTTTTTCATTATGTTTGTGCCATTTAAAAAATGAAAAATTTAAAAATGGCGAACTGTTTGTACTATGATATTTGAAATTATACAGAATAATAAAAATTCAAATGCCAGGACCGGGAAAATCTCAACCACTCACGGAACGATTTTGACGCCTGTATTCATGCCGGTTGGTACATTGGGGTCAGTAAAAGCTGTGCATCAGCGTGAATTAAAAGATGACCTCAGTGCTTCAGTCATATTGGGAAACACGTACCATCTTTTTTTAAGGCCGGGGACAGAGGTTATTAAACAAGCGGGTGGATTGCATAAATTCATCGGATGGAATGGAAATATATTAACAGATAGTGGCGGATACCAGGTATTTTCACTTTCGGAAAAGAGAAAAATTAACAGGGAAGGGGTTACCTTTCAATCTCATATAGACGGCTCTAAACATGTTTTTACTCCTGAAAATGTGGTGGATATACAACGGGAAATTGGTGCAGATATCATCATGGCACTGGATGAATGTACTGCATACCCGTGTAGTAAAAAAGAAGCCGGAACATCAATGGAGCTTACGCATCATTGGCTGGAGAGGGGCATACATCAATTTAAAAAGACACATCATCTGTATGACGGGCCTCAAACTTTTTTTCCTATTGTCCAGGGAAGCGTATTTAAAGACCTGCGAAAAAAATCTGCTGAAGTAATTGCGTCACATGATATGGAAGGAAATGCAATAGGCGGGTTGTCGGTGGGTGAACCTGCAGAAGATATGTACCAGATGATAGATGTTGTGAATGGAATACTGCCTCATGATAAACCCCGCTATTTAATGGGGGTTGGTACCCCTGTGAACATCCTGGAAGCCATTGACAGGGGAGTGGATATGTTTGATTGTGTGATGCCAACACGTAACGGACGCAATGGAATGCTTTTTACACAAAATGGAATCATCAACATTAAAAATAAAAAATGGATGCATGATTATTCTCCTGTTGATCCCAATGGAAATGTATTCGTGGATACAGCATACTCCAAATCATATTTACGTCATTTGATCGTTAGTAAAGAAATATTGGGAGCCCAGATCGCTTCGTTGCATAATCTTGGTTTTTATTTGTGGTTAATGCAGGAAGCACGTGATAAAATCAATGAAGGCGTGTTTAAATACTGGAAAGATAAAATTATTCATCAGCTTGATCGAAAATTATGATAAAAAATAAATTAAAAAAACTTGATGTTTATATAATCAAAAAATTTCTTGGAACATTTTTTCTGGCACTTACACTCATCGTTTCCATAGCTATAGTCTTTGACTTTTCCGAGAAAATTGACAATTTCATGCAAAATGATACGCCTTTGTATAAATTGTTCACTGTATACTATCCCAATTATATCCCTTATCTTGCCGTTTTGTTCAGTTCATTCTTCGTGTTTATATCCGTGGTCTTTTTTACCTCTAAAATGGCTTACAATACTGAAATTATTGCGATTTTGAGCAATGGCATCAGTTTTAACAGGTTATTACGCCCTTATATGATTTCGGCGCTTATTATTACGGCTTTAACTGTTTATATGAATCAATATGTAGTCCCGGAAGCCACAGAAATCAGGATGCGCTTTGAAGATACTTATTACCACGGGAATCCACCATTATTTAATCAACGCAATGTACACAAACAAATAGAACCGGGATTATATATTTATATGTACAGCTATGATAACCGTACTGACATCGGACAAAATTTTTCTATGGAGAGATTTGAAGATGGAAAGCTAAAAAGCAAATTAATTTCAGATTATATTAAATGGGATGAGAAACAAGAAAAATGGATTATCCGGAATTATTATGTAAGATATATACAGGAAAACGGAGATGAATTGATTGAAAGAGGAAAAAAGATGGATACGGCCCTTAATATGAATCCTGAAGATTTTAAGCGCAGGTCGAATATTATCCAGACCATGACCTTGACGGAACTGAATGATTACATTGATGAACAAAGACTCCAGGGGGTGGGTAATGTGAAAGCCACTATAATTGAAAAAAACAAACGGTTTGCCTATTCTTTTTCAACCATTATACTTACAGTGATTGGAGTGTCGGTGTCATCCCGGAAAATAAGGGGCGGAATGGGAATGCAATTAGGCATTGGATTATTGGCCTCATTCTCATATATTTTATTTATGCAATTTTCTGCACAATTTGCCATTGGCGGAAACCTTAATCCTGTTATAGCTGTTTGGATTCCAAATATCATCTATGCATTTATTGCCTTTTATCTTTACAAAGCGGCACCCAAATAACCCTTTTTACAGGATAAAAAATCGTTTCAATATTATTAAACCCGTCTTCTCGTTTTTTAATTAGTGTTTGTCTATAAAGTCCAACTTCTTCGTTGTTGCTCAAATTTTAAATCCT
>CAYMKE010000180.1:0-7030 GCA_964390955.1 uncultured Bacteroidales bacterium | reverse complement strand
TGCACACACGAGAATGATTATTTTTTACTTGCAAGCTCCATATGACCATTGAAAATTAAAAATAAACATATGAAAAATGTATTTTTTATTTTTATTATGTTGGTTAACATAATATCAGTGCATTGTCAATTAAAACAAAATGATTTTTTTATTGGTGGCAGTTCTAATGGGACACTTTATTTTGGTGAAGACCGGCAAAAAAGCGATGACAATAATTATGTAAGTGCCAATACAGCTTCATGGGGCATTAATTTACCTGCCGGGTATTTTTTACTTGAAGGATGGGCAGTGGGTATTACCCCTGGTTATCATTATGATTACCGTAAAAGAATTAACCAGGTTAAAGATAAAAATACTACATATATGCTGTCCCCGTTTACACGTTATTATTTTATGAGGTTATTTCCACGTATTAACGCTGAGCTTTTCGTACAAGGCTCGTTTGGTTTTGGCAGAATTATAGAAAAAACTGAAACAATGCACCATAGATATATTATCCGGCATAACCAGTTCAGACATCAACTCGGGGGAGGCGTTGCGTTTTTTATTCATGACGTTGTATCCGTTGATGCATTAATCGGATACCGATCTACATACACTAAACAAATTAATAATAATGATACCAATGAACGAAACATTAAAACCGATGTAGGGATATCGGGAGGTATCACCATCTATTTTAAACATAGTGATTTGAAGTAAAAATAAGCCTGGCTTTTCCTTTCCTATGCCTTCAGTTCTTCATCAATCTGTCTGGCAGCTTCTTTGGCATTGGCCATGGCCCTGACTACCAGGGAAGCACCACAAGCTGCATCTCCGGCTGCATAGATCTTTGGTTTAGACGTATGAAATTGTTCATCTGTTTTAACATTTCCCCGTTGATCGTATTCAATACCCAGTTTATTGAGCAATCCTTTGTGTTCTGGGTGTAAAAAGCCCAGCGCTAAAAATACCAGGTCCGCATCAAAAAGGTGTTTTTGGTCTTTTTGTTTGATCATGTTCATTTTTCCCGAGTCATCAATTTTCCAGTCCACTTCAATGGCTTCTACCTGTTTTACTTTTCCGTTTTCACCAATAAACCGTTCTGTAGCAATGCCCCAGTAACGCTCACATCCTTCTTCATGCGAAGTAGATGTTTTGAGCAGTTTTGCATAATAAGGCCACGGATTGTCATCTGTGCGCGTGGAAGGCGGTTGTGGCATGATTTCTATCTGGTTCACGCATTTGGCACCCTGGCGGTTGGCTGTACCCACGCAATCGGATCCGGTGTCGCCTCCTCCTATGACCAGCACTTTTTTATCTTTTGCATTGATCAATTCATTATCAGGAATTTTTATGCCTTTCAGGAGTTTGTTTTGTTGTGATAAATAATCCATTGCATAATAAATTCCTTCCATGCCTCTTCCTTCAACAGGCAGGTCCCGGGGGTATAAAGCGCCAATTGTAATGCAAACGGCATCATATTTTTTCAATAATTCATCTACAGAAATATCTTCACCTACCATAGTATTGGTGCGAATTTCAAGGCCTTCCTGTTCAAGTATGTTCATCCTCCGGTCTATGATGAATTTATTGAGTTTGAAATCTGGTATTCCATATCGTAAAAGCCCCCCGGGCGAATCATCTTTTTCAAATAACGTGACGTTGTGCCCTGCTTTATTCAGATCATCGGCACAAACCATTCCTGCCGGGCCGCCGCCAATCACAGCAACTTTTTTACCTGTACGTTTTTTAGGCGGTTTGGGTTTTACATACCCTTCATTAAATGCTCTTTCGACAATTGCTACCTCATTTTCCCTGATGGTAACCGATTCATTAAACCTGCCAAGCACACACGAATGTTCACATAGTGCAGGGCAAATCCTCCCTGTAAATTCAGGGAAATTATTGGTAGATTGAAGGATGTTGAATGCCTCTTTCCATTCACCTCTGTACATGGCATCCTGGAATTCGGGGATCAGGTTTCCGAGCGGGCAATGCCAGTGACAAAATGGCACGCCACAATCCATGCAGCGTGCAGCCTGCCTGATCCGTTCTTCTGTGTCTAATGTTTGTTCTACTTCTCCAAAGTCCCTTACACGTTCTTTAACAGAACGATTGCCTGCTTCTTTACGATTATATTTCATGAATCCTTTTGGATCTGCCATAATTCAAATTTTTAAGTTACTAAATTGACAACAGCCTACTCTTGTTCTAACTCTTTTATCTTCGAGTTTATTTCCTTAATTTTTTGCTCTTCAAGAATTTTCTTGTATTCAAACGGAATCACTTTAATGAATTTACTTTCATAGTCTTCCCAATGATCCAGTATTTCTGTTGCTATTTCACTCTGGGTGTATTTGAGATGATGATTGATCATTGTTTTCAATTCATTGATGTCTTCTCTTGTGTCGAGCAGCGACAATTCTACCATTTCCATATTGCAGAAGTAATCGAAATTGCCTTTCAGATCAAGAACATAAGCAATTCCACCGCTCATTCCTGCTGCAAAATTTCTTCCCGTCCTGCCCAGTACCACTACTTTGCCGCCTGTCATATATTCGCATCCATGATCACCAACGCCTTCTACAACGGCTTTTGCACCACTGTTACGTATTGCAAAGCGTTCGCCAGCGAGTCCGTTTACATATAATTCACCACTGGTTGCCCCATATAAAGCCACATTTCCAATGATCACATTTTCGTTGGCTTTGAATGGAGATTCTTCGGGTTTTTTCACTATAATTTTTCCACCAGACAAACCTTTACCAATATAATCATTGGAATCACCTTTTAAATGAAATGTTATCCCATTTACAAGAAAAGCTCCAAAGCTTTGTCCGGCAGAACCATCAAAATTTATATTAATCGTATCTTCAGGCAAAGCATTGATGCCTTTTTGTTTTGATATTTCACCGGACAACATAGCGCCTGTAGTACGGTCAATGTTGGTAATGGTTTTTTTGAGGTGAATAATTTTTCCGTCCATTGCAGGACTTGTTTCTTTGATCAGTTCTCTGTCCATTACCGTATCAATATGATGGGCCTGGGTTGTCTTTTGAGAAATAGGATACTGTTCAGCTTCTTTTTTTGGATAATAAATGATCTTAGAAAAATCAAAATTGGATGCCTTGCCCAGTTTGATATCAGGATTCACATATAGTAAATCTGTTCTGCCAATAAGTTCTTCAAATTTACGCACCCCTGTTTCTGCCATGATCTCCCGTATTTCCTGAGCCAAAAACTGAAAAAAATTCACCAGGTAATCGGCTTTACCCAGGAAACGTTTTCTTAATTTTTCATCCTGTGTAGCCACACCAACAGGGCATGTGTTGAGATGACATTTGCGCATCATCACACATCCCAACACTACAAGGGCAGAGGTGCCAAAACCAAACTCATCAGCTCCTAACAATCCTGTCAGTACAACATCCATTCCTGTTTTAAGCTGTCCGTCAGTTTGCAGTCTCACTTTGCCCCGGAGGTTGTTTAATACAAGCGTTTGCTGAGTTTCAGAAAGTCCTATTTCTACGGGTAGTCCGGCATGTTTAATAGAGCTGACAGGGCTTGCGCCGGTACCTCCTTCATATCCGCTGATCAGGATTCTGTCTGCTGTGGCTTTGGCTACTCCGGCAGCAATTGTGCCTACGCCTGTTTCTGAAACCAGCTTTACACTTATTTCTGCATTGGGATTTACATTTTTTAAATCGAAGATGAGTTGTTTCAAATCTTCAATCGAATAGATATCATGATGTGGGGGAGGGGATATCAATGTGATCCCGGGTGTTGAATGCCGTGTTTTTGCAATGACTTCATTTACCTTATGTCCCGGAAGTTGTCCTCCTTCACCGGGTTTAGCGCCTTGTGATATTTTGATTTGTATCTCATCAGCATTGATAAGATAATAATTGGTTACTCCAAACCTTCCCGATGCCACTTGTTTGATGGCACTCCGTGGATTATCACCGGATGGCAGTGGAGTAAACCGTTCCGGGTCTTCGCCTCCTTCGCCTGTATTGCTGCGGGCGCCGATCCTGTTCATGGCAATGGCCATGGTTTCATGTGTTTCGCGGCTGATGGAACCGAAAGACATGGCTCCGGTAACAAACCTCTTCATGATTTCAGTAGCCGGTTCTACTTCTGAAATGTCAATAGGATTGGATTTAATTTTGAAATAATCACGTATAAATAATGGGTCCGAAATTTTCTTGTTGTTGATCTGATCAGAAAACTCTTTAAATTTTTTATAATCACCTGTTTTGGTAGACCATTGTAATAAGCCAATGGCTTCGGGTGACCAGGCATGTTTTTCCCTGTCTCGCCGGTATTTATAGATTCCATAGCCAGGCAAAATGTCATCATTCCCGTTTGGTTCAAATGCTTTTTGATGTGGTTGAATGGTTTCCCGGGCTATTTCATCCAGTCCGATGCCTCCAATCCTCGAGATAGTGCCTTCAAAATATTTATCTATCACATCGTTATTAATCCCTAATGCTTCAAATATCTGGGCTCCCCTGTAGCTTCTCAGGGTAGATGTGCCCATTTTAGATAATATTTTGAGTACACCTTTATTTACTGCATTGATATAATTTTTTTCTGCTGTTTCCTGATCTACTTGAATTTTTTGATGTTTGATGAGGTCGGCGATGATGGCATAGCTCATGTACGGGTTAACAAGGCTTGCCCCAAATCCGAATAATAATGCAAAATGCATGACTTCCCTTGCTTCTGCTGTTTCAACGATGATCGCCACTTGCAGCCGTTTTCTCTTTTTTATCAAATGATGATGTACAGCAGAAACGGCAAGTAATGAGGGGATGGGCGCTTTTTGTTTTGTGATGTCCCTGTCTGATAATATGATGTAATTATTTCCTGCATCTACTGCTTTTTCTGCCTCCAGACACATCTTATTAATAGATTTTTCCAGGCCTTTATGCCCCTGGTCGGCTGGAAAATGCATAGCAATGCTTTGGTTGGCAAATCCTTTGTATTGTAAAGATTTTATAATGGAAAGTGTTTTATTAGTAACAACAGGGTCTGTAAATTTTATCATTTTGCAATGTTCGGGAATTTCCTCCAGCAGGTTCTTTTTTAATGATCCGATATACCCGGTGAGTGTCATTACCAGTTCTTCCCTGATTGGGTCTATAGCCGGATTGGTGACCTGGGCAAAAAGCTGTTTGAAATAATTGAATAAACGCTGAGGCTGCTTTGACAAAGCAGCAATCGGGGTGTCGTTTCCCATTGAAGCAACGGGTTCTTTTCCTGTTGTGGCCATTGGTTTGATCAACACATCAATATCTTCTTTTGAATACCCAAAGGAATGAAGATATGTGTTATGTTCATCACCCAGGACTGCATCTACTTTTTTGCCGACTTTTATTTTATCCAGTGCTACTCTGTTTTCATCGAGCCATTTCCGGTAGGGGTGTCTGGACTTTAATTCGTCTTTTAATTCGTCGTTGTATTTTATTTTTCCTTCTTTTGTATCAACAATAAGGATTTTTCCTGGTTTAAGCCGTCCCTTTTCTTTTATTTTTTCAGGAGGAAATACCTGTACACCAACTTCGGACCCCATGACCATTACATCATCATCTGTGAGTACGTACCGTGAAGGCCTCAGTCCGTTTCTGTCGAGCATTCCTCCTACGTACCTGCCGTCGGTTACAATCATAGAAGCAGGCCCGTCCCAGGGTTCCATAAATGTTGAATAGTATTCATAAAATGCTTTCAGGTCATCCGGTAACGGGTTTTTTTCATTCCATGATTCGGGAATCATCATGGCCATGATCAGAGGCAAAGGTTTTCCTGTCATATAAAAGAACTCGAGTGCATTATCAAATGTTGCAGAATCAGATCCACCGGGTGTGATGATGGGGAATATTTTCTCCATATCATCTTTAAATAAATCTGATTTCATTAATGACTCCCTGGCTTCCATCCAGAATTTATTTCCTTTGATGGTGTTGATTTCTCCATTGTGAGCAAGGAATCGGAATGGTTGCGCCAATACCCATGAAGGAAAAGTATTGGTACTAAATCGTGAATGCACAAGGGCTATGGCTGTTTTTACCCGTTCGTCCTGCAGGTCTTTATAATATTTTCCTAATTGGTTGGCCGTGAGCATTCCTTTGAATACAATCACCCTGTTTGATAAGCTGGGGATATAAAAAGCATCTTTATATTTTAAACCGGATGTCCTTATTTCTTTTTCAATGCGTTTTCTGGCTATATATAGCTTAATTTCAAAACGTTGTTGTTCATATGAAGAAGTCACAAACACTTGTTCGATGTATGGTTCTGCCTGCAATGATATTTCTCCGGGTTGAGTATGATCTACGGGAACTTTCCGGTATGTTATTACTTCCAGTCCTTCTTCCCTGAGAATTCGATTCAGCTGTTCTTTGCAGTATGAAGCTTCCTTTTTGTCTTTAGGAAGAAATAGAAGCCCTGTTCCATATTCTCCTTCCTGTGGCAAATCAATCCCTTCGATCAGATAATAGTCGCGCGGAATTTGAATGGTAATACCGGCTCCATCGCCTGTTTTATTGTCTGCAAGCTCGGCTCCGCGATGGCTCAGGTTATGGAGAACTTCCAGGCCCTGTTCCACTATCCGGTGAGATGGTTTGCCCTTTACATTTACGACAAATCCAATCCCGCAATTGTCATGTTCTAATTCCGGTCTGTATAATCCTTTTGATCTGTTCATTTGTTGTTGCATTTAAAATCATATATCAATGAAAAAGCCATTCGTCATGGTGAGAATGGCTTTATATATTTTAATTAATTGAATACATCCTCACCATTGAACCAAAGGCGTAGATTTAATTATTGAAATCATGTTGATATGTGCACAATTTGTTTTCATATTACAATTTGTTTACAAATATACGAATAAATTTATTAATAGTAAATTTTTATTGTTAAATTCTTTTATTTTTTCATTAAAAATTGCTTTTTTGTGAATATTTTTTACAAAAATGGATTGTTTTATTAAACCCGGAACATTCATGCCATTAGCTTTGTGCAGATGCAAGGCGCCTAAGCCCGC
>CAYMKE010000179.1:0-7050 GCA_964390955.1 uncultured Bacteroidales bacterium | reverse complement strand
CTTAGTTCAATGGTCATTACTTGTCCCGTATTACGGGATGGAGCTCACCATCAGTTTATATTTTGACTTTCTCATCGCGATGAGCATATTAATAATCATTTCGGAGTGTGACTAATATTTTAGTCGTGGCTCGGTTCATCCGTTATTTTTAAAAATGATTAATTCAGTAATCTGAATCCCAGGTTAAAAGAATGGCCTGCTCCCTGGCCCTCACTACCATTCCAAAAATCTGCATAGAGTAATTCTAATTCCAATGTTCCGGGGATAAGTTGATATTTAGCACCAATGCCGGATTGGATAAAATATGAATAAAAAAGTGCAAATGATTGTTCTTTTGGGCTGTAATGGGATGGCCAATATTCTGTCATTGCATAAATGGTGATCCTGTTATTATAAAAATAATTAACAAATCCGCTTACAGGGGTTTCAATAGCATTGTTTGTCCTATAAGAATTTCTGACAAAAGACACCCATGGAGCAAGTTGAAAAAATAATTGAAAATCATTATTCAGGCGATGGTCATAAAAAAATTGAGTGAGCCACAATATGCGGTCATGTTCAAGGAAAGGCTTGTTGGAATTTGTGCTTTCGAGGTCTTTGTCTAAAGGGAATAATAAAGTAGATTGGATTGAAAAACCAGCCCACTGCCTGAAAGGGGCTATTTTGATTTTCGGGCCCAAACCAGTGATCGCTGTTCTGGAATACGGGTCGTTGTTAAACCGTAAAACATGTAAAGGTGAATTGGACGTATTATCGCTGAACCTTACGGATTTAAACCATAAATCAAAACCAATATTAAGGACTGGAGAAAGGCCATAAAGAAATTGGTTGATTGAAGTAAAGTATGTTTTTCGGGCAATACTTCCGGGAATATCGGGATTTTTTATTTTGACAATAGAACCTGAGGATGTGAATTGCGAGGTCTGTGTATATAAATTGTTAAAATGTTTAAATTCTATTTGTTGTTTGTCCAGCAATGCCGAAGGTGTGTATGATTGCAGGTTTGGACTTCTGTCATTGTTATTGCTTTCCTGGTTATATACCGGTTGATTTAATATAACAGCAAAGAGAATACATATATAAAAATATTTTGTCATTATTTAATATAAAAAGAAGACTAAATATAGAACTATTTTAAAAAAAGAGACTGCCTCAAAAGATTTATCGCGAAAAGTTGGACAAAAAATACTTCGTGGCAGTCTTGCTTGCTTTATATTACACTAATTTGGTGTCTAATACAGTTTCATTCATCATATTATCATAGATTGGGCAGCGTTCTTCGATTTCCTCGAGGAATTGTTGTTTTTCATCATTGCTCATATCAGCATCTATGGTAATATGGCTTATGATTTTAGTAAAACCTGCTCTCCCGTCTTGTGTCTTTCCAAGTAAAAAGTCCTTATCAATTTCTCCTTCTATTTTCGCGTTGATACTACGCAATGGCAATTGTTTTTGATTTGCGATGATTCTGCCAATTGCGCAAAAACAGCCGGCAAGAGAACTTAAAAAAATCTCTAATGGATTGGGGCCTAAATTTTCACCACCACCACTTCGTGGCTGGTCAATAATAAAATTATGCGAACATGAAACCTCGGTTTTAAATTTGTGGCTCATATTAGCTTCTAAAGAAATGGTTGATTTTGCCATAATGATAAACGTTTTTGGGTTAAAAAAATATTATTTTACATGTATACTCATTGCCTTGTGATTGATACATATTCTATTCTCCACTCAGAGATTAGAAGTCTGTTAAGTTTGTTGGTAAAATTTTGGGTTCTTATTTTTTATATCAAATATTATGCCGGGTTTATTTTTTCAGGCCTTGTTATTCCGTGAAATGCCACCCGGCATATAACTGTACTACAGATGATGTATGTTTATTCTTAGCATCTTCATCTACATCAGTAAGGCCTGTTGCATAACGCAACCCAATATTTAAACCTATATCAAGATTGTAATTCAGGTCAAGCAGCAATCCGGATTCAGCATTGTTAAGTCCTGTTGTTGTGGTTGTTGTGGTTGTATATTTTTTGTTGTTAGTTATTGTTTCTTCTGTATTGCTTGCTCCTGTCAAATATCCGAAAAAGGGCCCGGCGCCTATAGAAAAATTTTCTGCTGCCCAAAATTTTAACATAACCGGTAATTTAATATAATGCAAATGTGTTGTTGACGTTGTTTTTGTATTTAAATCCAGACCTGATGTGCTTTCAATTACTTTTACCCCTTCCATCGAATACATTAATTCAGATACAAAAAAAGCTTGATCTGAAACATCCCACCATAAATACATACCGCCATGGGGTAAAATCAATGATTTTGTTTCTATACTTTCGCCAAAACCGCCCAACGTTGTAGAAGCACTTCCCATATTGGTCAGCCTTGCGATATTCAGGCCTCCCTTTGCTCCAATACTGAGGCTGTTTTGGCCCTTAGAATGTATACCCATTGCGAAGGATATTACAAGAATAAAGGCTGTTTTTTTCATATGTTTATTTTTTATTTTTCAATGGTCATATGGAGCTCGCAAGTAAAAAATAATCATTCTCGTGTGTGCAAAAAATGATTATTTTTTACATGTTCGGTTCATATGTTTATTATTAAGTTTTAAACATTGGTTGTTTTCAAAGACATAAAGCGCCGTTAAAAAAAACAATCAGCAAATATAAAATTTTCTTTTTCCTTTGTCTTCTTCTTTTCGTTTATAATAATCGTAAAGGGTAACTTGTGATCTTATCTTATCTTTTTTACCGTCAATTTTATATTGGTTCTTTTGTTGTTCGTCAATAATTCTTGCTTTTACATTATCATTGAGTTGGATCGCTAAAAAGTCTTGTATTTCTTTTTGTAAATCGGGATCAAAGACAGGAGCAGATACTTCTACACGATGGTCAAGGTTCCGGGGCATAATGTCTGCTGATGAAAGATAATATTGTTCATCGTTATTATTACAAAAGACGAAAATCCGGGTATGTTCAAGGAATTTATCTACAATGCTGACAGCCCGAATATTTTCACTCATACCCGGCACACCAGGGATTAACGAACAAATACCCCTGACAATTAAGAATGTTTTTACTCCGGCTTCATTGGCCTGGTATAATTTATTGATGATTTCCTTGTCAACCAGGCTGTTTAATTTAAAAATGATATAGGCTGGTTTGTTTGTTAGTGCATTTATAATTTCATTATCTATCAGTTTCATAATCCGCCGTCGCTGGTTTAGCGGAGAGACCAAAAGGTATTTGAAGGCATAATTTTGATACGTGTTTTCAAAATAATCAAAAACACGGTCAATTTCCCGTGTTATACGCCGGTCTGTTGTAAAAAGTAAAAAATCCGAATAAATTTTGGCTGTGCCTTCATGAAAATTACCAGTCCCTACGCCGCCATATTGTTTATATTCATTGTCAATTTTTTTTGTGATGAGAACAAGCTTTGAATGTACTTTTAATCCGTCAATGCCAAAAAGTACTTTTGCTCCTGCATCCTGTAATTTTTTAGACCAATGTATGTTCGAGCCTTCATCAAAACGGGCGCGAAGCTCAATATTTACGGTAACTTTTTTATTATTTTTAGCAGCATTTATCAAGGCATTAATAACTTTTGAATGTTTAGCTGTTCTATAAATGGTGGTTTTGATGGATACAACATTAGGATCAATAGCTGCTTCTCTTAACAGGTAGATATATTGTCCAAAGCTGTAATACGGATAATGCAGCAATATATCTTTTTTTTCAATGACATTCAGAAGGCTTGATTGGCCTTTAAATGATTTATGCGTGAGCGGGGTTATTTTTTCATGTTCTAAATCAGGCCTTCCCATATTCGGAAAATCCATAAAATCACTGAAGTTATGATACCTTCCACCAGGAATTAAATTGTCATATTTAGTGAATTGCATTTTGTTTGTCATGTATTCAAAAAGATCATCAGGCATCCTGTTGTCATAAATAAACCTTGTTGGCTGGCCTTTTTCACGTCCTGCAATTCCTTTGGATATTTTTTCCAAAAAACTTTTTGACAGGTCATTATCAATGTCTAATTCTGCGTCCCTGGTTAATTTTATGGTATACGCTTCAAATTGGTCAAAATCGAACATGGAAAAAATGTCGCATAAACAATATCTTATCACATCGTCAAGAAGTATTATGAATTTCTTGTTTTTTTCTGGAGGAAGAATAACAAAACGCGACAATGCTTTAGGGGGTACTTCAATCAATGCATATTGGACATCACCCGTTTTGGTATTGGTTAATTTTGTTGCAAGATATATGGTTTTATCTTTTAATATTGGTGGAGGTGTATTATTCAGAAGAATGGTGGACAATGTCGGCATTACATTATCATTGAAATATTCTTTGACAAACCTCCCTTTTTGTTCATCCAGATTTTTTTCATTCAATATATAAATATTTTCCCTTTCTAACTCCTGTAATATTTTGGCATAGGTTTCTCCAAATTCTTCCTGTAAATCCATAACGGTTTCATGTATTTGTTTAAGTATTTTGGTGGGTTTATCACCGGTAGTTTTAATCGGTTGCACATGCAGGTCAATCATCCTTTTGATGGTTGCAACACGGACCTTAAAAAATTCATCGAGGTTATTGGAGAAAATACCTAAAAAACGGACCCGTTCAATAAGCGGGACATTCGGGTCCTCTGCCTCCTGCAATACCCTGTGATTAAATGACAGCCAACTAATTTCTCTATTTATGATTTCACTGCTTGACATACATTAAGTTATTTATAAATCAATTCGGGGTGACGTTTTTTTTGGACCTTTTAAAATTAATTTGATTTTTGTGGATGGTAAAAAGAAAAAGATTGAACCTTTTCTTTTGATATTTCAGTCCATTTATTTATATCAAAAATGATGCTAACAATTCCTGAAGTAGGTATTTTATCAATGTTTTTTTTCAAAAAATAATTAGCAAGGTTTGTGAATTCAGGATTGTGCCCCACAATGAATAAAGAGTTGATTTGATCATCTGATTTGGAAATAAAATTTAAAATCACTTCTTCATGATGATTATAAAGTATTTTGTTCAAATCTACTTTGTCCATCGGGTAATTGAGCATGCGTGCAAATATTGTAGCTGTATGGATGGCCCGGTTGGCCGGACTAGAAATGATTAAGTCAGGCTTGATTTTTCCTTTTATTTTTTCAGCCATCAGGTATGTATTCCCGATGCCTTTATTTTTTAAAGGACGGTCTATATCAAGCACATTTTCATATTTCCATGATGATTTTCCATGGCGGGCAATATGTAGTGTTTTATTTTCCATGCATTTATAAAGATAAAATAAATAATTTGATTTACAAAATCGTACTTGCCAATTCGGCAAGCTGGCTTCGTTCTCCTTTTACTAAATTAATGTGTGCGAACAGGTTTTGGCCTTTCATCTTTTCTGTTAAATATGACAAACCGTTGGATTGTGAATCGAGATAAGGAGAGTCAATCTGTTCAATATCCCCTGTAAAGACCATCTTTGTTCCTTCTCCTGCTCTTGTTATAATGGTTTTGATTTCGTGGGGAGTTAAGTTTTGAGCTTCATCAACAATAAAAAATATATTTGATAAACTCCGGCCCCTGATATATGCAAGTGGCGAAATGACAAGCTTTTCATTTTTTTGCATTTCTTCAATTTCTATGAATTCTTTGCTTTGGGGTTTGAATTTATTTTTGATCACAGCCAGGTTATCATACAGTGGCTGCATGTAAGGACCGATTTTTTCCAGGGCATCTCCGGGCAGGAACCCTAAGTCTCTGTTTGCCAGTGGAACAACAGGCCTTGCAAGGTAAATTTGGTTGTATGTTTTGCTTTGATGGAGCGCAGCAGTTAGCGCGATCAATGTTTTACCGGTACCGGCCCGGCCGCTCAGGGCAACCAGATTAATATCCGGCCTAAGTAAAGCATCCAGCGAAAATGTTTGTTCGGCATTACGGGGGTCTATGCCCATCATCTTTTTCTTGGACACCCTTGTTAATGTCTCGGTTTCAGGATCATAATGTGCCAATGCACTGGCTTTTGAACTTTTGAGGATAAAATATTGATGGGGAACAGGTGTTTCTTTAAATTTAAATTCAGATGCAGAAACCCCTTCTTCCTGGTTATATAATTGCTGAATAAGGTCATCATTCACATTTTCTAATGTGATGATGTTTTTAAATAATTCTTCGATATTCCTGACTTTATCACTCTCATAATCTTGTGCCATGATGCCAATGGATTTGGCTTTCATTCGCAGATTAATATCCTTAGAAATTAATACAACCTTATTTCCGTTTTGTTTCTTATGGATATATTCTGCAATGGCTAAAACCCGGTGATCAGGAGTGTTTTCAGGAAAAGAAAGTTTTAATTGCTTATCCATTGGTTTGGCCGTTTCAATGGTTAGCCGCCCCTTTCCTTTTCCCAGGGATACTCCTCCGTGAAATAAAGAATCACCGGAAAGCTTATCCAATTCACGCGTGAATTCACGTGCATTAAAATTTATCTGGTTATTTCCTTTTTTAAATTTGTCTAATTCCTCAAGAGCTACAATCGGAATGATCACATCATGCTCTTCAAAGTTAAAAATACTTCTGTAATCATGCAATAATACATTGGTATCTACAACAAATGTTTTCTTCTCTTTTTTCCCCATGAAATAGTATTTTAGATTTTTGATTAATGAATAAGAATGAAGATGAGCTTTCAAATTAAAGGTAAATATAAAAATTTTTTCTGCATTTCCTATTATTACAGGAGCAATTTTTGTTTTAAATTTTTAGAAACAAAGAAAATAGTTTAAAAAGTATTTTCAAAAACTGGTATTTTTTTATGTGACAACTTGCTAAAATTCAGCGGATTAAATTTACAGAGCATGAATTGAAGCCTCCTGTGGTAAAAGAAGATTATTATTAGATAAAAAAATGAATAATCTTGATTATCTTAGAGAGATTTTAAAATACAATGAAACTTCCATGATAAAGCTTTTGACACACACGCGGATGATTATAAAAGGGAAAGAAAGGTATAAAGGATATAGAGGTATAGAGGATATAA
>CAYMKE010000178.1:0-7120 GCA_964390955.1 uncultured Bacteroidales bacterium | reverse complement strand
TAGAGCACCTGACTCATAATCAGGTGGTCCCTGGTTCGAGTCCAGGTGGGCCCACAAACATCAGTTTAGAGCGCACAAACGATATTCAGAATATTACGTTTTTAATAAACCATGTAAAATTTTAACTTCCTTTATTTCCTTCAACGATCAATACAAATTCCCCTTTAAGTTTGTTTCGTTTTTCAAATAGATTACAGAGTTCTTGTAAAGTACCTCTTTGTGTTTCTTCATGGATTTTTGTAATCTCTCTTGAAATACTTGCCTGCCTGCCGGCCCCAAAATATTTAATAAATTGTTGAAGCGTTTTCACTACCCGGTGGGGCGATTCATAAAATACCATTGTCCGCTTTTCTGTTGTTAATTCTTTTATCCGTTTGGTTCTTCCTTTTTTATGAGGTAAAAAACCTTCAAAACAGAAACGATCACATGGAAGCCCTGATACTACAAGGGCAGGAACAAAGGCAGTAGCGCCGGGTAGTGTTTCCACCGGAATGTTTTCTTTGATGCACTCCCGGACAATTAAAAACCCCGGATCTGAAATGCCCGGAGTACCTGCATTTGAACATAGTGCTATCGTTTTCCCTTTTTTTAATACTTCTATTAACCTGGAAACCTGCTGATGCTCATTAAAGGTATGATATGGCTGCAGCGAATTTTCAATATTAAAATGTTGTAATAAATGATGTGTTTTCCTCGTATCTTCGGCTAATATAAAATCTGCCTGTTGAAAAATTTCAACCGCCCTGTATGTAATGTCGTTAAAATTTCCAATAGGAGTTGGAACAATATATAATTTGGAAGATGTATTTGTATCCATAAAAATACCTGTCAAGTGTTATATTTCCTGTTAACCAAATCAATAAACATTTTAGCATAGGGGTTATCCATATCCCATGCAAAATTTTCATTGATATAATTCATGGCCTCATCAAAATCATTGGCATTATTTACAACATCAATGGTTTCTTTAAACCTGGCTTTATCACCATTAAATAATTCTTTGGCAAACAAAAATTTATCATTTACACCCAGTGCTTTATTAATATCTGTGATCGGCTTGGATTGAAGCCTTGAAGATAAATCGGTCTGTATTTTACTTCTGCCAATTGTCTCATTGATCTGATTTTCAGGAGCCGAAAACCTGTCTGCAAAAATTTTCCCAGCCTGTTTTTCTTTTTTAATCATTGGTTGTTCTTCTTTCTCATCTGCAATAACCTCCTCCTGTTCCTCTATCTCTTCTTCGGGTTCAGATGCAGCTTGTTGTTCAGTTTCCAATTCAATTTCTTTCTTTTGATCTTGCTCCGGTTTTTCCATTACTGAATTGTCATTTCCTTTATCAGGAACAGCTTTCCCCGGTTTCTCACCCTTCTCCGTTTTTTCGTGTTCGCTTTCTCCCAACTCTAATGACCTTCCCATCAAGGAAAACATATCATAGATATCTCTCAGTTTTCCTAAAGCAATATCTATTTCAATCCTATGTATTTCATCAGAATCTGAAGATTGGAATTTTTTAAGTAACGCTTTAAGATGATCCATATCTTCATACATCTGTTCAAATGTGTTTTTATAATCCATCATTCAATATCCTGCATTTTTTTAGCTAATTTTGTAATTTATCCTGAATCAGGATTTAACTTTAAAACATTACAATAAATAAATTATTATATGCTGTTAAATTAATTTTTTATATTTCCAGTGTGAAAGAATATACAGCAAACATCATAGCAAATATTGTAAATGGTTCTGTTACAGGCAACAGCAACCAATCAATACATCATATATTAACCGACAGCCGGAAACTGGCCTTCCCGGAAGGCAGCCTTTTTTTTGCAATACGGGGTGAACGGCATGACGGGCATCATTATATAGAAGCTCTCATAAAAAAAGGGGTTATATGTTTTGTTGTGAATGATATACCAGCGAAATTGAAAGAAAAAGCAACATTTATACAAGTTCAGGATACATTAGATGCACTTCAGATACTCACGGCCCATCACAGGAACCAATTTGAACATCCTGTAGTTGGGATCACCGGAAGCAATGGCAAAACCATTGTAAAAGAATGGCTTTTTCAATCATTGTCAGCAGAATACAAAATAGCCAGAAGCCCCAGAAGCTATAATTCACAGGTTGGCGTACCGCACTCTGTGTGGCAGCTTGAAAATGAATATGACCTGGGGATTATTGAAGCTGGTATTTCAAAACCGGGAGAAATGGAGCGATTGCAAAAAATTATTCATCCGGAAATAGGAATATTCACAAATATTGGTGAAGCACATCAGGAAAATTTTCAACATATACAAGAAAAAATCAATGAAAAACTGAAATTATTTTATCATTCAAATCATTTAATATACTGTAAAGACCATAAAAAAATAGATAAAGCAATTACACATTCGAACAAACTAAAAAACATCAATCATTTCACCTGGTCTTATTCCCCTCATGGTGATCTTCAGGTTATTAAAACGTTCGTTGAAAAAAACAAAACAAAAATCGTTTTAAATTACAAAAATCAAGCACATCAAATTGAAATACCATTCACGGATAAAGCATCACTGGAAAACATAATGCATGTGTGCAGCATGATGGTGTTATTAGGATATTCTTTCGACATTATTAAGCGAAGAATGCATTCACTATCACCCATTGGGATGAGGCTGGAAATGAAAAAGGGAATCAACAACTGCACCATCATAAATGACAGTTATAATTCTGATACCGGATCATTAAGCATTGCACTTGATTTTCTTGAACAACAGCACCAACATCCCCATAAGACACTTATTTTATCAGACATTCTGCAAACAGGAAAACCGGCTGAAACGCTTTACAAAGAAGTGGCTTTGCTTATCAAAAATAAACAAATTGACCGTTTGATCGGTATCGGAAAAGCAATTACTGAACACAGAGATGCATTTTCAATACCGGGGATTTTTTATGATTCCACTCAGGCTTTTTTAAAGGAGTTTTCAAGGCTTACCTTTCAAAATGAAGCCATTCTGTTAAAGGGTGCCCGAATATTTAAATTCGAGCGCATCAGCACACTGCTTGAAGAAAAAATGAATCGTACTGTTTTGGAAATCAATCTCAATGCACTTCAGCACAACCTGAATTATTTTAAATCATTGCTCTCTTCAACAACAAAAATGATGGTGATGGTAAAGGCATTCTCATATGGCAGCGGATCATATGAAATAGCCCACATGTTACAATACCAGCATGTTGATTATTTAGGCGTTGCATTTGCAGATGAAGGCATAGCATTAAGAAACGCAGGCGTTAACTTACCAATTATGGTCATGAACCCTGATTCATCTGGTTTTGAAATGATGCTCAATCATGAACTGGAACCTGAAATATTTGATCTACAAGGTTTATATTCCTTTAATAAAGCAATTGACAAAATGGGTAGTGAAACATTTTATCCGGTACATGTTAAAATTGATACAGGAATGAACAGATTAGGATTTTATGAAGATCAACTGGATGAATTGATTGCTGTACTGAAACAAACCAAAAACATCAGGGTAAAATCTGTATTTTCACATCTTGCTGCAAGTGATTCTCCTAAACATGATGACTTTACCTATTTACAGATCAAACGGTTTGAAAAGATGAGTGATAAAATCCTTGCATCCCTTGGTTACCCTGTTGATCGTCACATACTAAATTCTTCCGGAATAGAACGTTTTACACATGCCCAGTATGACATGGTGCGCCTGGGCATTGGAATATACGGGATCAGTGCTATAGACGCATCAAATGTTGAACATATCAGTACATTAAAAACCTATATAGCCCAGATTAAACAAGTGCCTTCTACGGAAACCATCGGGTATGGCAGGCAGGGTAAATTAAGCTGCGACACAACCATTGGGGTAGTCCCGATCGGATATGCTGACGGCATTAACAGGATGCTAAGCAAAGGAAAGGGGAATTTTATAGTGAATGGGCATTTTGCCCCTATTATCGGCAATGTATGTATGGACATTACCATGATTGATATTACCGGCCTGGATGTAAAACCCGGCGATGAAGTCATTGTTTTCGGCAAACAACAACCCATTTCTGTATTGGCAAACCAATTGAATACCATCCCATATGAAATCCTGACAAGCATTTCAGGAAGAGTAAAACGGGTGTATTATCAGGAATAAACAATATATTTTATAAAATTTAAACAGCAATATTTAGTTTTTTAACTTTGTATTTATTAATTTTATTTATAATATTCAATATAATTTCAAGCTAAAACCACCGATTTTAAACCTATGCCCCCATTATCTGTCGTAATCATAACATATAATGAAGAAAAAATGATTGGCAAGTGTCTTGAATCTGTTCAGGATATTGCTGACGAAATTGTTGTAGTAGATTCGTTTTCAACGGATAAAACCAAAAGTATTTGCAGGCAATTCAACGTAAAATTTATTGAGCACCCGTTTGAAGGGCATATACAACAAAAAAACAAAGCCCTTTCTCATGCTGCAAACCCACATGTATTATCATTAGATGCCGATGAAGTATTATCTCCTGAATTAAAGGAAAGCATAAAAAAAGTCAAACAAAACTGGGAATATGACGGCTATTATTTCAACCGCTTAACGAACTATTGCGGGAAATGGATCAGGCACTGCGGGTGGTACCCTGATAAAAAGCTTCGTTTGCTGGACCGTCGAAAAGGAAATTGGGGAGGTGTAAATCCGCATGATAAGATTATGATGGAAAAACATTCCAGGATACACTATTTAAAAGGCGATTTACTGCATTATTCTTTTTTCACGATCGGGCAGCATATTGATCAGATCAATAAATTTACCGACATAAGCTCACACCAGCTTTATGAGCAAGGCAGGAACGTATCCGTGTTCAAAATCCTGTTAAGCCCCTTCATAAAATTTATCCGCAATTATTTTATTAAAGCAGGATTTCTCGACGGCTTTTACGGCCTTGTGATTAGCATGAATTCAGCACATGCCAAATTCTTAAAATATAGTAAATTAAAAAGATTACATGGCAACCGGTAAAAACATCTGTTTTTTTAACAGCAACAAAGCATGGGGCGGCGGGGAAAAATGGCATCTGGATTTTGCCTCCAGGCTTTTCCTTGAAGGATATCATGTCATGATTGCCTGTCATCCCAAAGGCAGTTTGCTTAAAAAAGCCCTGAAAAACAAAATCCCGTATTCTGTTTTTAAAATAAGCAATGTCAGTTTTATCAATCCATTTAAGATGTATAGCCTGTACCGGTTTTTAAAACAACAACGCACACATCTTCTTATATTGAATTTACCATCAGATTTAAAAGCTGCCGGCATTGCTGCACGGTTTGCCGGAGTGAAACACATCATATACCGTCGCGGCAGCGCCATACCTGTAAGGAATACATGGCTTAACAGGTTCCTGTTTCGTCATATTATTACCGGGGTGTTAGCCAATTCATTAAAAACACGTGATACCATTCTTCAAAACAATGAATCTCTCATTGATCCTGAAAAAATCAATGTCATTTATAATGGCATTGACCTTGAAGAATATGACAATAAAGACACAGTAGAGATATACAAGCCATCCGGCAAAGAATTGATCATTGGAAATGCCGGAAGACTGGTCAAACAAAAAGGCCAGCTATACCTGGTAGATATCGCTGAAAAATTAAAAAATGCAGGTATTGATTTCAAAATACTTATCGCGGGAGAAGGGGAACTCAAAGAAAAAATTTTGGCTTATGCAAAACAAAAACACGTGAATGAAAACATTATATTCACCGGATTTGTACCCGACATAAAATCATTTATGCAACCCCTGGATATCTTTGTGCTGCCCTCATTATGGGAAGGATTTGGGTATGTATTGGTAGAAGCAATGGCATGTAAAAAACCTGTCATAGGATTTGATGTCAGCAGCAATCCCGAAATCATCCGTCACAATGAAACAGGATACCTGATTGAACATAAAAACATTGAACAATTTACGGATAAAATAATTATGTTGGCGAATAACAAGCAATTAAGACATACATTAGGAGAAAACGGAAGGCATTTCGTGGAACAAAATTTTACAATAAAGACTGCATTAAAACAGTTCAAAAAAATTTATGTAGGTTTGCAGGATAAAAAATCATTCTGATCATTATGTATTTTCTAAAAAAATATCGCCGGGGGATCAAAAACAGGTACACGAGGAAAACACCACTTCCCGAAATCATCTTAAAAGACATCATATTTACATTCCAGGAACTTGAAAACTTTTTCAAAAATAAATTCAAGTCCCGTACCATACTTGCCTATCCTCATTTACCAAGTAGAAAATCATCGATTTACAAGCTTTGCAGACACATGCATTTTAATTTAACAAACAATATAAACCGTAAATTCGATGTTGCCATTTACTGGGAATATGGAACATATCTTAACGAATTTCAAAAACTGGAAGAGATACATAAGGATAAACGGGTTATTAATTTAAATATCAGAGATATCAGCAAAAAACATGTTGATCAGAAATTCCGTGAAATTTTTGGATATTCAACATTTGTTGACCCCTTGCAATACCAGGGTAAATGTGTTAAAAAAAGCAATATTAATGCATTACATGATGGAGAGATCATTGACTGTCCTGTATCAGAAAAAGACGACAGGTTTGTATACCAGATTCCGCTGGATAACCTGAAAGAAAACGGCAAGCATGAAGACATTCGAATACCGGTTATTGCAAATAAATTCCCCTTGGTCTTTCTGCAGTACCGCTCTGTTAATAATCGCTTCAGCATTGCCATAGAAGGGGAGATAAAACCCCGGCATGAGGTTTTATCCGGCACCGAAACAAAACTGATTCAAAAACTTTGTCGAGCCGTGGGCCTTGAATTTGGAGAACTGGATGCCATACGGCATCAAAAAGACGGAAAATTATACGTGATAGATATAAATAACACCCCTTCATCCAGGTTCAGATTATTTTCAAAAGCCGGGTATAAACCATTTTTGGATAAACAAAAAGAATTGTTCCTGGATTCTTTTATATATAAATATGGCTCTATATAGAGTCCATCCATAGAGTCAATTTGGATCATAATGTTCGATAACGAGGCTTGCGAAGCCCCAAAATGCGCAGTTTA
>CAYMKE010000177.1:0-7121 GCA_964390955.1 uncultured Bacteroidales bacterium | reverse complement strand
GTATGAAGTATGAGGTATGAAGTATGAGGTATGAAGTATGAGGTGTGAAGTATGAAGTATAAACAATAATGTCTTATTTGTTTAAACAGGTAGATATTGTCTTTAATAATATTATTTTTAATCTTTTAAAGATATAGTAGCAACAATGGAACAAGAATTACAACAAAAGATAGATTTAAAGACAAAACCACCCGGATCATTGGGGGTTTTAGAAAGCATCGCTAAAAAAACAGGGCTTATTCAGCAAACCCTTACCCCATCTCTTAATAATCCATGTATACTGGTATTTGCCGGCGACCATGGAATTGTTGATGAAGGGGTGAGCCCGTTTCCCAAAGAAGTCACCTTCCAGATGGTTATGAATTTTTTACATGGCGGTGCAGCCATTAATGTATTTTGCAAACAGAATAATATTGGACTTCAAGTGGTGGATGCAGGCGTAGATCATGATTTTCCACAGGATACCCAAAACCTTGTTCATGCCAAAATAGCAAAAGGCACACGCAATTTTTTGCATGAGCCGTCCATGACAATGGAATTGTGCGAACAGTCCATCGAAAAAGGCAGGCAACTCGTCAGAGATAAATACAATGAAAACTGTAATATCATTGGATTTGGTGAAATGGGCATTGGAAATACGTCGGCTGCTTCACTAATTATGCACAAAATAACAGGCAAGCCAATACAAGAATGCACAGGAAGAGGCACCGGGCATGATAATCAGGGCCTGGATAAAAAAATGAATATTTTATCACAGGCAGCGGGAAAACATGGTGTTACAGAACCAATGGATATTTTAGCCACCTACGGAGGTTTTGAAATTACCATGATGGCAGGCGGAATGCTTGAAGCTGCGAAATGCGACATGGTGATTATGGTGGACGGGTTCATTGCCACATCTGCTTTGTTGATCGCACATCAATTGGATTTAAATGTGTTGGATCACTGTATTTTCTGCCATCAATCCGATGAAGCAGGACATAAAGGCATGCTTGAATACCTGGGAGCAGAACCCTTATTAAAGCTGGGCATGCGACTCGGTGAAGGAACTGGTGCGGCTATAGCTTTCCCCATCATTCAGTCTGCTGTGAACTTTTTGAATAAAATGGCAAGTTTTGAAGATGCAGGAGTCAGTAATAAAGAGTGAGAGAATTAGTGGATATGTTAATGATTTTTTTATAATGAAGATTTAAATGAAAAAAGAAATTAAAATATTAATAACCGCTTTGATGTTTTATACCCGTATTCCTGTGCCGCATATTCCGGGATATACAGACGATTTATTGAACCGGGCAACCAAATATTTTCCTTTGACCGGGTTCGTGATTGGAGGCATTTCAGCCATTGTTTTTTGGGGTTTTCAATTTATTATTCCGGCACATTTAGCCCTCATTTTTAGTATGATCGCTTCGATTTTTGCCACAGGTGCTTTTCATGAAGACGGGTTTGCCGATTTTTGTGACGGAATGGGAGGAGGCATGGATCAGGAACGCATCCTTGCCATTATGAAAGACAGCCGCATCGGAACGTATGGAACCATCGGCCTCGTGATGATACTGGCAGTGAAATTCAGCCTGCTAATCCACCTGCCAATCATTAAATTGCCCATGATTATATTAACGGGCCATATCATTAGCCGGTTTATACCTGTTGTCCTTATCTTTACAAGTCATTATGCACGAGAAGATATGACTAGCAAAAGCAAACCTGTTGGAACCAAAAGCACAAAGACTGACCTGGTGGTGGCTTTCTTGTTTTGCATCCCTGCCGGATTGCCGGTGCCATGGAAGGTGTGGCCTGTATTTATTTTAGTGATGGGTGTTGTATTTCTAAGATTTCGTCAATATATACATAAAAAAATTGCAGGATATACAGGAGATATTTTAGGTGCTTTACAACAAATAAGCGAAATTGTATTTTATTTATCCATTTTGCTTATATATCAAAATACATGATTATAAAAGGGAAAGAAAGGTATAAAGGATGTAGGGTATAGAGGATATAAGGCCCCCCCCTATCCCACACGCCCTCTAAACCTCTAAACCTCTAAACTTAATAACTTAATAACTTAGTAACTTAATTATAAACATATGAATATACTTCTGATAAGACATACCAGTGTAAACATCCCTAAAGGGACCTGTTATGGAAACCTTGATGTTGATGTTTCTTCTGCCTTTGCACGAGAAGCTTCGGATGTGTCAGGACGTTTAAGCCGGTATTCTTATCAAACCGTGTATTCAAGTCCTTTACAGCGATGTCGTAAACTGGCAGAAAAAATAGCAGGAAATGAGTGTCCTGTACAATATGATATTCGATTAAAAGAAATGGATTTTGGAGAATGGGAAGGTGTGCATTGGGATCGTATCTTTAAAAGCAGCAAGGGGCAACAATGGTTTGGTGATTATTGGAATACGGCTTGCCCCGGTGGGGAATCATATAAAGAATTGTATAACAGAACAGCCCTGTTTCTTAGAGAACTGTGTCAATTGAAGACCAATGAGGTCATTCCTGTGATAACACACGGTGGTCCAATACGTGCCATGTTATCAAAGATTTTGAATACATCACCCTATACGATGTTTGATCGAAAGATTGATTATGGGGAGGTAATTGAATTAAATATTGATGAGAACAGACTCTAAACTTCTAAACTCAATTAACTCAATTAACTCAATTAACTCAATTAATTTAATCAACTCAATTAACTCAATTAACTCAATCAACTCAATTAACTCAATTAACTCAATTAACTCAATTAACTTAATTATAAACATATGAAACTATTCCCTGTTATGTTTGCTGGCACCGGCTCTGATGTTGGGAAGAGCATCATCAATGCTGCATTTTGCAGGATACTGAAACAAGATGGGTATCAACCGGCGCCGTTTAAGGCACAGAACATGTCATTAAACAGCTATCCTACTCAGGGCGGTGGTGAGATCGGCAGGGCACAGGCGGTACAAGCCGAAGCATGCGGTATTGACTGCACTACAGACATGAATCCGGTATTGCTCAAACCCACGGGCGATCGTATGTCGCAAGTCATATTGAATGGAAAACCAATAGGAAATCAGTCAGCATCCGAGTATTTTAATATGACAGGCCGTGACCGTCTTTTTCATGAAGCAATGCAGGGATATTATAACCTGGCATCAAAATATAACCCCGTAGTCATTGAAGGGGCAGGAAGTATTTCTGAAATGAACCTGTGGGAGAAGGACATTACAAATATGCGTGTGGCACGTGAAGCCGGGGCCCCGACGTTTTTAATAGCTGATATTGACCGGGGTGGAATATTTGGTTCGGTGTACGGCACCATTCAACTGCTGCCCGAAGCTGAAAGGGAACTGGTGAAAGGCATTATTATTAATAAGTTCCGGGGGGATATCGGACTGTTTGAAAATGGGAAGAACATGCTTGAGAAAATCACGGGAAAACCGGTATTAAGCATTATTCCATATTTTAAAGATATTTATATTGAACAGGAGGATTCAGTGGTCATGGAACATCGAAAAGGCTCGGCACAAAACGGACTTATTAATATTGCCGTTGTGTTGCTCAGGCATATGTCTAACTTCACGGATTTTAATCATCTGGAACGGATTCACGGTGTCCATTTGTATTATACCCATGTGCCGGAAGAATTAGAAAAAGCCGATATCATTCTGATACCCGGTTCCAAAAATACTATTTCTGATATGCAGCATTTAAGGAATACCGGCCTGGCCGGTATTATTATGCGAATGCATGATGCAGGCAGACAGGTCTATGGTATCTGTGGTGGCTATCAAATCATGGGAAAAGAAATAAAGGACCCGGATCATATCGAGGGACATGTTGATGTAATGCCGGGACTTGGTATATTGCCGGTTATTACAACAATTCAAAAAGACAAAACAACCGAACAATGTACGTTTACGTTTTTGGGAGGCAGGAACGATTGCAAAGGATATGAAATACACATGGGGAATACCGTTCCCGTGAATGGTAATGTTTCTCCATTATGTAATATAAAACCTGATAAAGATGATGGTTATTTTAAAGATAAGAAAACATGGGGAACATATATTCACGGAATATTTGATAATCAGGTGGTGATTGACGCCATTCTCAGGGAAACAAAGAAAATGAAAGAATCATATACCCCGGTTGATTACACTGCTTACAAAGAAGAACATTATGATAAACTGGCAGGATTTGTCAGGAAACATACTAATATGAAGCTTTTTTATAAAATTTTGCAACAATCATGATCAACGGGCACGGAAGTAATGTTTGTCAATACAAACAACAGATTTTAGCTGATTTCAGTTCAAGTATCTGGTATGAAGGGTTGGATAAAGGATTGGGAGGCCATTTAAAGAAGCAGGTGGACAGGATTATTCATTATCCTGATCCTGCTGCATATCAATTATGTGAAACGATTGCACGTCATCATCACATTTCCACTGAACAAGTGATGGTGACAAATGGCGCTACAGATGCTTTTTACATGTTGGCACAATTGTTTAAAGGAGCAAAATCTGCTATTGTGTATCCTTGTTTTTCCGAATATGAAGATGCATGCAGGCAGGGTCAGCATGATATATCATTTATCCCGGATAAAGAATTTCATGATGAAAGATTGCTGCACTCCCGACTGGTATGGATAGGAAATCCGAATAATCCCGATGGCCGGATCAGAGCATTGGAAGCACTGATAAAGCTGTCTGCATTAAATCCGGGTGTGTTTTTTATAATTGACGAAGCGTTTTTGGAGCTATCTACACGGGGTGTGTCATTGATTCCGTATGTATCACAGAATAAAAATCTGGCCATTGTCCGTTCGTTAACCAAATCTTTCGCCATTCCCGGTATCCGTTTAGGATATATGGTGGCTGATCCATCTGTCATCAAAACATTAAAAGAAAATATGATCCCCTGGAACGTGAATAGCCTTGCACTGGAAGCCGGACATTACATTTTTGATCATTATAAAGATTTGAAACCGTGTAAACAATTCTTAGCTGATAAATGCGAACAATTTCAAAAGCAGTTACAAAGCATTCCCGGATTAGAAGTATATCCATCCTCATGTAATTTTTTTCTTGTGAAGTTGAAAAAAGGCAGCTCCGGTGAATTAAAAACATTTTTACTAAAAAAATATCAACTTCTTATCCGCGATGCTTCTAATTTTAGGGGATTGGATAATACTTATTTCAGGGTGGCTGTTCAAAATGAAAAATTCAATAAGATGCTGATACAAGGAATTAAAGATTATTTTAAGGGAGGCCGTAAATGCATTGGAATATTCAGATAAATGAATCTTTTTTTATGATCGTTAGTTTGCTCGGTGGTTTTATGCTCGACCTGGCATTTGGTGATCCTTCCCGGGCGCCTCATCCCGTTCGTGCCATAGGCTCTTTAATTGCATGGTTTAACAGGCGTTTGAATAAAGGAACAAACAGAACAATGAAAGGCATTGTTACTGTAATTTGTGTTGCAGGGATTACATTCGGGATAATTTATGGCATTGAATATTTGTTAAGGCCATTTCCTTTATTGTATGTTGCTTTTGGGATTATCATGGTCTTTTATGGCATTGCCAACAGGCAGTTGGTTAAAGAAGGAATGAAAGTAGAATGCACATTAATGCAACAAAATATACCTTTGGCACGGAAACACTTGAGCATGATTGTAGGAAGGGATACATCACAATTGAATGAACATCAAATACGGAAAGCAGCATTGGAAACCCTTGCAGAGAATTTGAGTGATGGTGTGATCGCGCCATTGTTTTATTATGCCATAGGAGGTATCCCGTTGATGTTTGCTTATAAGGCAGTCAATACCCTTGATTCCATGACCGGGTATAAGAATATAACCTATAAAGAATTTGGCTGGTTTTCAGCAAGACTCGATGATGTCGTGAATTTTATCCCTGCCCGCATAACAGCTTTGTTAATGGTTTCAGTAGGATGGAGCACCAGAGGCTTCCGGTATATCTTTTTATATGGACACCGGCATACAAGCCCCAATGCCGGATATCCCGAAGCGGCATTGGCGGGGATATTGGATTGCCGGTTTGGCGGCCCGGGTATATATCATGGAAAAACCGTTGAAAAACCTTTTATTGGTGAGCATGAGAGGCTTTTAACACATAAAGATATGAAGCGAACAATTGATGTAAATTGTTTTACAACGATTGTATTTGTTCTGTTGATTATAGTGTTCTGTTATACCTGAGTTAAGTGCAAGCTATAATGACCGTCAATTACACATGTAAAAAATTTGAAATCTATCCGTAATTTATTATATTTGCACGTAATAATTTATTAAAATTCAAACGTATGAACACAAAGTTGACTTTGACAATAGAACAAGAGTTAATTGCTCAAGCGAAAAAATACGCTAAGAATAAAGGACGCAGCTTGTCTGACATTGTTGAGGATTATTTTAAAGTACTCACGAAAACGCTAGATAGTGAAAGAGACTCCATTGAAATTTCTCCAAAGGTTAAAGCCCTCATGGGGTCAATTAAACTACCAGATAACTTTGATTATAAAAAGGTGCTTTCAGAAGAAATAAATAAGAAACACGCATGAGAAAATCTATCTTCATTGACACTGATGTAGTACTTGACTTCTTAACTGGAAAAAAACCATTTGCTATGAATGCTGCAATAATTTTTACATTGAGTGTTGAACGAAAAATTAACACTTTCATTTCTCCTTTGACTTTTAGCAATTGCTATTACATTCTGAGGAAAGCTGCAAAGCATGATAAAGTAATCGACAAATTGACTGGTTTGCTTGATATCACAGATGTTGTTAAAATGGATAAACAAACAATCGAACTATCATTAAGATCTGATTTTAAGGATTTTGAAGACGCACTTCAGAATTTTAGTGCAACACATAATGATAAGATTGATATAATTGTAACAAGAAATTTTAAAGACTATAGGCACAGTGAGATTGCTGTAATGAGTCCTGAGACTTTATTAAAATCCCTAATCGCCAGCACTTAACAATGTATCATTGCGTATGTGGGGATGATTTGGTATTTGAAAGGTCGGAACTTTTAATTAGAGCTTGTCTATAAAGTCATATAAAGTCGCGTAACCAAATTCCAAATAT
>CAYMKE010000176.1:0-7129 GCA_964390955.1 uncultured Bacteroidales bacterium | reverse complement strand
CATAAATGGGATTATATACCATTCCGGTTGGGTCAACATTAATTATTGGATTGTTCCCCATAAAACTGTAAGGGCTTTCATTGTAAAAGCTTTCGGCCATGGGGTCTTGCGTTGTAGTCCTTCCTAAAGCTGGGTCATAGTAGCGCGCATGAAAATCATACCAATCCAGCCCCACATCCCCAAACTTATCATCCTGCAACTCTTTGCCATTGTAGAGGTATTTGTTTTGGGGTGTGCCGGAGCCAACATAAGAGAGCCCGCCCAGGCGCATGCCATAGGGGTAGTAGTGGTCTTCCTGCAGGAGGTCGGCAGTGCCGTCATTGTCTAAATCGGCAAAGCTTACCCGGGTATTGCCAAGGTGGTCTTTGAGGAAGTACTCATAACGTACATCTCCGTTGTCTGTTGGTATTATGCGGCCTTCTTGTGTTAGCATGTATTGTAATTCCCTGTTTATATTGTAAACAAAATCTCCTATATAATAGGTGCTATTTAAAGTATTATAAAACATTGGACTATAAATATATAAAAAATGTATGACTGTAGAAAAAAAAATTAGTGTTGCTATCAACAATCAATCAAAACTACGCCCATACATTCACGCTTTGCCTCGTGCGATGGCTCGTCCACGGATGGTGCGAAAATTTAACATTACACGCTTAGGCGCAATGACAGTGCGAGGATGTAATGTTAAATTTTTTCATCCGTGGTGACTTTTTTTTGTTACTTTTTTTGTGTGGCAGACAAAAAAAGTTAATTATCAAGTAAATGGTTAACGCATGTGAACTTATCACATCCTTTATTTAACGGGCTAAAAGCCCTACGGTTTACCATGCTATTCATATTGTTAACGTGTGGGTTGCAAACCCACACGAGCAGGGTTCTTATAATTATACCCGTCATAATTCACCTTGCCCAGTTTTCCTGTGGCATCATTAAAAAAATAAATTTTTCCTAATTCATCATCCTGTTCATTATAAAAAGTTATGGTATCGGGGACGGTATTTTTTAGGCTGCATGCATTATTTCTTTAATGGCTTTTGTCTGGCACCTCTTATGTTTACTAACTCTATTATATGTTTACGTGGTTTTAACCGATAAGTTAGTATTGTGAGTTTATTGATAGGGCCTCTATAAACATTCTTACGCTCTTCGGATTTTTGAAGCATATACGGGTTCTTTTTCAAAAGCTTAAAAAACAGATGGGTATCCATAACAAAGTGACCCACTTCCGTTGCAGTCCATTCTTTTTCTAAGTGTTTAACAATACGTTCATAGCCTTGTTCTGCTCGTTTTGACCAGATAATCTTGTACTCTACAACCATTTGCTATACTTTGACATTACTTCTTCGTGAGTTTTGGAATCTCCTCTGTCCAACTGAGATAAACCTTCATCTATTTCAGCTTTTTCTTCATCACTAATCCTGCACCACCAGTCAATCTCTAATCCTTGTATGGATTCTATCTTTGAGATTATCTCTTCATCTTGTATATGAGATAACCAACCTATTAAGTTTATTTTTCGTGTCTCTATATTCATAATACTAATGTTTTATACAAATTTACGATTTTTTATTGTTTTTTATTTTATCCTAACGTATAATATTTTTTTCATTTTTTTCTTTTTTTGATAAATAATAAACAATGCCTAAGCTACTGTTAAAACTGTTATAGGTTGTTTTTATATTATTTTTAGTTATCAATACAGGTGTTACCCCTGGGCACCATTGCCCGTCAAAAATAACTTTTATTTGTTTGTAAATTGGTATAACAAACCTGTAACCTAAGAGAGAGCCAAAATCAAATTTGTTGAATTTTTCAAAATTGTTAGAAATTGAAGGGTAGAGATTCACTCTTTCATAGTATCCACCAATATTTATAAAAAGTAAATTTTTATAAATAGGTGCATTTAAATACACTTGATATTTTGAGTAAATAAATTTTGTGACAGAAATATTATTATTATTATTATCATTTTTAAAACTTTATACAATTTTTTTTATCAAATAGTGAGCGATAATTATTCATTTTTTTACTGCATTATAATTTTTTTTATCCCCCTGAGAACTGGCAATATCCTCGTCAACTCCAATAAAACCAAGGATTTCAACTTCGGCAGACTTCCTTCAAATCAAATCAGCCCGCTCAAGAACGTTTCTTTCATTCCAAAAACACCAATTTTTCTTTTAATTGAAAAAATCTTCTGCTAAATAAAAAAGCAGGAAAGTGAAATATATCCGGTATGTTTTGATATTATCCATTCTTAATCAAGTAATCTTTTAATCTTACTAATCAGGGTTCAGACAATCTACACAGGTAAAACCTGCTTGTGGCTGTTAACGTGTGGGGTGCAACCGACGATGGAGGAGGAGCTCAGCGTAAGCTAAACCCACATGAGCTAGCGTAACGCAGCACAAATGAAAAACACTTGCGCTATAGGGGATTATCATAAGGACATGAATACGCGGAAAATATAGTGTAACCGGAGAGCCCTATACCTTATGGTTTTGTAATAGTCATGGAATAAACACAAAACCACAATTATAATAATTCATTACACAATCTGGGATTCTTATTTCCTGATCAAGATAATCACAGCCGGGTTTATTTTTGATTTTAAAATAATACCGGGTAGTTTCATCACGTTCATTATCAATAATATTAGAACGATACACGGATAAATATTCCCGTGATTCATATGTATTTTCTTCATAAACAACTCTTTCATTTTCATAATACGAATCAAATCCAATTACCTGAAAATTAATCGGATAAGAGCACCCGCTTCCATTTATAGGTAAATTTAAATAAATCCTGATATGGCTTGTACCTGAACCATCAAAAATAAATTTATTTATATTAATATTATTTTCTGCATCATCGGTAATTTTAACAATTTCAGGAATAACAGGGTTTTCATCTGCAGGAGGGGTAACTTCCCTGGTAATGGTTTTGACCAATTGATCGTATATATTATAAAAATTAAATGTTGCTGTATATGTATTATCATCCGGGTATGTATGATATTGTGGTGTGGTTCCAATATTTTCAATTGGAGAGCCGTCTCCATAATTGATTTTGCAATAAAAATTTGATCCCTCTTCAATTCCTGTTACCAAAAAATTAACACGGTGAATGTAATATGTATGATTTTCAACTTCAGCAGTTACATTTTCAGATGGTGAAATTTCTTTGGTAATCGTTTTTTTCAATTGATTATATGCATTAAAAAAATTGAATGTTGCCGTATATGTTTTATTATCAGGATATTCATGGTATTGCGGTGTACTTCCAATATTTTCTACCGGGGAACCATCTCCATAATCTATAGTGCAAATACAGCCTGTTCCTTCATCTAATCCGGTTACCAAAAAATTAACCCTGTACATGTAATTTGCATCATTTTCAACTTCAACCGCTACATCTTCACAATCATAAATTTCTATATCTTCTTGATTGGCATAATGATAGTCATATTTTTCTAAAATATTTTTCTCATTGTCTTTTATATATTGCAATCGTCCTAAACCATCATATAGATAATACGTTGTTTGGTTGTTTGCATCTGTTTCGCTGGTCATGCCAATTAACGGGTCATATGTATAAGTATTCATTTGTGCATTTGCCGGATGAAAGCGTACTTCATCTACCAGTATGAATTCATTCCCATTTGGGTTGTATATCTCAAGTTCAATCCATCCTAATCCTTTGTAATCATCTGTATTGATTTCCAGTTGATATTGTTTCCATTCTCCTTGTGTGTTTGTAATGTATACCGGCAACCAGTCCATAAGATTGAATGATTGGCCCCAAACTTTGATAACCATTGCTGCGCTACCTGTAAATTGATTACTTGTTTTGAATGAACCCTGGAAAATATATTCCCGGTTAAAATGGATTCTCCCCATATCAATGTTTGCCGGCCAGAATGAGGAGGGCGGGATTTCACATACTTTTTTGCCTGTCTTGGCATGCACGTCCAATTTCACATTAGGATGATCCGTATCTTCAAAACTTGTGTGGAAGATGTCGGTATATTCAGCATCATTGACTTTCGCAATGGGATACGTGTTTTTATAGGCCCATAAAAATGATGTGAATGAACCGTTTTTTTTGCGAACCTGGATTACATTTCCAAATCTATTGGTTTGATACGTGTTTTCATGTTTATACATATCATCTATATCTATTGTATATTTATTGAGGACATCATTATATACAATTTTTGAATGGTTAAATCCGGAAATAACAGGAGATGAAATTTCAAGTGTTTTGGATTCGTCTAATGTTATTATATATTCATCAGTTTGTGAGTTTATAGTTTTCTTTTTGTAATTATAAAATTTAGCTCCAATGACTTTTTCTTCATCTCCTGATTTGGTTTTGTTAATAATTTCAAGAGGCTTATTGATATAATTATTTTCTTTCATTGTTTTAATTCCTTCTGCATAGGGTGAATATTGTGCATTATCCATGTTAAGATTGTCGTAATCAGAAGCATATTTATAATAAGTTACAGTTTTTTTGGGATCGGTACTATTATAAAAAGTTTTTTTAGATATTTGTCCATAATCATTATACAAATAATTTTCTTCAAAATTTCGTGAAGATGTTCTGTAACCTGAAGCATTTTTGTGATAGTATTTAGTAGAAGTTGATGACAATTCTGAAAACCTGCTGGAAAATGAATATAAATTAAGTAAAAAAAAAGAAGGATCTTCTTTATTTATAATATATCTCTCCATACCATAATAAACATCTTCATTGTCAATATAGCGATATACATTTCTTTCCTCTTTCTCCGGATATAGATCATTGTCTAAATAAATTTTATTGGTCAATAAACCTCTCCTGTTAACAAAACTTATCCATCCTTCAGAAAAACTTTCATTTGGAAAAGGAAGAATATATTTTCCCTTTATTTCAGTACCCGAAGAATTATAATATTTTATAAGCTTAGATAAAAAATAATCAGAGCATAAGCTGGTATTAGAATTCATGTAATGATATATGATAAATCCATTTCCATTCAAATCTTCTTTTACTGTACTATATCCAATAAAACCCCCAGTATAATCATAAACATCTCTCATTCCTTTGTTGCTCATATTAACATATGTGCGGCCTTCCTGAACATCAGCATATCCGCCATCGGTATTATTGTAATGCTTGATAATCCAGGTCTCTTGATGTTGATTTATTTCCTTCACCAGTGCCCCGCTTGAAATATCTGTATTTGTATTATCTTCATATAATTCATTATAATAGAACGTTCTGTGATTTTCTATTGATCCGTCAGGATGTATGTTTTTTATGTCTTTTATCCTTAGTCCCGGAAAATCTAAATCTTTTCCTTTATATTCAGTTCCAATATGAGAATAATCATGCAATTCATAACTATATTGTGTTTTAGCCCCTGTAGGATAAGTTATTTCATTTAATGTATATGCCTGGCAATGTTCTAAACTAGGAGATTTGTCTGCCCCGGGTTCACTAATATAAACTATATTTGTATCAGTATATTGTACATACCTTGTCCTATATTTATCTTCTGTTACTTTTATCGGATTAAGAGAAAATATATATAATGTATAAGACCTTTGCAAGTATTCTAATTTAAGCTTTTCTTTAAATGTAGTATTATCTTTTTTTCCATTGTAGTAGCCAAGAAAATCTTTAGCATAAGATCCCATGTATCGTTCGTCATCGTCAAATTCCATTGGAAAAAAAGGAATATTATTGCGGGGGGGTAATTTATGCGTTTCATTGTAATCGAATTCATAACATGGTTTGGAATCAAGGTTTCCTAACTCACAAAATGAAGATAGTTTCAACCTGAGTTCATAAGGATATGCATTTGATACATTTTTTCCTTCTACACAAAAATAGTCATGATTAAATAAAAATGATCGTATATTATTTCCATCATACTTAACATTTATTCTGCTTAAAGCCTTTCCTCCTCCAGGATATAGATCTTTCCTTGTTTTAGGGATAAAATTAATTGAGGTATTATTAGAAGTAGTAATATTGGTTAATCTAAGATTTGATTGCATTACAACACCCTGAGTACAACGTTTGGTGCTGGTTGAAGGATTTATTCTTAAGTCATAGGGATAATAGTAATATGCTGTTGGTTCTGAGTACACGGTTATTTCTTCATACTGGTCATCATAATCAAATGAAATCGTATGGCCGGTCTTACAAGACTTTATTTTGGTTAAATACCATGCTGAAACACATTCATATTTATAATCCCCCATTCCAAGCCAGACTTTAGGATCCTCATTTTTTGTCAGGAGGGTTTTCACCCAAACCTCTTGTGTTTCTGTATCTTTAAATTGATATAAAATACCATTAGGAGTTGTGACTTCAAAATAAACATTACCATTATCAAATTTGTATTCAATTTTTAAATTCCTGTTATTATTAAGAAGGATACATGTTCCATTATAAGAATCTTTAATAAATTGTCCAACATAACCATTAAAATTATATGTGAAAATATCGGGTTGCGCATCTTTTGTATAACGGTCTACTTTTCTTTCAAAATGACTAAAACTCACGTCTTCGTCCTGAACAACCGAGTTATAGTCAAATTTATTCATAGGTCTATATTCAAAATCTGGAAGTTCTTTTACCTGGCGGGTAATAACTCCACCAACATTTAAATTCCATCCCAAACCTACCCACGAGGCAATATCTTCTACTTTAATACCACCAGCATGATATGAAAGGGATATTGGCATTTCAATATCTCCAGCCTTTAGGTCCCACACGGGGATTGATATTTTAGGAATCCCGGTATATGTACTGACAGGTGTATAACCGTATTTTGTAAATGATGCTGCATTAGGAGATTGAATGACATCACCAAAATTTAAAGATAAAAATTCATCCTGTGTAAATAATTGAAATGAATTAAAAATCAGCATGATTATAAAATACGTGATAACTTTTGTCTTCATTTTTTAAAATTTTTTATTTATTATAATGTTATTTTATAGTTTCATATCCAGTCCGAATAAAAATGTTCTCGGTAACGGGGATATTGAGTTATCAACACCGAATCCTAATGGGTTTTGTGAGTACCTGGGATCAATTCCAATTTCAGGGGAATAGCCACTGTATT
>CAYMKE010000175.1:0-7225 GCA_964390955.1 uncultured Bacteroidales bacterium | reverse complement strand
AGGATTTAAGATTTTTGTTTCAACGAAGAAATTGGACATTATAGACGAACTCTAAGTAGTCCCAAAATGCGCAGTTTACAGGTATAAATAAGCAATTTGGGAACAAACGTAACAAAGCCTGCCCCGTAATGAAGAATGACTGTATTGGGGTTAGCGGGCATGATGGATAAACACAAACGATGCCTGTTTTTGTTTTAACTCACATTATAATTATCAATAAATGAGACACAAGACAATCAATACTTCTTTTTTTATACAAAACAGAGAAAAAATAATTAAATATTTATGCCCTGATGCCATTGCTATTTTTCACAGCAATGATATGATGCCCCGAAATGGAGATTTATTCTTCCCTTTTCGTCAACAGTCTGATTTTTTTTATCTGACAGGCATTGAATTAGCATCTTCTGTTTTGGTTTTATGCCCCGCTCATCCTGTAATAAATTACAGAGAAATATTATTTGTTCCTAAACAAGATACAAAAACAGAAATATGGGATGGTAAAAATCCTGGCAAAGAAGAATTGAAAAACATATCGGGCATTGAAAATATATACTTTCAAACAGAATATGAAGAAAAATTGTCACAAATACTCCCGGATATCTCAACCATATATTTAAATACCAATGAAAACAAACGTTATAAAAGTGATATTGAAGACCGAAATAAAAGGCATATTCATCAAATAATGAAGCAATATCCACTTCATCACTATCAACGCCTGGCTCCTTGTTTAACTTCCTCCAGGTTAATAAAAGAAAACATTGAAACAGAACTAATCCGTAATGCATGTGAAATTACCTGCAAAGCATTTCATAAAGCATTAAAAATAATTAAACCGGGTATTCGCGAGTATGAAATAGAGGCAGAAATGATTGGTGAATTTATCCGAAACGGGAGTAATGGACATGCATTTGAACCTATCATAGCTTCAGGGAAAAATGCTTGTACTTTACACTATATTAAAAATAATGGCATATGTAAAGATGGGGAACTGGTTTTAATGGATTTTGGAGCAGAATATGCAAATTATGCATCGGATTGTACACGAACGATTCCTGTAAACGGGCGGTTCACCAGGCGGCAACTTGAAATTTATAATAGTGTGTTAAACGTTATGAATACAATAATTGCAAACATTGCTCCGGGAATTACAATCAATGAATTACAAAACAAAGCATATTCAGAATTAGAAAAAGAGCTTTTAACTTTAGGAATATTTAAAAAACAAGATTTAACCAAACAAAAAATCAGCCATGAATTATGCAAAAAATATTTCCCCCATGGAATTTCTCATTTTATTGGCCTGGATGTTCATGATCCTGGAGACAAACATACACCGTTGGAGTCCGGAATGATTATAAGCTGTGAACCAGGCATTTACATTCCCGAAGAAAACACAGGGATAAGACTTGAAAATGTTATCCTGGTAACGAATAACGGATCAGAAAACCTGACAAAAGATATCCCAATTGAACCCGGGGAAATTGAACATTTATTAAACAAAACATTTTAATAATTTAAATTCAATTGTCTGTTAATGTATGATTTTGACTATATGGCTTAATTTTTGAGATATAAAATAAAAAATCATGTGCCTCCCCGGGCAAGTTTTTCCAAAACAAACAAAAATTTTACCGGTAAGATACTGAGAGGTTCTTAATTATTAAATTATTTTTGTACATTATAAAATCTAAACTATACCTTATGATTAAAAAAATATGCTACCAAAACACTTTTATCAGATACAATGATACAGGAGAATATTCGGGAAACAAAACAATTGTATTATTACACGGCTATTTGGAAACCTTAGAAATATGGAATGATTTATCTATTGAACTTTCTAAAAATTACAGAGTAATAGCTCCAGACCTTCCGGGGCACGGGGAAACAAAAAACACTGAAGAAATTCAGACAATGGAATCAATGGCTGATGCTGTATTTTATTTATTGGAACAATTGAACATTAAACAATGTTACCTTATTGGACATAGCATGGGCGGATATGTGACTTTAGCATTTGCACAGAAATATGCTGACACATTAAAAGGGTTTTCTCTTTTCCATTCATCGGCTAAAAAAGACTCAGAAGAAAAGAAAAAAGCACGTGATGAACAAATCCAATTAATTGAAAATGGAAGAAAAGAAGAAATAATAAATAAACATGCTCCGGGTCTTTTTGCTAAAGATCATGAAAAAGAATTTGAAAATGAAATTGAAACAATAAAAAAACAAGCATTGAATATACCTGATAAAGGGATTATAGCTGCATTAAAAGGAATGAAAGAACGCCCCGAGCGCATTAATTTACTTCAGTCTCCTCCTGTTTCCATACTTTTTATCATTGGAAAAAAAGATAATTTCATACCTTATTCCGTGGCTAAAGAACAAGCTGAATTATCTGACAAAATTCAGACAATTGAACTGGAAAACTCAGGCCATATTGGTTTTATCGAAGAAAAAGAAAAGGTTTTGGAAACAATAATTGATTTTGCAGGCAAATAAATTACAACAAATGCTCAATTTTTTCTAATAAATCTTCAATCTGAAACGGTTTGCTTATATATTCATCCATTCCTGCTGCAATACATTTTTCTTTATCACCTGTTAAAGCATTTGCTGTTATCGCTATAATCGGGGTATAATAATCTTTATCAAATTCCATTTCTCTTATTTTTTTAGTAGCTGTAATTCCATCCATTACAGGCATTTTAACATCCATTAATATAATATCATATTCATTGGCATTATACTGTTCAAGCGCTTCTTGTCCATTGTTTGCTATATCTATTTTATTTACGGATTTACTTAAACTTAATTTAACAATTTTCTGATTTACTAAATTATCTTCAACAAGTAATATCCTGGCATCTTTTAATTCCATTCCTTTTCCTTTTTTATCCTTCTCTTCTTTGTTTTTCTCAGAACATTCAACTTGCCGGGATGCATCTGCCTGCAATTCTCTAAAATTAATGCTGAATAAAAAACTTGTTCTGTCAGATGTTGTCATAATATGCAATCCACCATTACTATTTTTCTCAATGATCTCCTGTGCAATTGAAAAATCAGGATAATACGTTTCATTTTCAGCATTATAATAAAAATCACCTTTGTTATTATAATCTTGTTTAATAATGCGGCTTGTCAATATATTAAAATTTAATGATGACTTGCATTGGGCATCTTTATGTAGATTGGCCTGAATTTTAATATTCACTGATGTTTTCTTATCCAATAACACATTTTCAATTATATTTAAAAACACTTGCTTAATCGCAATAGGATCACCTACAATATTATTTTTCTGTAAACTGACCGGAAAATCAAGATCAATATCAACAATAGTTTCATCATTATATAAGCTTATAATATTCTTTATCGTTGAATAAATATTAAATTCTATTTCTTCATGTTTTGCTAATAATTCAATCTGAGAATATCGGGCAATATGGTTTACAATGTTCACCAGATTATTTGTTGACGCGGTAACTGTATCTACCAAATCTTTCTGTTGGCTGTTAAGCTTTGACTTTGTCAATAAATTACTTACAACCATAATATTATTAAGAGGAATCCTGATTTGATGAGACAGATCGGATATATATTCTTCGATGGTTTTATTTTCATCCATTGAATCCTGAATCTTCCTTTTTTGTAATTTATGTGAAATGTTTTGGATGGCCCCATAAGACGATGAAATCAATAAAAGTAAAAGATATGCAGCAGCTAAACGAATGCCAAAACCGGCCTGCCTGAGGTAGCTTATTTCGACGTTATGAGGTATAAAAAACATGATTATAATGATCAATAAAAAAATACCGGATAATAGAACTCCTTTTTTAATATCCATAATATAAATTGCAATGGGTGGAAACAATAGTATCCAAATATGTCCAACTTTTGAGGGACCGGTAGAGATCAATAAATATAAAAATATAAAGGCACATAATAGAATGAATAAAAATCCTGAAAATTTCCATTGCTTTCTAAAACGTAATATTATTATATTAAGAATAAAAAACAATGCTGTAACTGCTTCTATAATTCCCCTCGCATATAGTCCATCTATTATATTACAGACGGCAAACGAAAACAAAAAAAACACACCTAATATACTGAATGTGTGTATTATAAATGTTTTTTTTATATTGACCTCGTCACATTTATCCAATAAATCCAATCCGAAAATTTTGTTGATTTTGATTTTGTGAGGCATGTTATTTATTCATATAAATTGAAATGCACAGATATTAAATACAAATTTAATAATTTTTATGTTAAGGAATTCCAATAACAATAAAAATGGACATAAATAATTGTTTTATTTAATGTGAATAATTTTTTATATTTACATAAAATCAATGAATATTTTAATAAATAAATTCAAAACATCTGAAGAATGAAAAAACATATCATCATTTTAGTTTCTGTATTCATGTCTTTTGCATCTTTTGCACAGGATTATGTACCTACCCAGGAAGACCTTGATCAATTCCAAAATACCAAAACATTGGTAGTATTAGAAGCAAATCCTTTGCTGGAATATAATATCAGGATTCAGGAAGTTGTAAAAAAAGAATGGGAAGTAACTGATTATGAGTTTATTTCAACAAAAGAATTTGAAGAAAAAAGAAAAAACCCGGAATATTCATTCCTTGTAATGACCGAGGTTGGCTTTGAGAGAGATAAAACAAAAGCACGCTATAATTTCCTTCATTTATTATTGGGAGGTGACTATTTCAGAGTCAATGAAATGCCTGATTTGGCTGCCATACCAATTGGGTATTCCAGTGTTCCTGAAGACCAATACATGTATAAATTGAATACACTGGTCAGATTTTTACAACATCATATCAGAACGATTATTGACGACCCGGATAAGATATCAAAGAATGCATTTAAATATTACAAAGACAACATGCAGGATATCAAAGACAAAACACTTTACCTTCTTAAAGATGAGTTAGCAAAAGAGATCAATTCCGAAAGCAGAATAAAAGAAGTTTATCCTTACAAATTTAAAATTGTAACAAAAGAAGAAATCAAACAAGCAATTGAAGAGCGTAAGGAAGATGTTGTATTTCTTCATAAAGTAGGGCCAGAAGGCACACAAATATATGCCCGATGTTATAAGATTATTATCGGAGCAGACAAGCCAAAACTCTATTATTTTGATTTTCATACGATTAAAGACGACAAATCCGATGCATTATTAAAAGATGATTTGGAAAACCTTGCTAAGGGAAAAAGATTTTCTATTTTTTAAGATGCTATTTTAAAATGACAGAAATATCTGAAGGATTATTAACAGCTTTAACAGAAAAAGCAATCCAATCTGAACGAAAACGAATAAATCATAATTTTCATGACCCGGAAACGGATATTGTTCAGAGAATGCTTAATGCTATAGAGCCGGATTCGTATGTCAGGCCTCATAAACACGAAAATCCTGACAAACATGAAGTGTTTATAATTCTTAAAGGAAGCATTTTAGCTGTTACATTTTATGATGACGGTTCAATACTGAATCATTCTATACTCAGCAAATCATCCGGAATTCACGGTGTTGAAATCAAACCGGGAACATGGCACACGATCATTGCTTTAGAACATAATTCTGTTGTATTTGAATTAAAAGAAGGGCCCTACAATCCCCAAACAGATAAAAAATTTCCTTCGTGGGCTCCTGATGAAAATGATAACAATGCTTTAGCATTCAATAAAAAAGTATTATCACAATTAAACATTTAGAGTCCTCCCAGTATTTATCATTTAATTTCAAATATAAAACTGCCATGAAATGAGGGGTTCTAAAAATATCTTGTATTTTTGTGCAACGATGTATAATTGATAATACACTTATTTATGACATTAAAACCATCAATACCTAAAGGGACAAGAGATTTTTCCCCTGAAGTAATACAGAAACGCAACTATATTTTTAATTCAATAAAAGAAATTTTCAGATTATATGGGTATGTCCCCATTGAAACCCCATCAATAGAAAAGTTAACAACCCTGACAGGCAAATATGGCGATGAGGGAGATAAATTACTATTTAAAATACTGGACTCAGGTGACTTTTTATCAAAAATCAATCAAGATGAACTGAATTCTTTTAATGCATCACAGTTAGCAAATAAAATAGCAGGGAAAGGCTTACGATATGACCTTACGGTGCCGTTTGCCAGGTATATTGCACAACACCAAAACGAAATCACATTTCCATTTAAACGATACCAAATACAACCGGTATGGCGTGCAGACAGGCCACAAAAAGGCCGTTACAGGGAATTTTATCAATGTGATGCTGATATTGTCGGCTCCAGGGCTCTTATCAATGAGTTAGAGCTGGTACAAATGGCCAATGATGTTTTTAAAAAACTAAATATTGACATCACCATTAAAATCAACAGCAGAAAAACCATTTCCGGAATAGCCGAAGCGTTTGGCCATAAAAATAAAACAGCAGTTATTGCTGCCTCAATAGATAAACTGGACAAAGCAGGTATTTCAAAGGTAACTGAAGAATTAAAACAACAAAATATTTGCGACAAGGCAATATTATTCATAGAAGACCTTTTGAATAAAGATAATAAAGATAATCTGGATAAACTTGAAAAGTTATTCCGCAATCAATCCACATCATCGGAAACAGGACTAAAAGGGATTGATGAATTGAATTATTTCCGGGAAATGATTGATGCATTGGATATCCCCAATATCAAAATTGATATGAGCCTTGCAAGGGGACTGGACTATTATACAGGCATCATATTTGAAATCGCATGCAATGATTTCCCAAGCAGTATTGGAGGAGGAGGAAGATATGACAATTTAACAGAAATCTTTGGCCTTGAAGGTGTTTCAGGCGTTGGAATTTCATTTGGCGCTGAAAGGATATTTGATGTGATGGAACAATTGCAATTATTCCCTAACACCCTTGTCCCAAATGTTAAACTCATGTTTGCAAATTTTGGTGACAAAGAAGAAACTTATTGTTATAGACTTATAAATAAATTAAGATTAAAAGGAATCAGCACAGAAATATACCCTGATAAAGTAAAGTTAAAAAAACAGCTCAATTATGCAAACCAGAAAAACATACCTTACGTGGCATTGGTTGGCGAAGATGAAATGAAATCAAATAATATTACCCTGAAAAATATGAATACGGGAGAACAAAAGAAAATAAACACCGATCAAATCATTAATACAATTT
>CAYMKE010000174.1:0-7273 GCA_964390955.1 uncultured Bacteroidales bacterium | reverse complement strand
CTTCGCAAGCCTCATTACCGAACATTATAATCCAAACACTTGACGCTATGGACGGACACTAAGTATCATCTTCCGGCTCCTCCTCTTCTTCTATTTCCCATGAATATTTAGGCCGTTGTGGCCCCTGATTTTTATAAAAAACTGCTAATATTAGCCCGGCGATTCCTCCCATCAAATGAGCTTCCCAGGAGATATGCTCCTGGATAGGAAAGACACCCCATATCAGGCTTCCATAAAGAAATACAACCAGTAGTGAGATAGCCATAAGCCGGTAATACCTCCGGAACATGCCGCTGAAAAACAAAAATGAAGCCAACCCATATACCAATCCACTTGCCCCGATATGGTATGCCTGCCGTCCAAAAAACCAGAGCCACAATCCTGACAATAAATAAATCAGAAAAAAAATACGGTATGCCAATTCACGGTAAAAATAAAACAAAGCGACGCCTAAAACCAGAATAGGAACAGAATTATTGAAAAGATGCTTAAACCCGCCATGAATTAATGGTGATAATAATATCCCGCGAAGGCCTTTCCATTCTAAAGGAAATAATCCGTATTTTGCAAAATTCAAATGAAGTGTATATTCAACAATTTTAACCATCCATATTACAAGCAAAAATAAGGATGGGAAAAAAAGACTGTGAAAAAAAAGACGCTGTTGAATGTTATTCAATTCCTGATCTGTCAGTGTCGAATCTTCTTCAGGAAGGTACATCATACTTTTTTTGTTTGGTTTTTAAATCAAGTATCGTTTTTTTTAAGCAGCTGTTTACAATGACTCTTCTTCAGGCCTTTGTTCAGACTCCATTGAAGAAAGAATTTTTTCTACTTCGGCTTCTGTATTATGTAATTTCTTTTTACATATTTCGATTAATTTGGATACTTGTTTAACTTGATCCTTTAAATCGTCAACATCCAATTCTTCTTTTTCGATTTTGTGTAAAATGCCTTCGATTTTATCCACAGCTTCCTGGTATGTCATCATTTTTTGTGCCATAATTATTTATTTTTTTATTTTTTTGACCGTACTGATTATTTTTCCATTTAATAAGTATGTTTCAATTTGGTCGTTTTGTTCAAGATAATTCACGTTTTTAATGATTTTATTCTGAAACGTTGTAAGTGTAAACCCTCTTTTTAACACATTATCAGGATTAATATATTTAAATGTGTTTTCAAATAACCCCATTTGATGATACTTGCTTTTTATATAAGATTGAACATATGTTTTGCACTTATATTGTTGTGTTTCTATTTGATTCTGACAATGTTGCTGGTTTACATAAAACAATTGCACGGTGTCTTGTAAATAATCTTTAATTTGCCGTTTTTTTGAAGCCACAAACTGCTTTGTAAAAATATTCATTTTGTCCAATGCCGAATCCAGTTGATATTGTTTACGGGATAATGCATGCCGGATACCGCTTTGCAAACTATAAATCAGTTGATGCAATGCGTTTTCTTTATCTGTCATATATTGTTCAACAAACTCTAAAAATTCATCCTGCATAGATTTTAGTTGACTGTCAAAGTCAATCATTTTTCCAATTAAAAACTCAGCAACAGCCGTAGGAGTTTTAAGTTTTTGACATGCAATGATATCCACAACTGACTCATCCCGCTCATGGCCGATCCCTGTGATCACGGGCAATGGGAACTGACAAATATGGCTTGCAAGACCATAATTGTTGAACACATATAAATCTGATTTTGCTCCACCTCCCCGGATGATCACGACACCATCAAAAAAATCCTCGTATTGAAAAATCCGCTCCAATGCAGAAATGACAGATGCTTCTGTTTGGTCGCCCTGCATTACAGCAGGAAATAATTTATGATAAAAGGTATAACCATATGCATTATGATCCAGTTGATCAATAAAATCGCCATATCCAGCAGCAGTAGGAGAACTGATGATGGCAATTTTCTGAAAAACAATGGGCAGGGGAAGACTTTTGTTCATTTCCAGTATGCCTTCGTCTTCGAGTTGCTGCAATACTTCAAGTTTTCTCCGTGCTATATCTCCCAATGTATAACTGGGGTCTATGTCTTTTATGAGTAAGCTATAACCATATAGTTCATGAAATTCTACAGTGATATTCATCATGATTTTCAAACCACTGGCTAATTCCTGTCCGGTTACGGTTTCAAAATACGGCCTGATCATATTGAATGTATATGACCAAATGATCCCCCTGGCTTTGGCTATAATGCGCTCATCTGCTTCATCTTTTTCTACCAGTTCAAGGTAACAGTGGCCGCTACGGTTAATATTCAAATCACTGATCTCAGCGGTTACCCAGCGGGGTTCAGAAAGGCCGTTTTTAATGACAGATTTGACTTCTTTGTTTAATTCACATAGTGTGATGATATTTCTGGACATGTATATAGCAAATTATTTTATTTGTTCAATTTATCAAAAATAACAAAAAACGATTAAATCCAAATCGCTGCTATTAAAAGAATGCCATATCCAAACACTTGACTTTAGAGACGGACACTAATTACTTCTTTCGCACCAACGAATAAATACTATTATACAGTAGCCAAACCGTAAGAATCAGAATAAATATAGAAATGATCATTAATACATAATGTTCCCGCATGGCAAATTGTTGTATGTTTTGGGCCATAGCCCATACTGTAACCCCCAATACCAGGATCATCGGGATCAGAGTATACAATACATTTTTCTTTTTATGAAAAAGGTAAACACTCACCACTGCAAGGCCCAGTGCGGCAAGCAATTGATTTAATGCACCGAACAAAGGCCAAAGCAACATAGCCCCTTTTCCGCCCGGTTTTAAAAAAGCAAGGACAGCAGCTGCCAATACAACAATAAAAGTGGCAACGTACCTGTTGTCTATAGGTTTCCTGACAGTCTGGTCTTTCTTTTTAAAGATTTCCTGGAGCGATAATCGTTGGATACGTGCTGCAGAGTCAAGTGTGGTATTGGCAAAACTTACGACAAACACAGCAATAATAGTGTGTCCCACTGCAGGGGGTATTCCATAACTGGCAAACAGGTTGGCCGAACCGGTTATGAACGCTTTAAGTTTAGCTCCCAGACCGGCTGCTGCTGCCCATGACGAATAATGATGATTAAATGCTTCGATCCCTGAAAAAAATTGGCCATCTTCTTCAATCCCCATGCCTAAACCACCTGCTACAGCCATTAAAACAAGCAGGGCAAGGAAACTTTCAAGAATCATACCCCCATACCCGATTAAAAGCGTGTCAGATTCGTTATCTACTTGTTTTACCGTTGTTCCCGAACTCGCAAGTGAATGAAATCCGGAAATAGCTCCACATGCAATGGTAATGAAAAGCAATGGCATCATTGAAGGAATATCTGTATCTGGCAATGAAGCTGCGGGATTAATAGCAGGTGCTGTAATGACAGGATGGGCAAAAACCAGTCCCAGCACCAGCAATCCCATGGCTATTAAAAGTTGGTGTGAATTAATATAATCTCTCGGCTGAAGCAACTTTTGAACCGGTACAGTGGATGCAAAAAACACATAAACAAACAATATAATACACCAGGTTACCACCTCGGATCCCATGACAGGCGGGGGAATAATCTTCCATTGAAAATATGCACTTATAAAAATGGTGATATACATTAAAATGACGGCGATAATAGAATAAAACAGATCATTTTTCCCTTTCCGGATTTGCCACCCCAACCATACGGCAATGGGGATTTGCATCCATACAGGAAACACCGCTTCGGGATACATTGTAAATAATACACCTACAATCATTGCAAATACGGATAAAACAATCCACAACAGGAACTGCATTAAAAACTGAAATGAATACCGTGTAGAAGGGCTGATTACATCGCCGGTTAATTCACCAAGTGTTTTACCCTGCTTACGGGCCGAAATAACCATGGTAGAAAAGTCATGCACAGCACCCATAAAAATGGAACCAAAAAATATCCATATCATGGCCGGAAGCCATCCCCAAATCACACCAATGGCAGGGCCTACAATAGGCCCTAAACCGGAAATGGTTGTAAAATGATGGCCAAATACAATATTGCGTTTGGTGGGAACAAAATCTATGTCGTCACGTAATTCATGGGATGGCATCTTATTCCTTTTCGACAAATTAAATATCTTATTGCCAATAAACCTTCCATAAGTCCTGTAGGCAATGATGTATCCAATTAGAGTAAGGACAATCAAAACAAGTGAATTCATTGTACTAGTTTAATAGTTTGTTAATTTTTAATATAAATTGATACAATATATTTTGTTAAAAATTTTCAAAAGCACTAAAAACAAAAATAATAAAATAATTTGTAGTTTGTAATAAACTATAGTTTAAGGAATGATTTATGCATAAATTAATGATTAAATGATTAAATTTAACTTATATTTTGACCATTAAAATCAAAAAAAATGCAACAACCTGATTCTCATATCCTTATTATTTTTGGCGCATCAGGAGATTTAACACAACGCAAACTTATCCCGGCCATCTATAGTTTATACAACCATTCATTATTGCCTCAAAAATTTGCCATCCTGGGGGTTGGGCGAAAATCTTATACAGATGTAACATTCCGGGAAAAAATTGAAACCGGAGCAGGAATAAAAGAACAAGGCTTTCTTAATATATTGCATTATGTATCCATCAATACGAAAGATACTGAATCATATTCAGAATTAAATCAACGGCTCACAACGTTAAACAATGAAATAGACACCAATGAAAATTATATTTTCTATTTTGCCACACCGCCCTATCTATATAGTATAATAGCCAAAAGCCTGGAGCAATACGGATTAAATAAACAAAGCGGGGAAAAAACAGGATGGACAAAAATTATAGCAGAAAAACCTTTTGGATATGATCTGGAAAGTGCACGTAAGCTGAACAATGACTTATTAACATATTTTCATGAGCACCAAATTTACAGAATAGACCATTATCTTGGAAAAGAAACAGTGCAAAATATTATGGTGACCCGTTTTTCAAACAATATTTTTGAACCACTATGGAACAGGAATTATATAGACCATATACAAATTACTTCGGCAGAACACATCGGTATAGAAAAACGTGGTGAATATTATGATTCATCGGGAGCAATAAGAGATATGGTACAAAACCATCTGATGCAGCTCATCGGGATGATAGCCATGGAACCACCTGCACTTGCATCTTCTGAAGCCATAAGAAATGAAACATTAAAAGTATACCAATCTCTTAGGCCATATAGTCGAGAAGAAATAGATAAATATATAATTAAAGGGCAATATTCATCTTCAACTAACGGAGATAAAAAAATTCCCGGTTATAGAGAAGAAGAAGGCATTCCCAAAGACTCGAACACCGAAACGTTTGCAGCATTAAAACTCAATATTGACAACTGGCGATGGAAAGATGTACCTTTCTTTATACGAACAGGGAAACGAATGCCCAGGAGAGTAACAGAAATCATCATTCAATTTAAACCGACCCCTCATCATATATTTTGTCTGCAAAAATTCGCCAAAAAAAACCCTAATCAGCTTATCATAAGAATACAACCAGATGAAGGGATTATGCTACGATTTGGAATGAAAATACCCGGATCAGGATTTAATGTACAAAATGTAAACATGAACTTTCATTATTCTGATTTGTCCCAGAATAAAAAACCTGAAGCCTATGAACGATTACTTTTGGACTGCATGCTGGGAGATTCTACACTTTATTTGCGCGGTGATGCAGTGGAAAAAACATGGGAATTCATTACCCCCATTCTTAAAGCATGGAAAAACGACGGACAACAGGCTTATAAGTACCCTGCCGGAACCTGGGGGCCGGAAGAAGCAAATCATTTGATCCGTTCCGAAACCGGTTTTAACTGGCGAAACCCGTGTCATCATATTGAAAATGAAGATAATGAACAAGATTGCAAGGGGTGATGAAATGCACTCTGTTTCTGCTTGTCTATACAGTTGGAGAAATTTTTCACCCGATGTGTGTCTGTTTATACAATTTCCAGTTGCAAGGCTTGGCCAAAACAAAAACAAAAAACATGAAGGAAAATATTATTGTTTCTGAAACACCTGAAAAAACAATTCAAAAAATAGGAGACTCTATACATAAAATCCTGAAAAACAAAAAAAAGCCTTTTTATATGCTGCTTTCGGGAGGAGAAACACCACAAGAATTATTCAGGTATTTGGTTACTTCAAATCCTGATCAATCCATCTGGAATGATGTACATTTTTTTTGGGCAGACGAACGGTGTGTCCCCCCCGATAATGAAGAAAGTAATTATAAAACAGCCATGAAATTGTTATTAAGGCCTCTTAAAATACCGCCATATAATATTCATAGAATATGGGGTGAAAAAAATCCTTCCGAAGAATGTTTTCGCTATGAAAACGAGATATTGAACGTTGTTCCTTCCCGAAACGGGGTTCCACAATTTGATCTTATATTATTAGGAATGGGGGATGACGGGCATACCGCTTCACTATTCCCTGGACAATGGACAAATTATCAATCTGACAGAATATGTGAAGTAGCCTTTCATCCGGCAACAAAGCAAAAAAGGATCACTATAACACCAAAGATTATACATTCGGCTGAGCAAGCCTTTTTTTTAATCACTGGTAAAAACAAATCAACTGCAGTAGAAAAGGTATTTAAAGGAAAAGAACCGGAAATTCCTGCACATTTATTTATAAATAACAACAATATTAATTGGTTTATGGATCAATCAGCCTCTCAAAACCTTGAATTTTCATGATCATTTTAATAATAAAACAATGTAAATAGCATTTTTTGCAGGAAGAAGGCAAAAAAAAACAATAATTTAAAAGGTTGTATATTATTAGATTAGGAATAAATGTTAAATTTATTTTAATTTTTTTGTTGTTTTTGTTTTGTCAGCAAATATAATGTATTACATTTGCACTCCCGTTTTGAATATGCAACGGCATCAAAAAACGGGATTGTTCTTTAAAATATTGATTTTATAAAATGCAAAGAGATTTTTTTTAAATTAAAAAAAATAAAATTTGTTTTTTAAATTAAAAAATTTGTTATCTTTGCAATCCCATTTTAAGGGATACTATAAAAACAAAAACAACCAAAGTTTTAAAAATAACATTGTTCTTTGAAAAGATTGGAGAGGTTAGTATGTTTGTCGGGCACTGATTAATTCAGCAACAAGATCAAACTTCTTTATTACAACGAAGGGTTTGATCCTGGCTCAGGATGAACGCTAGCGGCAGGCTTAACACATGCAAGTCGA
>CAYMKE010000173.1:0-7367 GCA_964390955.1 uncultured Bacteroidales bacterium | reverse complement strand
CACTTGTGGCAGCCCTGTCAGGGTTTGAAACCCTGACAGGGCTAACCGCCACTCCAACAACATCCCTATTGCGAGGAAGTAGTTTCTCGTTGCCCAACTTTTCCAAAGTTTAAAAACGATGGGTTACCCCGGCCTTAAAGGAAGCCATGGTGTTCTGCCTGATTTCTTTTGTTAAGGACAACTAACCGACCCTGTCAGGCCTGACGGCACTGACAGGTCTGACAGTCTGCTAAAACCCGGAAAAGCAGCCCTGTCAGGGTTTGAAACCCTGACAGGGCTAACTGCCACTCCCACAGCGTCTTTATTGATAGGAAGTAGTATAGGCGAAAACCTGTACTGCAACGAAGCAATCTTTCTCCCCCCCAACGGCAATCATGCCTGTTTTTTTACGTCCCTGCTTTATGGGAAAGATCACTTCGCTTCATTCCATTCAGCTCGTGATGACGTTTTTATGGATTTGGCCAGTTAATTATTAATGGTTCGTTGATTCCAATTTACAACTTTAACCCGAAAAATTCACCGCAAAACGATAGAGGCCAACATAAAACACTATTAATAAACCTCTTGGCTTTCTGCAATCCTTTTGTTTATTACCCCAAATTTGGGTTAAATTATTCTTTGCTTTTTCTGACTCGTGTCATAAAAAAACCTCATCCAATCCATAAGGGTTGAATGAGGTTGAAATAATAATTGTTTATGGTTTATTTTATTTAATAATCATCTTATTGGTTACATTCCCTGTATCTGTTTTTAGCTGTAGATAATATACTCCACTGCCAACACTTTTACAATTCCATATAAGCGAATGATTTCCGGCAGATTTATGAGTATTCAAAATGGTTTCAACTTTTGTACCATCCGTTGCATACACTGAGAGTTCAACACTGGAAGCATCCGGTAAATAATACTGAATATTCGAAACGCCCTGCATAACAGGATTTGGATAGTTCTGTAATGTGGCTTGTACATCGTTTGTCATATTCACGATTCCGATGCCTTCTCCTACTTTTACTTCTTCACATGTTTTATCATAATCACCTGTTACCGGATCCCATACTTCCAGGCACGCTGTATATATTCCGGGTGATTGATAAACATACGTTGGAGTTGTAGAAGTTGAATCATCGCAAATGCCATCATTGTTAAAATCCCATTTAAGTTTAGCAGCATCGCCATGCGATATGCCTACAAAGTCAACCGGATATCCTGTAGCTTTAAGGGTTGTATCACTTAAATCGTAACCAAATCCTGCTATAAGACTGTCGCCGGCATTCACATTCACCAATTTATAATGGTTGCTCTTACATCCTGAAACCGGGTTTTCAATGGTAAGTTTCACTTTATAAATTCCATCAGAAGCATATGTGTGTGTAGGTGCAGAATCTGCAGCAACAATGGTGCTGTCACCAAAATCCCATGTCCAGTTGCCACCAGCTTTATATGATTTATCTACAAAAGAAACCTGTCTTGTTGCATTATCTGCAATATTGTAAACAAAATCAGCAAAACAATCATTTGTTGTACCCGGTTCAACTTTCACATATTTACATGTAATATTTTCAATGCCATTTGGCCTTATGGCACGTAAGCATACATTATAAAAGCCACCTGTAGCAAACGTATGGATAGGATCTTTTACACTTGAATGACTACCGTCTCCAAAGTTCCAATCGTATGTCATGCTGCTTAAAGGCAATGATTTATTTTTAAATCTGACTGTCTTATTGGCTGCATCGTCAACTAAATAGATAAAATCGGCTTCACAATCGTTGCCGGTTTCATTAACCAATACATATTTTTCATAATAATCCATACATCCATTAGCATTGTTATATGTATTCAGGCTTATTTTATAATACCCGGGTTGTTTAAACGTATGCACAGGATTTAATTCCGTTGACACGGTGCCATCTCCAAACACCCAATACAAGTTTGTATGTGTACCCAGGACATTATTTGTCAGATAAGCTGTATTGGTACTTTGATCTACATAAACCTCAAAATCTGCATTACAAAGTACTTCACCAACTTGAATCTGTTGTTCATCAACATCCATGCACAATGCATCACTGACAGTTAGTTTAACATCATATATACCTCTTCGAGGAAACACATGATTTACACTATCCGTGTTAGCAATACTATAATTCCCGTCACCAAAAAGCCAGAAACGATTTGAAATAGTTCCTTTTGATTTATCTGTAAATTTTACATTTTGGGTTGCAGTATTCACAGTATAATCGAAGTCAGCTTTACAATTCCCTTCTCCAACCTGAATAAAGTCAGCATAATAATCAATGCATCCACTGTTAGAATCTTTTACTGAAAGGCTTATCAGGTAATAGCCGGCAGAATCGTAACTATGTTGCGGATTTTGCATAGATGAAGTATATCCATCTCCAAAATTCCAGAACCATAAATTGCCACTTCCGATAGAACGATCCTGCATTCTAATAACCTTTTTTTCATTATCAATAAAATATGAAAAATCGGCTTGTATATTGCATGCGCTGGTTCCAAAAATGATTTCTTTACATTTTTTGGACCGGTTTCCTGTGGTATTATCGAAAACATTCATGCATACATCATACAGGCCTTCACTATTATAAGCATGCCTTGGAGATTGGGATTCTGCAATTGTCCCGTCTCCGAATGTCCAGTACCACGATGTTGGATTTCCTTTGGATTGATCTGTAAAATCAACGATTCCGGAATCCTGTTGCGAAAAATATGAAAAGTCGGCTACCAGTCCTTTTTCTTCCATAGAAGAAATGATGATGTCTTTACATTTTTCGGAAGCACAATCTGCTAAACTATCATATGTATGCAGACAAACTGTATATGTTCCGGCCTGGTTATATGTATTAACAGCATCTGCCGAATCATTCCAGTTTCCATCATCAAAATCCCAATACCAGGCGGAAACAGCGCCGGATGACATGTCGTAGAAACTCACCTGGTTGGTGGCTGAGTCAACATGATAAATAAAATCTGCTTTACATGCTGATTGGCCTAATACAATTTCTTTACATTTTTCGGATGTTTTACCCAAATATTCATTATGAGCTACTGCACATACTTCATAAACTCCTTCTTTTGCATATGTATGAACAGGGTTTGGGGTATTCGCCGTAGTACCATCTCCAAAATCCCAATGTCCACCTGTTACCAGGCCTGTAATATCTTCATAAAAATACACTTTGGTTGTTGTATCAGGATCAATACTGTATGTAAAATCTGAAATGAGTTGAGTGGAGTCTATGTAACCAATCTGAACGACTTCACATTTATGCGACACACAGCCCGCTATATTTTTGACAGTCAGGCATATTTCATATATTCCGGATTCTGAATACGTATGCTCAGGATTTTGTTTATATGAATATGAGCCATCATCGAAATCCCATCTCCATTCAGAGGCAAGTGATGAATGGTCTTCCATGAATATCTTATTCTGTGTATTATTCAAAGTATATTCAAAAGCTGCTTCACATTCAAGGTCGCCTACTTTTATTTTCTTGCATATCATATCCGAACAATTCATACCTGGATAGAAGACAGAAAGGCATACATCATAAAATCCTTCATGGCTGTATGTGTGTAGCGGTGGCAGACTATCAACCGAAGACGTTCCATCTCCAAAGTCCCAATAATAAGAAGATATATCTCCATAGCTCTTATTATTAAACTGCACCTTAAGGTTTACTGTATCGGTTAATACATGATCAAATTTAGCATTAAGAACAGAATCACACCTATTTCCAGAAGACTCAATATAAACATCCCTGGTAAATTCAGACACACCACATCCATTGGTTACTTTTACTTTGACTTTATATTCACCTGTATTATTAAATTTATGTATGGGAGATATTGCCTGTGAGGTTGTTCCGTCTCCAAAGCTCCAGTCATAATCCCATCCTGTAAATGCCATTCGTTCATCTGCTATTTTGAATTTTATTGGTTCGTTCCTGGCAATATAATCATTCTCCATCCTAATATCATTCAATACCTGATCCGGCAATGCATTATCTTTTACTTTTACTAATGTATGGATCGTATCAGTTCTGCCACATGTGTTGGTTGCAACAACCCATGCATTATAATCACCTGGATTGGTGTATGCATGTAAAGCAATTTGATTTGTATTCACCGGGCTTCCATCACCAAAATGCCATTCATACGTTTCCCCCCCAACAATTGTAAATTTAACGTTATCTCCGGGACATGCTATAATTTGATTACGCCTGTCTCTGTTAATATCTTTTCCAATCTTAAATGTTCTTCCATCCAAAAATGATTTTCGTTGATCACAATAATCATCTATTAAATTAAATGTTATGGAAGTATCACCAGACATTGAAAGGGTATAAATCCCCGTATCCATGCTATAGCAATCACCTGAACCTGAGAATTTAATGGTGTCTGCATTGAGGTTCGGGTAATAATCGCCATCAGTTACATATATATGGCCCCATTGATCTGTTAATGCGTATTCCATGTAATAATTGCTGTCATTTTCCAATTCAAGATAAGCGATTTCATTAGCAGCCGTGTTAGAGGTATATTCTCCTGCAACCTGGTAAACAGGGCTGCATATTCCGGAGTATGTATACATTGGGTCTATATAAATAGGATTTCCTCCGGTTGAATCTGTAATATTGGTAGTTCCCCCCGGTTTCATTTTGAAGGAGTTTATAATAAATGTATCAATCATTGGCATACCATATACAGTTGGCTCAATGATATCTTCTCCTCCTGTTTCAATATCCTCGCAATACCATACAGCGCCAAACCCCACTTCAGGAGGATACATATGATTTATTGGCACATATGCTTTAACCGTGTCGGCAGAAAACATAATATCTCCATTGGTTTCATATTTCACAAATCCATTGGGTGCTCCGGGATCTTCATCTCCCGAGGGGTCAAGTTCGTCATACCAGAAAAAAACATAAAAGGTACTGTCCCATCCTTCCTGCCAATTAGTCCAGGAAACAGGAATGATAAATTCATGTTCGTTTGCACGGTCTTTTGAGACACTCCAATCCTGAAAAAATCCTCCGGGAGGGCCGTCAGGTTGTGTTGAATTATTAATATAATAAAAAGGTTTATTGACAATATTATTTTCTACAATAATGCTGTCTGATAATTGAATCATATTTCCGCATTGATTTTCAATACTAAATGTAAATGGATATGTCCCTGCATTCTGATAAGTATGAGATGCAAGCACTTCTACTTTTGCAGTTGTATCCATTTCATTGAAATTAAGTTTAGAATTTCCGTCTCCAAAATCTATTGAATAATTATATTTATATGTTTCTTCATCATGGTTTTCTTCATCCCAGAAATATACTTTTTCTCCGGGACATAATCTATATGGAGCAACATTTAGCGATGTTTTAGGATCAATATCCGGATTTACATCAACCCATTTGCTGGAATATGACATTCCACCACAATTATTGCGGGCATATAATTTCACTTCATATATTCCCGTATGTAAATAAACATGGGACGCATCTTTCCCAAGCGATTGCGTGCCGTCTCCAAACTCCCATTTATAACTCAACTGATTATCAGGATAATTATTTTTAAAGAACACTTTTTCGCCCGGGCATACCGGAAGCGTATCTCCTCCAAAATCGTCATAATCAACATGCTCAAAATAAAACGAAGGGGTTTCCGGCATTTCTCCTATATTATAATCTACATATATTTCTTTAAAAGCTGTATCTTTAAAACCACATCCATTTGAAACAATCAGCTTCACTTCATACGTACCGGTATCTGTATAATAATTTACAGGATTCCTTGATGTGGATGTCCCCCCATCTCCAAAGGACCATTTGAAATCCCCAAATGAATTGGCCTGGAAATGAACCGGCGTCCCGGGACATAAATAAAAATCATCATACCAATAATGAAACGAAGCATTAAAATTTTCTGTTTCTTTCACCTCAAACGTTAATTGCTTTGTATTTGAATTTCCACATGAATTTTTTACTGTTAATGACACGTTGTATTTACCCGTGTCTGAATAAGCATAAACAGGCTCACGTATAAAAGAAGAATCACCATTCCCAAAATCCCATATATATTGACTGAATTTTTCCCTGCTATTGATATGAAATTCCACATCATCATTTATACATGCCTGCAGAGGGCCTGCAGGATAAAACCTGAATTGTGGGATTGCATTATTATCTACTGTGATGGTTTGAATGATGGAATCAACCATCCCTTCATTCAACAAGTAAAGCTTTACATCATATACACCATCAGAAAAATATACATGTTCTTTATAATTACCATACGCAACAAAACCATCGCCAAAATCCCATTTTAATCTTTCATATTCAAAAGGATATTCAAACTGAATTTTTTTTCCGGGACAAAGTTGTGATCCGTCATTTGGGTAAAAACATGTTTTATATGTTACCTCCATATTATACATCTCAATATCTAATAATATATTTGAAGCATGCATTGAAATACTGTCAATATTATATTCTTCCAATCCATATAAATTAATATAAGGATCCTGTTCAAAAAAAACCGTATCGTAAACAGATACCCCATTATGATATCCTTTGATTGTAAAATCGTAATAAAAATTTTGAGATGCATGCATATAAATGCCCTCAAATGTCAGGTTTTGTTTATTTGAAAAATCCATTGAAAGGCTGGCACCATGAAGAAATACATTCCCTGACGTATCAATAGAAAAGCCACAACTATCTTCCGCCTGAAACATAATGTTTACGTCATTATACCATATTTTATACGGGCATTGATTCTCGACACCTGAGTTCTTTATAAATGCCGAATCATAATTTTCATAAATAAATTCTGCTTTGACTCTGCTAAATGTAAACATCAGCACCATAACGAATAAACCGGTTAAGAGGGATTGTTTCTTCATAATTAAATGTGTTAAGATTAATACTTCATTGTACAAAAAAATTAAGATTCCACAATTTTACGATAATTATTCCAAATGGTTTCATATTTATTCCTGTTTTTTTAAACAATCACTTAAAACATTTATTATTTTACTCAAATTCAACTACTTAAAAACAATCAAATCAAACACAAAAGGAATAAATTGGTGTTCTGATTTTCTATGGTTACAATGTTTTGTTTAATATATAAAAAATTAAATTTTAGAGGGATATAGGACAGCCTTCATGAAAAAGGGATATCAAAAACTTTATACTTCTAATCAATTTGTCAAATGTCTGAAAACAATTTATGGTATTTTAATAAAAAACGGGTTAAAATTCGGCAAAAATTTTAACCCGCTTAAAGCAGTCCGTAGGGGAATCGAACCCCTGTTACCAGGATGAAAACCTGGCGTCCTA
>CAYMKE010000172.1:0-7376 GCA_964390955.1 uncultured Bacteroidales bacterium | reverse complement strand
TTGAAGCTTCTATTGATTCATCTTCGGGGGGAACAGAAAAATAAGCTATAATATGAATAATCCATGCGGCAATAATAGCCAGGAATCCTAAAAAGAAAACGATAATACCAATAGCCCCAATAAAATAAAGCAAACCGGCTGTTTTGAAAAGCACACCCCCGCTTTGTTCGGCAAGAACTTTCATGGCCTTAAATATAAAATAAAACCCGACAATAAATCCCGCGAGTATGAGTATGGCCCCGGAAATTGTTAAACCACTTTCAAAAATCAAATTTTTGACATACTCAAATCCCATAGAATCCATTCCGCTACCTGATAATGAAACAGCAGCTGTTCCAACACCTACAGCTATATTATTATTAAAAGCATAAAAATCTGGAAAAAATATTTTTATTTTTTCCATTTTGAGAATATTCTCATTATTTTTGTATTATAAATAAAAATTTTTAAAAAATGAAACAAGCATGATTAAAATAATTATTAAACTCACACGAGAATGATTATTTTAATCATGCGGTTCCATCTGACAATTGAAAATAAATTATAAACATATGAAAAATAAAGGAAAAATCAATTTAATCATTGATATAATCATGTTTTTTCTCATGATGATGATAGCGGGTATAGGATTCATGATAAAATATGTACTTGTTTCGGGATACAAACGCAACACGATATTTAAAGCAGATGTGGATTTGCTTTTTTTGGGGCTGGACAGGCATCAATGGGGAACAATTCATTTAATTCTTGGCTTTCTCCTCTTGTTTTTATTGTTTTTTCATATAGTGTTGCATTGGCCCATGGTAAAGTCTATATATAAAAGAATGATCCCGGGCAAAAAATCAAGGCAGGTTTTAGCATACATGTTTTTATTTTTTTCCATCCTGTTTGGAATAGGCCCATTATTAATTCAACCGGAAGTCCGGCGTGCAGAACCGAATTACATCAATTCAAGGGCAATGCATTTGCTTCAACAGGCAATGCAAAAAACGATTTGTTAAGCATTACAGCCGTCCATCCAATGCGGGAAGAAGCCGTGAAAGAACTATTGAGAAAAACCAATACACCGTTTGACCTGATCAATCAATTATTGAAAGAAAACCAACTCAGCAAGACAGAATACAATGGGAATCATTATTATATAAGAAAATTCACAAAATAGACTCACCAGTTTATAAAACATCGCGGACAAAACCGGGACAATACATTTTTAATGATCAAAAAAAGCCTTAATTTTTTAAATTTGTATTTTTCTTCTTCTTTATTTTCAAAAAAAATTTTAATGTATTTACCTTAAAAATCAACCATGAAAAATACCTCATATTATCTACACGGTATTATAATGTTTATTTTTATATTTTGTTCGATTCGTGCATATCCACAAAAAATCAGTGTTAGTGTATACAATGATCAAAATATTGAAACTGCTGTATTTTCTCCGGTAAGCGGGAAATATAAATTTTTTGGAGACAGTGTGTTTATAAAGTACATAGACGATTCCCATGTAATATACGTTTCATTAACAGGAAATAAATTGGTTGCCAGGGATGCAGGAAATGAAATCGGCAGATATAATACCATTCAAATCAAAGGCATATCTGAAAAAAACATGTTAAAAGTCAGGCCCGTATCACCTGCTCTTCCCTACAGAATATATGATGATGACTTTTTTTTATCAGAAAAATATGATCGCTTGATGATCATCAATGAAGCAGATTTTGAACACTATACAGCCGGGGTGATTGAGACAGAATGCGGTAGTGGACAGGAAGTTGAATTTTATAAGGCCATGGCTGTAATTACACGGACATATGCACTAAAATATTTGCACAAACACAATAGTGAAGGATTTCAGCTGTGTGACGGAGTGCATTGCCAGGCATATAAACACCATGCTATAGATAATAAAGTGGTAGAAGCAGTTCATTTAACACACGGTGAAGTTTTGTTAGGCAACGACACCTCTCTCATTACTGCTGCTTTTTATTCGAATTGCGGGGGCGAAACAGCCAATTCAGAAATGGTTTGGTTGCAAACAAGCCCGTATCTTAAATCAGTCAAAGACCCTTATTGCAGTGCCAAACCCAATGCCCGTTGGAGCAGGACCATTCCAGTGGAACAATGGAAAGACTATCTCGCAACAAAAGGTGTACATCGCAAAAAAATAAATACCCGTGATGTCCGGTTTAAACAAAAACACCGGAAAAAATATTATGAAATCAATGGGCATGAAATTTTGTTGCAGACAATCCGCAAAGACTGGAACCTGCCATCTACATATTTTGAAATAAAAACAAGCTGGAATGATTTAACCATAGAGGGTAGAGGATATGGCCACGGGGTCGGGTTATGCCAGGAAGGGTCCATGGTGATGGCACGAAAAGGATTTGATTATAAAGAAATAATTGACTTTTATTATCAAAATGTTAAAGTTGTCAACTTTATTAAGCTCGAACGCCTGTTGCATAAAAATGGCCTGTATTGAGGACGTGATCTATTATACAGTGATGATAAATGTCAAATAAAATGAGAAATGAATATGATTTGCGGGCAAATACACATTAAAAATGAAAAACCAATAAAGGAATATTGGTATGAAAAAATATTTTTTTGGTCAGGTTAGGCCTGAATAAGCGGATTATAATATTTTTCTTGTGCATGGTCAATGAGATCATATCAATATTTTTCTCATTAATGAAATCCTGTAATCCATCCAAAACATCTTCATTTTGAATGATATCGCATTCAATATTGTATTCTCCATAGTATTCATTAAAATACGATTTAATTCGTTGCATTTTAGCTTTTAATACCGGGTTATCCGGTTCATTTTCAATATGAACACAATATATATATGGATTAAAAGGAGCGGTCAATGTCATCAGGCGCCTGAGTGCAGAAAAATCAGAATCATCAAAGTTTGTGGTATACAAAACATTCATGCGTTGTTTTGGTTCTACTTTTGTGTTTTCAGGAACTGCTAAGACAGGGACATCCACATTCTCAACGATTTTTGTTGTCACCCTCCCCATAAAATCATTATTCTTCTTATTTGCACCTTTTGTGCCGACTACAATTAAATCCGGCTCATATTCTTCATTGATATTAATAATTTGCTCATCAATAGAACCGCTTACCAACGAATAATCAATATCAACTCCGGAAATATTCTGCTTTTTAATGCTTTCTTTGAGTTCATTGACAACCGTCAGGAGACGTTTTTTAGCATCCTCTTCTATTTCAGTAATGTATTGGTCAAGCGGAAGGTTGTAATCCAAATCATCTCCCAGTGGTGTAGCATCAACATACGGATTATAAAACGAATGGAATAAATGAATATCTGCATTTAATTTGTCAGCTATATTAAGTGCATAATATGCTGCATTGATTGAATAATCCATAAAACCGATTGGCACTAAAATACGTTTGATTTCAATGTTTTCTTCAGGGATTTTGATCTCTTCTTCCCCTAATTCACGATTGATCTCTTCTGCAATGCTAAGGGCTTTGCCAAAATCTTTTTCTTTAATCCGCACCTTTAATTGTTCTTCAGGCATTGTTTCTCCTATGTCAGGTGGTTTTAAATAACATTCAATGTGATTTTTTTCAAGCCTTTCTTTTAATATTTGAGCCCTGTAATATGATTGGGTTGCCAGTGTTACTAATTTATCCTCCATGATATTAGATTTTTAACATTTAAAATTAATATAAATTAGGAATGTGATATAAAATTATTTTTTGTAAATTTATGAATAATAAAATTCTTATAAAAATGACATCAATTATTGTACCAATATTTATAAAAAATAAATTCAAATCTTTTGTCCTGTATTGCTTGTTTTTTTGTATGCAACTGATTATGGCTGCACAAACAAATTATACTACAGGCAATGAAGCCTATGTTAACGAAAAAACAAAAGGTTATACTCCTGTAACGATAGGTGGAGGGGATGTAATATACTATTTTGATGATCAGCATCAGGTTTACAGGGATGAAAAAACCATTCTCATCCCGGATTTGACGAATACTCCCAACGGCCATGCCATTGATTCAAATGCAATGTATGGATTCGGGCAAACAGATTCTTCAGGCAATACAGCTTTTCAATGGGATGCTCAATCAGTATTGACACAACCAAACAGGTTCGATGTTATAAACATGTTTGTGTCTCCTGTTTCAGTAAATAAAATGACATTTGCCCAAGCATTGCAATACAATAACGATTCGTGTTCAGCGTATGATAATTGTTTTGCAATTATTGACGGCCCGGATTCGTCTTTAGCGTATATAAGCGATACAATACTAAATGGATTTTATAATATAGGCAATGGCGAAGAATTGATTTCTGCAGGGATGCTTAAAGGAAATGATATTACTCAAAAAGTTTCACAGCAACAACTTGCATCTACATCTAACAGAAGCTATTGCGTTGAAACATATGGTGAAGGATGGCGCATGCCGACTGATATTGAAGCAGGGCATTATAATGATGAAACCGGTACGGGAAACGGTTGGGATTATGGATACAGGGGAGACACAAGCCTCTCAGGCTATATGTGGACATCATCGGTTTTTTCACTAACATCAACCCAAAATAATTATACAGTCAAACGATGGCCGGTTTCTTTAAAAGATGGTACCTGGGAGAATTGTGCCGGTTTTATCAATACTGGAAATTATGTGCGATGTGTATTTTCTGCAAACGATCGAGTATTAATTGGTAAATCCACAAAAGAACGGCAGGAAGATTTGTTTGTGGTTTATCCAAATCCGGTGAATTCCCATATTCATGTCAGCTTTCAGGGAACAAGTGATTATACGCTTGAGATTTTTAATACATACGGAAAAAAAGTCTTATGTGAAAATTCAAAAAGCACTACAACTGTTCCAGTAAATTTTTTGACAGAAGGAGTGTATTTTTTAAGATTGATATCTAATAAAAATGATATGTGTTTCATTAAAAAAATCATAAAAGAATAAAACATATATAAATTTATTTCGTAAACATGAACTATCTTTATATATATTAAAAAAACAAAAGCAATGAAGCATAAAATACTATCCGTTTTGTATTCAGTGAGCATTTTTGTCCTTATATGCCTGGGTTCATGCAAAAAAGAGCCTCCAACAAGAGCCTATGCCGGTGAAGATCAGTACGTTTATGATACCAATGTTGTCGTGTTGGATGGAAATAAAGCGACTTCGGGAACTGGTGAATGGAACATTTTAAAAGGGAGCGGAGGTGTTATTGAAGACCCGGAAAATCCAAATTCTGTTTTCAGGGGAAGTTATAATGGAACCTATGTATTGAGATGGACGATTCGCAATTCCATTGGGTTTTCAAACGATGATGTAACGATTGCATTTTTTAATGCTGTTGCTTTTACAGGTAAAGATAGTGTTGTTGTATATGACGATACCACGTGTCAGCTCACAGCACAAGAGCCTTCTGAAGGAACCGGACATTGGGAAATTATTTCCGGACAAAACGGGAACATAGATGATATTTATTCGCCAAAAGCAACACTTACAGGCCATTTTGGGAATACTTACGTGCTGAGGTGGACGGTTGAAAACCCCGGGCCCAATGATACTGCTGTTGCTTATGATGAAATGCAGGTTACATTTGTAATAGATCAATTATATCCTCATGCAAATATCCTGATTCCGGATACAATTGTGTTTAGTTCAACAAATATATCCCTTGCAGCAGAAACACCGGATATTGGGAATGGTGTATGGACTATTATTGATGGGGCCGGGGGAGGCATCGGGACCCCTGATAACCCGAATTCATCTTTTGATGGAAGCCTTGATGCAGCTTATACACTTAAATGGACAGTTACCAACAGGTACGGAGAAGATGCAGATACTGTGGATATCACATTCAGCTCTCCTGTTTCTGCTGAGGCAGGACAGGATAAACGTGTTTTGTCAAATGCCTCTGGTATTTTTCTCGATCCAAGTACTCCTCCACCGGGAGGCACAGGAGAATGGACCTTTATACAGGGACAAGGCGCTGCCATCAGAAACGATACATTTTATGCAGGTTATGCCCATGATTCAATCGTCTATATCCTCGAATGGAGTGTTTCTAACTTTAATCAAAGTGCATCTGATGCTGACCGGGTAACAATTGTAGTTGCGTTTGAATGTGGGACAAATGATGTTAAAGATCAGGACAATAACTACTATAACACGATCAATATAGGAAACCAATGTTGGATGAAAGAAAACCTCAATGTGGGACAAATGATACTCAGTAGTTCGGATCAATCCAATAATAGTACAATAGAAAAATATTGTTATGATGATGATGCCAATAATTGTGCAACATGTGGAGGATTGTATCAATGGAATGAGATGATGCAATATTTGACTGCTGAGTCTGTACAAGGTATTTGCCCCGAAGGATGGCATATTCCATCTGATGATGAATGGAAAACACTTGAGATGTCTCTGGGCATGAGTCTGACCGATGCCAACAAAGGGGGGTGGAGGGGAAGCCCCATAGGTACAAGCCTGAAACAGGGAGGCGCTTCAGGTTTTGACGCGCTGCTTTGTGGCAGATGTTCAGAAACTAAAATATTTTTGCTTAACGGCAGTAATGGATACATTCAGTCTTCGACACAAAGCAATGAAAACATGTATATCCGCGGGTTAGAGGATACTTCCGGTGAAGTGGGCAGGATCAACGAACAACCCAAAACAGCAGCATTTTCTGTGAGATGTATACAAGATTGAGCTTTTTGATTCGTTATATATTTTTTAAATAAATATATTAATTATGAGGCATTCATTGTATTTATTAATAGCCATCGGATTGGCAGTATTTTTTTGTGCATGTGAGAATAATGGCAATACCGTTCCTGATGATTCAGTTCTTGAGTCATTTGACAGTTTAGCCGCTGAAAATGATTCTATTTATCTGGGTGATTCAACAATTATTACAGCATATTATACCGGTGAAAAGCTAACAAAAGAATGCTTCAACTGGTCTACCAACAGCAATGCTCCAATCATCCATATTGATGGCAAACCCGAACAGGTTTATTTTTTTGCAGATCCATGCGTCGGGCCTGGTTCTAAAAATAATGTATATTGTGAAATTTCAGCTAACAATAAAAAAGAAAAAAAATTGATCACTATTTATATTTTAGAATGAAAAAATTGATTATTAACTTGGACAATAATTATTCAGTCAAATATATTGCATGTACTTTTTTCCTTAGATGAAACCTCCATGACAAAGCTTTTGACACACACGCGCATGATTATTTGGGCGAATATAAGTAAAACACTGTATCCCAGCTAAAAGGAGGTTCCATATGACCATTGAAAAATAAAATATAAACATATGAAACAAGCATGATTA
>CAYMKE010000171.1:0-7376 GCA_964390955.1 uncultured Bacteroidales bacterium | reverse complement strand
GAAAGAATAATTTCATTTCTTTTTTCACAAATTCAGGTTCAACTGCCATATATGCCAAACCTGTTTTTCCAAATACCCCAACTTGTTCAATACGATATTTTCCTCTTTTACTTCTTATCAGTAAGGTATCTGAGAATATTTTATGACAATTCAATAAGCTTCTCTCATTCAGGTTGTTTGTCTGCGCAAACTCATACGCTTCAATCAAGTCCTCTATTTCTTTAATTTCTTTTCCTGCTTTGAATTTATCCTTATTCATTTCATAATTCATATAAGAATTCAAATCAATGCTATTTCCTTCTATATTTGAAGAATAAACGGCAGAAGCCTTTGTAAGATATTCAAATCCACCACGATTCTCCGAAATATCAAAATTCTTAATCAATTTAGATATTTCATTTCCAATTGACTTCTTATACGTGTCTAAATATTTCCTTTCAGTTATTCTCATTTATCCAATTATTTAAACACAAATATACTCATTTTTAAAGTCTATTCCTTATAGATCTGCCTTTGCCCTATATTTTTCAACACTCCTTGTCCCCTTTTATCATCCGGTCTTTGCCATTGATATCCTTTTTTAGGGTGATGTCTTTAAAATCATAACAGTTCAAAAGGGCTGTCATCGCAGAACCAAATGCTTCATTGATTTCAAAATATATTTCGCCGCCTGGTTTTAAGTGATTGTATGATTTGGATAAAATGGCTTCATAGAATAATAAAGGTTGATCATCAGGCACAAAAAGTGCGATTGACGGTTCATGTGCAAGAATATTTTTGCTCATAATTTTTTTTTCACAATCCCGTACATAAGGCGGGTTGCTCACCACAATATCAAATATATGGCCTGGCAGGGATTCTGTTAAAATATCATGTTGGACAAAATGAACAGACACATCATGCATTGCCGCATTTTCTTCTGCCAATGCCAGGGCCTTTTTTGAACAATCAGTGGCTGTTATATTTGCACCGGGCAAATGAGATTTTAGTGCAATGGCAATACATCCCGTGCCGGTACCTATTTCCAGTATATCCAATGGGGTTTCTTTATGTTCTTCAATAATCCATTGAACCAATTCTTCTGTTTCAATCCGTGGTATTAATGCATGGGCATTTACATTAAAATGCATCCCGTAAAATTCAGTCTCATGCAGAATATATTGAAGCGGATAATATTCTTTCAAAAGAAATATTGCTTCTTTTAATTCGATCCATTTAGATTTATCTATCTTTGCATCAGGGGAGGTATATAGCTTATAATGATCCACTCCAATGATTGATTTCATAAGAATGTTAATCATTGCCCTGATCTCTTCATCAGGATAAAATTGATCCAGTTCTTTTTTGATGTATTCAACCCCTTGTTTAATGGTTTTGTCTTGCATAGACCAAAGATAAAAAAATACTCCCATGAAAGGGACAAAGAACAAAATAAGTTGAACCGGCATGAACCAACAACGTATACACGAACAATATATGATGCGGTGCCTTGACCTTGCACAAATGGCCAAAGGCAACACGGCGCCAAATCCTATGGTCGGTTCTGTAATCGTACATAATGGATTAATCATTGGAGAAGGATTCCACCAAAAAAAAGGAGAACCTCATGCAGAAGTCAATGCCATAGTAAATGTACAGGACAAATCCCTCCTGCCCGCTTCTACCATGTATGTTTCGCTGGAACCATGTTCGCATCACGGTAAAACACCCCCTTGTACAGATACTATTATCAGGCATCAAATCCCCCGGGTAGTAATTGGCGTAAAAGACCCAAATCCATTGGTCAATGGAAAAGGAATTAAAATATTAGAGAAAAACGGCATAAACGTCATTTCAGGAATAAAAGAAAATCAATGCAAAAAATTAAACAAGCGGTTTTTTACATACAATTTATTTTCAAGGCCTTATATTATATTAAAATGGGCACAAACAAAAGACGGTTTCATAGATTATAACAGGCCGGCTTATACACCTAAAGAACCTACATGGATTACAAATGAGATAGACCGTGCACTCGTGCATAAATGGAGATCGGAAGAAGCATCAATATTGGCCGGAACCAATACAGCGGACAAAGATAATCCCAAGTTAAATACCCGTGACTGGGCAGGGAATGACCCCCTTCGAATGGTTATTGACAGACAACTTAGATTGCCCGGTCATCTAAGCATATTTGACCAGACAATACCCACCATTATTTTTAATAATAAAAAAGAGGAAAAAAAAGCTAATCAGGAGTATGTAAAACTTAATTTTAACGAAAACATCCCCTCACAAATATCAACATTTTTATATAACAGAAAAATTCAATCAATGATTGTGGAAGGCGGCCAGCAACTTATTAACAGCTTTATTCATCAAGGATTATGGGATGAAGCACGTGTGTTTACAGGGAATGTATTTTTTCATGAAGGTATAAAGGCACCACGAATACACGGTGAAATTGTAACCAGGGATATTTTGCATGATAGTGAATTAAATATTTTTAAAAACAACAATCACATAATATAATTTATATTAGTAATTAAAATATCTTTAATTATTTATCGTTTATTTTCTTAAAAATATTGATTAAACAGTTACTTATTGTTAAACTAAAAACTTATAAACAAATGAAAAAAAAATACTTGCTTTTGTCCGTTTTATTCCTTTCTTCAATTTTTTTGAATGCACAGGAAGATCAATCATCAAACCTCAAATCCAACCATGAGCTCAGCATTATTGTAGATAATGTATTTGCTAAAAATAATTTAAATGGCATATGGTATACCGATGAATATGGTGATCTTATTAGATATTATCCTTTTGATGATCTTGTCACTCCTGAAATGGGACTTGGCTACAAATTTCATTTACAAGGTTCTGAAATAAGGGTTAAATTAGCCGGCATGTATAAGGATGGTACAAATAAAAACGATGATTCTGATTACAAAAATGAAAATACATATTTTTCTTCAACTATTGCATTAGGATATGTATTGCACCAAAACATGAACAAAACACAATTTTTTTATGGGTTGGATATTTGTATGAAATTATCTGAACTAAAATCCAAAAATACAAATGAGTCTTATTTTTATGATTATGATTACCAGAGCACTTATACATCCGAATCAATCAAAAATTACACAGCTTATGGCATCGCCCCTGTGTTTGGCATTAGATTCTATCTGAATCCTTCTTTTTCCCTGTCAACAGAATTAAAATGCAATGTTCTGACTTATAAAGAAGAACATATTCATAAGAGTAGTACTTCTGATGAAGACGACACATATAACAAAAAAGGAATCAAGACTGATTTTGGTCCGCTCGGACAAATCTCCTTTAACATTCATTTATGAAAAAAATCCACAAATATAAATGTTAATTTACAAGATCATTCATTACTTTTGTGCAGTTAGCGAATCGTTTAAAAACAATAAACATGTCACAATTATCAAAACGGATACAAAACATAGCTGCTTCACAGACAGTAGCTATGAATCAAAAAACACAGGAACTGCAGGCACAGGGTATTGATGTGATTAATATGAGCGTGGGACAACCCGATTTTCCTACACCCGGCCATATCAAGCAGGCTGCAAAAGAAGCGATAGATCATAATTTCACATATTATTCACCGGTAGAAGGATACAAAGAACTCTTGCAGGCCGTTTCACAAAAAATGAAAAATGAAAACGGACTGGATTACTCTCCAAATCAAATTGTAGTATCAAACGGAGCCAAACATACATTGGCCAATGTGTTATTATGCCTTTTGGATGAAGGAGATGAAGCAATCATCCCGGCGCCTTACTGGGTGAGTTATGTTGAACAGGTAAAAATCGCCGGAGCCAAAAATGTGGTGATCAATACACAAATGAAAAACAAATTCAAGGTAACGCCTTCACAGGTTGAAAGCGCCATAACACCCAACACAAAACTTTTGATGCTATGCTCGCCTTCCAATCCTACCGGTGCGTTTTATAATAAAGAAGAATTAAAAGCCATTGCCGATGTCATTAAAAAACATGAACATGTTTTCGTGGTGGCTGATGAAATATATGAATACATTAATTTTGCCGGAGGACATCAGAGCATCGCCCAAAACAATGAAATCAAAGACAGGGTGATAGTGGTTAATGGTGTTTCCAAAGGTTTTGCAATGACAGGCTGGCGGATTGGTTACATGTGTGGGCCGGAATGGCTGGCACAGGCATGCACAAAATTACAGGGCCAAATGACTACAGGGGCTTCATCTATATCACAGCAGGCAGCCATTACAGCATTGAATGCAGATAAATCTTTTTCAAAAGAAATGCAAAAAGCATTTTTAAGAAGAAGAAACCTGGTTATGAAATTACTCGATGAGATTCCAGGAATATCTTATGTTGAACCCGAAGCAGCTTTTTATATTTTCCCGGATATAAGTCATTATTTTGGAAAACATACCGGCAAAACAATGATAAATAATGCAAAAGAGCTTTGTATTTATTTATTAGAACAGGCACATGTTGGTACAGTTCCCGGCGAAGCATTCGGAGAACCCCGTTGTATCAGGATATCTTATGCCAATTCTGATGATCAACTGGAAAAAGGGATCCGTCAGATTAAATATGCACTCGATAAACTTAAATAGTGCCTGTCCATAAAGTCGAGTGTTTGGATCATTCATTTAACTTAATATATACAAATGGGAATATTACAGGTGAAAAATTTAAGACTCACTTTGGGAGAAACATCCATACTGAATGGATTGAGTTTTGAACTGTGGGAAGGATATGTGCATGCTATCATCGGGCCGAATGGCTCAGGCAAATCAACACTGGCCGGTACAATCATGGGGTTGTCCGGGTACCAGGGGTTTGAAGGAGATATATTCTTTAAAGAGGCCTCATTAAAAGGAAAACCCGTTGACGAGCGGGCCAGGATGGGAATTACACTCGGCTGGCAGGAACCAGCAAGGTTCGAAGGCCTTAAAGTAAAAGACTTTTTAATGGCTTCGGCAAAAAACAAAAGCATTGAAGCATTGAAAAGCACACTTGACCTGGTGGGCATAGATCAGAATAACTATCTTGAACGTTCTGTGGATAAAACATTAAGTGGGGGAGAACGAAAAAAAATCGAACTGGCTTCTCTTTTACTCATGGAACCTAAACTGGCACTCCTCGATGAACCCGATTCAGGGATTGATATGGAATCTATCCGAAAAATATTTGAAGCCATTGCCCTGCTCAAAAAACAGGGAGCCACTGTATTATTGATCACCCATAGTCAGGATGTATTGGAACATGCAGAGCATGCATTCTTAATGTGTCATGGAAAAATTGTAGACAAAGGAGAAGTAAAAGGCATCAGTCAGTATTTTATGCAAAAATGTAAAATATGCCAGGAAAAAGAACCTGAAAAAGTAGAAAATATATGAGCAATACAGATTTAGAAAACACTATTTTATCTGCTATTGAAGCAGACCCACACGAAATTAAAGACCCTGAAGTAGCCCGGCTGGTTATAGATGGTAATAAAGTGATTGGAAGCCAAAATATACCGGGATTGAATGTCCGGGTAAAAGAATTAGAAGACGGCGTAGATGTTGACATTCAACTTGAAGACCACACCATTATTCAGAAGCCGGTTCATTTATGCTTTGGTGTAACGCCGGAAAAAGGGAGCCAGCGGATTATATTGAACGGAGTGGTCGGAAAGTATTCCAAAGTAAACATTTTCGGGCATTGTACATTTCCCAATGCCATAAATGTTACACATAAAATGCAAGGAACCATCCATGTTAAAGAAGGAGCCGAATACTATTATTTTGAACGACATGTACACAGCGAATCAGGAGGAACAAAAGTAATTCCTGTAACCAATGTTAAAGTTGACAAATCAGCCCGGTTTAAAACCGAATTTGAACTCCTGAAAGGACGGGTTGGTTTAATTGATATAGATTATAAAATTGACATTGGAGAACATGCCATAGCTGATATGATGGCCAGAATTTACGGAAAAAGCAATGATTATATAAAAATTTCAGAAAGCGCTTTCCTTAACGGGGAACATGGAAAAGGAATTTTGACCTCAAAAGTAGCCGTAAGAGACCAGGCAAAAGCTGAAGTATACAACAAAATTATTGCCAATGCAGCCAATTCCAGAGGACATGTAGATTGTAAAGAAATTGTGAAAGACGAAGCCAATGCACTTGCCTTTCCGGTTGTTGATGTACGTAATCCCAAAGCACACGTAACCCACGAAGCTGTTGTTGGTGATGTAGACAAAAAACAACTGGAAACACTGATGGCAAAAGGACTCGAAGAAGATGATGCCAGTGAATTGATCATTCAGGGCATGCTCAGTTGATATTTTTTAATGTTTAAATCATAATGTCCGCTAACCCCGATACAGTCATTCTTCCTTACGGAGCAGGCTTCGTTACGCTTGCCCCAAAATTGCTCATTTACGCCAGTAAACTGCGTCGACTTTATGGACGGACTCTATTTAACCCGAAAAATTCACCGCAAAACGATAAAGATCGATATAAAACACTATTAATAAACCTCTTGGCTTTCTGCAACCCTTTTGTTTATTAACCCAAATTTGGGGTAATGCTTACCATTATCTTTGCACATCTGCTTCGTTGCTAAGCCCTTGAAATAGAATACTATGTCTGCGGGCTTAGGCGCCTTGCATCTGCACAAAGCTAATGGCATGAATGTTCCGGGTTAACCGAAGATATCGCGAGCAAAGCAGAATCTTGTGGTATGAGAAAAGACTAGGATGACCAGCCCTTTTCAAATAGCTTTGTAAATGTTGAGAAAACAGGAGTTTTTTTTCATATTACCGGTTACAAACATTTACAAACGTTTATAACCGGATTTTTTTTCATCTGTCTGTGTTATTTTTGTGTAACCCAAAATTAATTGCACGTGTGGTTATGGCTCATATGACGGTATAACGAAAATGTGGGTTGTGGATTTGTTTGGCATTCATTCGTTACCCCCACCAACACAAAAAGAGCCATTAACCCATATTTTTTATTCGCTTTTAAATTCAAATGACTATCATTAGAGGCTATTATTAAATAACTTAATAACTCTTTTACGTATTGCATCACCAACTCCTATACCTTTACACAATTTTTTTCTTCATTATATATTTTTTATATAATTTTATAGAAATTTTTTAAAACATATAAAAATAGAAACATATGAACCGAGCATGTAAAAAATAATCATTTTTTGCACACACGAGAATGATTATTTTTTACTTGCGAGCTCCATATGACCATTGAAAAAAAATTATAAACAGATGAAAAAAAATTATAAACAGATGAAAAACATTTTAATATTTCAGTTATTAATCTTTTTAAGCTTTTCCGTAAGTGCTAATATTCATTTCGT
>CAYMKE010000170.1:4421-7384 GCA_964390955.1 uncultured Bacteroidales bacterium | reverse complement strand
AACAAAATGGTAACCGGTATTAGGAACAGCTTCCACGGCAGTGCCATGTTCCCCCTCGTTTACCGTTTGTGTAGCTGTTCCGCTGATGCTTCCATTGGCGCCTGCCGTATAAGTCAGGTTATAAGTGGTAACCCCAACAGCGGCTGTTATCGTTTTTGTAATGGTATCCCAGCTTTGCAAATTATTTGTTATATACAATGAAACCTGGTAATCGCCTTCGCTGGCATAGGTATGATCGGGATTCTGCTCTTCGCTTGAATTTCCATCGCCAAAATCCCATATCCAGGCATTGGCCCCGGTACTTGCATCGGTAAATGTAAAAACCATATCCGTAGCAGCAGCAGAAAAATCAGCACTTGGTTTGTTTTGCTGCCAGTAAAAAGCGGTAGCCATAACGACCACGGTATCCCAGTAGGCATTGCCACCGGTTCCATTGTCCCAATCGCCATTGGTGACACCATAAAACTCATGGTCTTCGCCGGGCACAAAATAGGTTTGGTTACCCGTCAGCCCCAGGCTGTTTAAACGGGTGTTTATTGGATTGCTTCCGTACACATCTGATACGCCTGATAAATTAAAGGGAGGGCCTGAATTAAAAGGCACAATAGCATCGGCCGTGCCGTGTACAAGAAATACCGGTTGGTCATTGGCTGCCTGTATCATGAGCGTATCTCCAATTCCACCCCAGCAGGCCATTACAGCATTGGGCTCACCGCTATATTTAAGGTTGTTGCCAATATCCAAATCACCGAGGTCAGGCCCGGTGAAAGGCATCATGCTTATATCATAACTAACAGGGCCGGCGCTTGCGGGCTTTTCAGACGCATCCATAAAAATGGCGTGTAAGCCAATAAATGAACCGGCGCTGTTGCCGCCCCAGTAAATATTATTGGTGTCAATGCCATAGGCAGCTGCATTGGCACGCAGGTAACGAACGGCAGTTCGCCCATCCTGGATGCCGCGATAAGCCGCACGGGCATAGTGCATATCGGCATTATCGGCCACCTGTACGCCCTGGCGGTAATCAATGGTAATTGTCACATAGCCTTTGCGGGCAAAACTGTCGCAAAATGCCACCATATCGTCAACATTTCGACTTCCTTCGTAAAACCCTCCCCCATGAGCAAAAATAATGGCAGGGCGCTTTGTCACGGTATCGCCCGCGGGCTGGTAAATATCCATTACAAGGTTTCCCGTTGTGGTTGCCGATTCATTGGTGTAAGGGCTGTTTAAAAACGGGGCAGTGCCATACACCACATCTGCTGTTTTGTCAACACTTGAGAAAATGCTTTCTACATACCTGTATTCCTGTGCTTTTAAGCTAAAAACAATAGATAATAATACAATCGCGTTAAATACTATTTTTTTCATTTTTTTATATAATTTATGGTTCATATTCTTTTTCTTCAGTTTGATATTGAAATACTTTTTCACCGGCATTTACCTTTTTTAACGTCTCTATAATTTTGTTTTTACCGGCTTTTTTCAGCAGGTATCCGTATGCCCCGGCTGCTTTCATTTGGTTACAAAAATCAGGGCTCTCGTGCATCGTAAGTGCAATAATTTTTTGGCCGGGATTAATTTTTAATGCCTCTATGGTTGTTTTGATCCCGTCTATACCGGGCAATTTAATATCCATTAGGGTAATGTCAGGCTTTTGTTTTGACAATAGCTTTAAAAACTCCTCTCCACTTGAAGCTGTATAAAGGATGTTCATTTCGTTTGACTGTTTTAATACAAGGCTTAACCCATCTATGTACATGGCACTATCATCCACAACGGCGAGATTTATTGTTTGCATTTATTGAATTTATGATTCGAAGCAAATATATGGCAGAATAGTACCATACAAAAGAGGGAATCCTCTTAAAAGAGATAAAGAAAACTTGTATTTTCTAATAAATGAATACCCTTATTTCTGTATTCAAGAAGCTATCAATCAACTATATATACACCATTTTTGATAGCCCATACAATTAATTCAGCAGTATTTTTTACATTTACCTTGCTGAAAATATTGGTTCGGTGTACCTCTACAGTTTTCGGGCTGATAAATAAAATTTCAGATATTTGTGCAGATGTATGCCCCTCACAGACCTTTAGCAATATTTCTTTTTCACGTTTTGTCAACCGGTTGTATATGTTTTGATCAGGGGTCAATAACTGAAAAGAAAATTTTCGCATAATCTCGGGGCTGAAATAATTTCCTCCTTTAAACACCTCATTAATAGCGTTTTCGAGTTCATACTTACCCGATTTTTTTAATATATACCCTTTAACCCCGGCTTTTATCATTTGCATGTAGTAGCCTTCCTTGTCATGCATGGAAAGGCCAATGATTTTTATGTCCGGATTTTTTTCAATGGCCTTGACAGTCGTTTCAATCCCATTTAAACCGGGCATATTGATGTCCATTAACACCACATCAGGAATTTCTTTATTTAATTTTTCCAGGAAATCGGTTCCATCCCCGGCATCAAACAATACCTCGAAGCGGTCAATCTGGTTAATGACCATTTTTAAGCCATCCCTGAACATTTCATGGTCATCAACAACAGCTATTTTAATTTTTTCGTTCATTGCACAAAATTATTTTTTAAGCGGCACCTCAATTTTTGCCTGCATCCCAGTCCCGGAAGTACTTTTAAAATCAACAATTCCATCGTTTGACCGTATTCGTTGGATAATGTTGTGCAAGCCCATTCCTTTATGCTTCGACATTTCCAGCTCCACGTTAAACCCCTTGCCATCATCTGTGTATTCCACGATCAATTTATCTTCTGATTTTTCCAGTATGACATATATATTTTTCGGATTACCATGCTTAAGGGAGTTGGAGGTTAATTCTCCAATAACCCTGTAAATATTAAATTCCACTGATTGTTCCAGGCGATTAATATTATTGTATTTAAAATGAATGGCAACCTTACCGGTTTCTTCTATGGATTTGAAAAATGCCTTTA
>CAYMKE010000170.1:0-4321 GCA_964390955.1 uncultured Bacteroidales bacterium | reverse complement strand
GTTATAGCAACAAGGACAAAACTGAGATTCGTTACCTTGTTGATCAATTGTTTAAACCCTGCATTATCTTTTATCATATTCAGTTTTTTAATATCATTTTATTCTATTGTTACAAAATCCCTTTGTTTGTTGATTTATAAGGTATTACAAACGGTATTTTGCAAACTGTATTTTATAACTACCACATTATCAGTAATGCTATTTTCTCCCGGAATACCATTGTGTCATAATATGTTCCCGGGATAGGGCTTGCTGACAATTTATTCTTATGCAAAGATAAGAAAATCAATAAAGAAGAAAAAAAAGAGTTAACATTTTGTTTTGACGTAATATATGTTGTTGTTTGTTGATTAATAATTGGAATAAGATACAACAGTTTTTGATGTTAAGGCCGCGGCTTACCTGAAAAAGCGCAGCGATATAATACATTTACTACCGGTGGCATTACGAAATGCTGACAAAATATATAATGTGAGCTATAAGGCCGGACGGCGAAAAAAATCACATGCACTTTTGAACAGCATTAAATATTTTTTTTGAAAAGCATAATTGAAATATTCATTCATTTCATTCGTTTATAATGTAATTTTTTAATGAAGTTAGCAAATATTATGGACAAACACTACTGATATTTCATTCACGAAACCATCAAAGAATTATTGATTCATGAGTAAAAAAAATAAATATGCAATAACCAAGAGGCAATTTTTGAAATACGGGATGCTTGGAACGGGGAGCATCTTAGCCGGAAGAGGAATAATAGAGTTGTTTACAGGCAGCAGCCTGAAATACTCCGGCAATACTCAAAACCCTCCCGGGCTTTGGAAATGGAGCAAAGAAGGATATCATTATATTGTGACACCCCGGGGTACAAAATGCAACCTGTGTCCTAACAATTGCATCCTGGAGGAAGGGGAGACGGGCGATTGCAATAATCGCGTCAATCATAAAGGAAAGCTATACAGCATTGCATATGGTAATCCATGTGCTGTTCATGTAGACCCCATAGAGAAAAAACCATTGTATCATTTCGTGCCATCAACCAAGGCATTGTCCATTGCTACAGCAGGATGTAATTTATCGTGTATGAATTGCCAGAACTGGAGTATCTCTCAACGCAGTCCCAAAGAAACAAAGAATAAAGACCTGATGCCTGAAGACATTATTGTACAGGCAGAACAGCATGGGATATCTTCTATTGCATACACCTATACAGAACCCATAACATTTTATGAATACACCTATGATACGTCTAAACTTGCGAAAGAAAAAGGGATTAAAAATGTGATGGTTACAGCCGGCTACATACATGAAAAACCATTACGGAAGCTTTGTCAATATATGGATGCAGCCAATGTAGATTTAAAGTCGTTTAGCAATAATATATACATGAAACTGAATGCCGGATCATTAAAACCTGTTTTAAATACTCTTAAGATCATGAAAGAAGAAGGGGTATGGCTGGAAATTACCAACCTTATCGTCCCTCAGTGGACAGATGATATGGATATGATAAAGAAGATGTGTGATTGGTTGTATGAAAATGGTTTTCAGGATAATCCGCTGCATTTTAGCAGGTTTTACCCTACATATAAATTGAACCGCCTTCCCTCAACACCTTTATCAACCCTTCAGGAGGCAAGGGAAATTGCATTAAATGCAGGCCTGCATTATGTGTATATTGGCAATGCTCCTAATTCCGGAGCAGAAGATACAGTTTGCCCGTCCTGTTCAAAAACCCTCATCAACAGGAAAGGTTATTATATTGTTGAAAATAAAATGGTTAGAGGACAATGTGGATATTGCGGCAAAACCATAGCAGGGGTGTGGTGATATCATAAATATTGTTTTGATGTATTATGATCAAGAAGGCAGGTAAACTTTACAGATAAGACACTATTTTAAAGCTTTAGCAGCAGCTCTTGCAGCTCCAATCAGGCCGGCGTTGTTCATTAATTCAGCAGGAACTACTTTTGTGTCTACGGTTAATATATCTTTAAATTTTGAAAATTTCTTTTCTTTACTGACACCGCCGCCGATGATGATCAAATCAGGCCATAAGAGTTGATTAATATAGCATAAGTATTCATTAAAACGTTTTGCCCAGTCCTCCCATGAGAGGCCTGATTGTTTTCTGACAGCATCTGAAACATACTCTTCAGATTCAATATTTTCGGGCATGTAAACATGTCCCAATTCCATGTTTGGCAACAGTTTTTTGTTTGTAAATACGACCGTTCCTATACCGCTTCCCACGGTAATTAACAAAACTACTCCTTTGTTTTTTTTGCCGGCGCCATATTTCATTTCGGCCATACCAGCCGCGTCGGCATCATTTAACACAAACGTTGGGCAAGATGTTTGTTTACTAATACGTTCGGTTGCATTCACTCCTATCCATGTATCATCAATATTAGACGCTGTTTTTATAATTCCGTGCTGCACTACAGCCGGAAACCCAATCCCTATAGGGCCTTTCCAGTTAAAAAATTTTACAATATTATTGATCTCCCTTATAACCCCATCGGGTTCAGCAGGTTGTGGTGTAGGGATGCGATGCCTTTCCTCCAAAAGTTCCCCTTGTTTTACATCTACCGGTGCACCTTTGATACCGGATCCTCCAAAGTCAATTCCTAATACTTCCTTATATTTCATACATTTATATTTTAATTGAAAAGTTGTACGCTGAGTTTAAAAAAATCCGTTCATTTAGGATGTTTTAATATATTACCTTAGTATTCAGGATATTTATATGTTTATTTATGAAATTATAAATATATTTTTGAGCTAACTAAAATAATTGTTTTATTTAACATATACATATATTAAATAAAATTTATTTTAAATAAATTTTATTATTTACTCATGTTTTCAGTATGTGTATTAGAATTTGGGCTCTTATATAATGATGTTAAAAAAAAAATTATTTGGCTGGCTCTTGTGTTTATAAAAAGTTTTTTTATTTTTATAATTATTTATTATCTTAAACCCAAAGAAGTAAGTATTAAATATTTTAAGAATAAGCCATGGAAAAATATTTTATTGAGTTATTAAAAACAAACAAACGGTTGATTATACCCAAACTGGGTGCTTTTTTAAAGAAAGAGCAGGGAGGGAAAGAAGTCATCACATTCAATCAGTTTTTGAAATTCGATGACGGATTGTTGATTAATTATGTTGCTGAACAGGAAAAAATTGATAAAGAAAAAGCAAAAAACCAGGTACAGGATATTTCTGATAAAATCACAAAAGAAATAAATGAAGGCAATCAATACAAAATTAAAGGATTGGGAAGTATTTATAAAGATGCCAATGGCAAAATACAATTTGTAGAAGAAGGCAAAGAGGCACCATCATCAGCCTCTGCATCTGAAAAAAAAGAAACGACAACTCCAGCCGGTTCTGCAACAAAAAAGCCAACATCAAGAATAACTACTACCACTACCACTACCACTAAACAAACAACAGATTCTAAGACATCAACTCCACCTCCAAAACCGAAACAACCTGCCGCCGGTAGTACCACCCAAAAGCAAACAGATACCGAAAAAATAAGACAAAATATTTTAAATCAAAAAAAACAAGCACAAACAGGTGGTAAGACTTCTTTGAGCTCAAAACCTTCACAAACAACTTCAAACAAGCCTGCCGGTTCTAAATTCGGATCAAAACCCGGTTCAGCTTATTCCAAACCAACACCTCCCCGAAGGCCTGTTCCCCCACCTAAAAGACCCGCTGGTGATGGCACACAACAAAGCTCATCGTCAGGTGGCGGTGGTAAACTTGTTTTGTGGATCATTCTTGTAATAATAATCCTTGGTTTAGGTGTGTTTTTTCTTTTTTTCAGGGACACAATCAATATTGGTGGCGGAGATGATAAACACCTCGCCGACTCACTGGAAAATGTAAAAGAAAAGATTGAAAAAGACGAGGAAGAATTGAATAAACAGTTTGAAGAAGCACGAGATGAAACGGAAAGTGATTCAGTAAAAGAAACTGTTCAACAAGATACTGAGGAAGAAGAGAAAACTCCGGAACCCTCTGAAAAAGCAGAATCCAAACCGGAAGGAAAATACTTTGTGGTTGCAGGTGCATTCAGAGATAAAGCAAATGCAGAAAAATACCTGGATTATTTACACCAGAGAGGATATAATGATGCAAGGATTTTTGGTATGATACGTGATATGCATGCCATTTGTTATGATTCATATCCGAACAAAAATGCTGCGGTACAAGCAATGCAAAGAATAAGAAATGAGATGGGGCGCAATAAAGCATGGGTGTACAGGCCCTGATATTGCATGAATATAAATCCTACTTA
>CAYMKE010000169.1:0-7399 GCA_964390955.1 uncultured Bacteroidales bacterium | reverse complement strand
AATGAGCAATTTTGGGGCAAGCGTAACGAAGTTAGCGGACATTATGGACAAACACCAAATAATTTACGATATTTGCTCCTTAAAATTATAAAAATTATAGATAAAATCATGCCTGTAAAAATTATAAGCTATAATGTCAACGGCATCAGGGCTGCACGAAAAAAAGGATTATCTTCTACTTTGGTTCATGCAGAAATTATTTCTGATGTTTATCATTCTGACCATTGCCCGGTGAAAATTGACATGGAACGGATGGGATAAAGAGAGGGTGCTGACAAGACAGGGGAGGGGAAGGCATTCATCACCCGTTATGTACAGTTCCAAACCTATTGCGTTTCTTGAAGCATTGTGAATTTATCCCGGTATAATTTGTTTTGCGTGATAAAACAAAGGTATCCGAGCTTAAACAGGGCAAAAATGTTTAAGGAAGGACGAGCAGAACAAAGTTGTCCTAATAGAAATGAATTGAAGGCCTTATATAGAAATGACACCGGTTTTGTCATGTTCATTCTTTGTGTTTTGTTAAATGTTTTCAATAATCGTACATCTTCAATTAAAACTTCTTTGAAATGATATTGATTTGTGATATAAATCAAATTTCGAATTGAAGATTTGGTTTTTTGAATGAATATGGTACTGCTTTCAAGTTGTTGATGGATCACCGGATTATTAATGTGTTTAATGGGGATGCCTTCAAGTTTAAGCTCACATCCATATACGGTATCTTCATGGCCGTATGTTAAAATATTTTCATCAAACCGGATCTTTTTCAGAATATCCTTATGGATCATAAAATTGTGTGTCATGAAGGATTTGTATGGATTGGCATTTCGAGTGTCAACGGGTTTGGACTCTTGTTTTCTGCCATACTTCCAATGCAATTTATATTCGGGTGAAGGCGGTTGCGCGGGATAAATCCTGCCACCGCAAACCACTTGCTTGTTGCCTGTCTCGCTGGTATAATTTGCCAGAAAGGTATCTGTTGGGATACCGGAATCACAATCTAAAAATAAAAGATAATCATGTTGGGCATATTTTAAAAATGAATTCCGGATGGCTGCACGTCCTATGTTTTGATTTAATTCTATGTATTTGATTCCTGTTTCGCTTGCCACATTCCGGTTTCGTTCTTTAACCAATAAATCATGCGAAGCATCGTCAATGACAATGATTTCACAATCTGTATGCAATGATTTGATTTGAATGTTCAATGCATTTACTAACAGGTCAATTGTGTAATTATATACAGGAATACAGATTGATAGCATCTTTTAAATCTATTTAGTGTCCGTCTCTAAAGTCAAGTGTTTGGATCATAATGTGCGATAACGCGTCTCGCAAAGCCCCAAAATATGCGGTTTGGGATACGCTGAACAAAGTTAGCGGACATTATGGGCCAACAATTAGCAAATCTATAAATAATTCATTTAATACAGGATTATTTTTTGGAATAAAATACCTCATAAATTTATTTTTTTTGAAAAAGATTTTGTAATATTGCACTTTTAAAAAAATAAAGTATTATCGTCATGGATTTAATGAAAGCAGTAGAAAAGGAATTTACAACACAAAAGGATTATCCTGAATTTTCTGCAGGAGATACAGTCACAGTATATTATATAATAAAAGAAGGAAGTAAAGAAAGAACGCAGCTTTTCAAAGGTGTTGTATTGAAACGAAACAATGCCGGTATTAACAGCACATTCACAGTAAGAAAAATGTCTGGTAATGTAGGTGTAGAAAGAGTATTTCCTGATAATTCCCCGGTCATTCAGAAAATTGAAGTAAATAAAAGAGGCCTTGTCAGAAGATCGAAGATATATTATTTCCGTCAATTACGCGGTAAAAAAGCCAAGATCAAAGAAAAAATTTCATAGGATACAAACTATTAAGACAAAAAAAGCTCCACGGGATTTCCATGGAGCTTTTTTTATTGGTTCATGTTTTGTGTTTTTTAATATCCTGATTTATTCCTCTAATTTTGCTGCTTTTTGTTTTGCTTCCCGGATGATTCGTTGTGCACGTTGGTCAGCCTCCCGGATGACTTTATCTGCTTTATCATCTGCTTCGTCTTTAATTTTTTTTGCAGTCTGTTTGGCAGCAGCTTTAGCAATTGGGTTATTGGCTTCCTTAACCAACCTGTCTGCTTTATCATCAGCCTCATCCCGTATTTTGTCTGCAGTAGACCTGGCCGCCTGTTTAATTTGATTCGCTTTTTGTTCAGCTTCTTTAATAATCTGTTGGGCTTTTTTACTGGCCTCTTTTTTAACATCTTTGGTTTTATCTTTTACAACCTCTTTTACTTTTTCTTTCCCTGCATCCATCACTTGTTTTTGTATGGACTCTCCTTCTTCTGCTCCTTTAAGTTTAAGGCCTATTTTGGGATCATCAAATGTGCCTTTAATTGTCAGTCCGAGTTTAATATCCGACCCGGGTTTAATATCTATTCCTTTTGAAGCAGCTTTAGAGGCCAGGTTGTTTATAATCTGATTTGCCTGGCTTCCGATGGCCGACCTGGGCATAGACATATCTACTGTATAATCCATGGTCTGATCAATGCCCTGGTTTCCTTCAATGTTCATTTCTGCGTTCAATGCATTGATTTCAAATGGTTCAAAGAAAATACGGCCTTCTTTGATTTCAAAATAAATGTTAATGTCTTTTAAATCAAGCTCTTTAAATTTATCATTATTCAGTTTGTCAGCAATTTTTGCCAGGGTTTTTGATGATTTCACTTCTATATTCCTTGAAGAAAGAGAACCTTTCCCGTTCACTGTTTTGTACACAGGCTGCATTTTTTGGTCCAGTAAACTGGTAAAAGAAAATTCCGAAGAAAACGTTCCTTCACAACGTTTGGCAATAGGTGCATACTCTTCAATAATGCTGAATGAATTAGCAGCTGCCTGTATGTCAAACCCGGAAATGTCTAGTGAAAAATCAACAGCAGGCTTCATGGGGTTTTGTGTGCTGTAATAACCATCCATAATCATGCGTCCTTTTAGCATGTCCATGTTTAGATTGGCGAGTTCTACCTTACTATTATTTATTTTGATGATACCAAGTATGTTGTTGATGTCCAAATCGTCATACTGTAGTTTATTGATGGTTGAAGTTAATGTAAAGTCAAGGTTTCCGGGAACTTCAACAACAGTCATTGCAGATGTGTCTGTTGTTTCACTTTCTTCGGTTATTTCTTCGGATGGTTTTGTTTCGGCATCTGTTATGAATTCGTTCAGATTGAGGTTATTGGAATTAAAAGTGAATATTCCGCTAAGGGTATCGTCAGACAAAGCATAGGGGATAAAATTTTCAATTTTACCCTGAAGCTGGAAATCGCTTTGTCCAATCTTGGATTTGAATTCTGTAAGTTCGACAAATTGAGGGGAAAATATCATGTTTAAACGATCAATATAAACGGGTTTGGGTACTTCGGCTCCGGCATATTTAAATTTGCTCAGATTCAATTCTCCTTTGGCGTTGAAAGCTTCATAATTTTCGTTTTCTATCATGGATGACCGGCCTTGCAAACGGATGTCTGTTTTCAGTATTCCGTCTATCTCAATATCATCCATTGGAATGATATTCTGTATGCTGCTAAAATAGATGGTGCCGTTCATACTGGCATCAATAGCAGGATCACTCATTGGAGTGGCAATGTCCATTTTCATGTCAAATGGATTGCCGGCCATTTCTATGTGAAATTGATTTAAATGAATTTCCGTATTGTCCTGATTTGAGCCGTCAAATAATACAGCCAGGTCAATCAGGATATTTTCAACTGCCCGTGGCATATCAGGATAACTGAACATCGCATCTTTAACATTCAGGTATAATTTTGCAGAAGGCATGGATTCTTCATCTAAAATTCCGTTCACCTCGCCTTTTAATGAAAGCTTACCTTTTGTTTGAATGTCTTCGAAGTCACGTGTGTAAATGGCTGGCACCAGCGACAAAAGGGTTTTAAATGATGTTTGATTGGTATGATAGCGAATGTCAAGTATTGTTTGGTCTTCATTTAATTGTGCACTTCCGTTTAAATTCAGGGTCAATTCATTCAGGCTGATTTGATTTTTTTTCAGCGTGAATATATTTTTTTTCATATCAGCAGCAATATCAGCAGAAAATCCAAATGATGCATTTTTTAAATAGTTGATACCGCCGTATTTTGCATTAATCTCCTCTATGGATGCTTCTGTTACAAGAGTGGTAAAATCTTTAGACATATCTCCTTTTAACAGGTAATTTAAATTTTTTATAACAGCTTTGGTGTTTGACTGGTTGTCGTTGTATTGGATATGTGCTTCAGATATTTCAAATTTTTTCAGGGATACTTTGATGTCTTGCGCTTCTTGTTCTTCATCGGGTTCTTTTTTCTCTTCTTCAGGTTCTTCAATGGCAGCAGTATCGGATTTCATGATATCCCAGTTGGCTTGTCCGTTTTCAAGCACTATTGCATTGATAACCGGATGATGCAACTCAATGGCTTTTACTTTTATGTCATTTTTAATGACGCTCATCAGGTCAACATTTACAACAAACCGGTCAAATTTGATCAATGTGTCGTGTTGGAAGGGCTCTTTGCCTGTGACAGATAATTCTTTTAATGAAACATTCAGATTTGGAAAATTTTTGATGAGTGATAAACTAAGATCACTAAATTCTACCGTGGCATTTAAATTTTTATTGATTTGTGTTTTTGCAATGGAAAGAATTTGTCCTTTAAATAAATAGGGGGTGACAAGTAAAAGAACAAAAATGGCAACAATGACAATACCGGTTATTTTTAATACTTTTTTCATAAAAAATGGTGTTTTAAAAAATTAAAATATCTCTATATTATTTAAGAATAATTTTTGAAAAGTAAATTTAATGAAAAATATGAAACTAAAGTAAAATGAATATTATATTTTTGTGAATTCAAAATTAATTCATTAAAAAAAATATTTATGAGTCCCGAATCGCCTCTAAAGATTTTTTCAGGGCCTGGTTCCGATTACATCGGAAAAAGTATTGCCAGGCATTTAGGCCAGGACCTTGGAAAATATACCATGCACAGGTTTAGTGACGGGGAATGCCAGCCGGCTTTTACAGAATCTGTTAGAGGATGCAGCGTGTTTATCATACAATCTACATTTCAACCGAATGATAATCTCATGGAGCTTTTACTGCTTTTGGATGCAGCCAAAAGGGCTTCAGCACAAAAAATTATAGCTGTAATACCCTATTTCGGATTTGCACGGCAAGACAGGAAAGATATTCCGCGTGCTGCCATCGGGGCAAAAATGGTGGCGAATTTATTGATGTCAACCGGAGTTGACAGGGTTATGGCAATGGATCTTCATGCAGGCCCTATCCAGGGATTTTTTGATATTCCTGTGGACCACCTTACTGCTTCTCCTGTTTTTGTGCCGTATATCCGGAATCTTAATTTAAAAAATCTTGTGATTGCAGCGCCGGATATGGGGGGAACCAAACGGGCCAACACATTTGCCAGGTTTTTTGACAGTGAAATGGTCATTTGCTATAAACAACGGAAAAAAGCCAACAGTATCGAAGCCTATAAAGTGATTGGTGAAATTGAAGGCAAAGACGTTGTGATTGTTGATGATATTATTGATACGGCCGGGACCGTAAGCACGGCTGCTAATATGATGCATGATGAGGGAGCGGCCAGCGTTCGTGTGGTGGCTACACACCCGGTTTTATCAGGGCCGGCGGTTGAACGTATCGAGCAATCATATATCACAGAAGTTATTGTCACTGACTCCATTCCTTCAAATACCGAATGCACAAAAATAAAAGTGTTGTCTATTGCAGAAATATTCGCAGAAGTAATTAAAAATGTATATAATCATAAATCAATTAGTTCACATTTCCTATAATTATTGTATATTTGCATCCGCAAATTTAAAAAGTAAATAAATAATAGATAGATCATGAAAGAATTTAATATTAAAGGAAAAGAAAGAGATAAAACAGGACGCAAAAATTCCCAGCGTGAACGGCGGGAAAGTTTAGTGCCCTGTGTTATTTATGGTGGAAAGGAGAATGTTCATTTTGCCACCCGGTTGAATAGTTTTAATAACCTGGTATATACACCCAATGTATATTTGATCAATATTGATATTGAAGGGAAAAATCATAAAGCTATTTTACAGGAAGTTCAATTTCATCCGGTAACTGACAAGATCATTCATGCCGACTTTTATGAAATTTTTGAAGATAAAGAAGTTTCTTTAAGCATACCTGTTAAATTGGTGGGTAGTGCACCTGGTGTTCAAAAAGGTGGGCTGTTACGCGAAAAGAGGCGTTCTTTGTCTGTAAAGGGGCTTCCTAAAAATTTACCTGATTATTTGGAAGTAGATGTTTCAGGATTGGAAATTGATGATAATATCCATATCGGGGATTTGTCTTTTGAAAACCTGGAAATCATGGACCCTGCCGAAGCAATGATTGTTACTGTTATATCTCCGAAACGTCTGGAAAAAGCTTTTGAAGAAGCTGAAGCTGCTGCTGAAGAAGCGGCTGAAGGTGCTGAAGAAGCAGTTGCTGCTGAGGGAGAAACTGCTCCTGCACAGGAAGGCGCTGAAGAAGCTGCTGCCGAAGAAGGACAAGAGAGTGGCGGAGAAGGAAGCAAAGAAGAATAATTCTCTTATATATAAAGTAACATTCAAAACCTGTATCCTTTGAAATATCTTATAACAGGTTTGGGAAATCCGGGTGATGAGTATGCTGATACACGTCATAATATAGGATTTAATATCATTGATGCCCTGGCTAATAAGTCAGGGCTGTCTTTTTCTGACAAACGATATGCATGGGTCACTGAGTGCCGTTTTAAATCAAGTGTTTTTGTTCTTGTAAAACCGGCAACATATGTCAACCTCAGTGGGAAAGCCGTGAACTATTGGATGAAGAAACATAAAATCCCCTTAGAACAAATCATGGTAATTGTAGACGATGTAAACCTGCCGTTTGGTGTATTGCGGTTAAGAAAAAAAGGTGGAGCCGGAGGACATAACGGGCTCGAAAGCATTAATGAAATTCTTGGAACAAAACAATATCCACGGTTACGGTTTGGGATTGGGAATAATTATTATCCCGGACAGCAGGCTGACTATGTTTTGGGTGAATGGAATGATGAAGAACGGTCAAAACTGCCGGAGCTTACAAGTAAGGCTGTTGAAATCATCCAAAGCTTTGCTGCAATTGGAATTGACAGGACAATGAATAAGTATAATTCATAATTGAACATTTTTTATTCATCCCACATTTATTAAGAATAACATCAATTGATTATTAAAGCCTTTGGGAAAGGGGGTGCCTGAAATATATAACCCGGTAAATTCATGCCATTAGCTTTGTGCAGATGCAAGTCGCCTAAGCCCGAAAACATGGC
>CAYMKE010000168.1:0-7400 GCA_964390955.1 uncultured Bacteroidales bacterium | reverse complement strand
GATGTTCCGTGATCTACAGTTACATCTATTTCGCCGGTATTATCTCCATAGCATTCCACGTCTGTGATAGTTGCACCGGTGATGAGGCTGTCGGGGCAACAGTTTATCACTACATTTACAGGTTCTATATCTGCGCATGGTTCATTGCCAAGTTTGATATAATAGGTGCCGGATGTGGTTACGCTGTCTGGCCTGATGAGTTCTGTGGTGGCAGAAGTATCTTCCCAATAAGAAAGGGGATAATGAACATAACTAACCGTTAATTTTGGATGTTGATCAGCCGTTGTGGCTCCTTCATGTTCAAATTGTGGGCCAGCGCTGAAACTGGAGATACTATAATCCTGTATAATGAATCCATTATTAGCAGACACCCCATTCACCCAATCCTGAATCACTTGTAACCCATCAGTGTTTAGTGTATGGGATTCCATTGTATTATTATTTACCGTATTAATTGTGCCCAATACCGTACTCCCATGATCGCCTGCCCCGGTGGCTCCAGCTGTCTCCCATGAAAAATCGCTTTTATATTCATTATATGTTACTTCATCTATGACCCAGTCTTTTGTTATTTCATAAATAGGCGGGGAATAAGATGATACTGTCTTAGTATAAAATGAGATTTCAGCACTTGTAATTTTAGAATTTGCCGGTATTTGGCTCAAATCCCATTTTATCAATGTACTATGCCGGTCAGTCACAAACAATGCCTCTCCTTCTTTATTGTTATTTTCTTCAAATCCACCGGCGATTGAGACATCCTTGGTCCCATTATAAGTTAGATCAGGGAATACACCATCTTGAAAAGAAATGGTTTCTGAGATACCTCCGCTACTGCCGTCAATAATTGACAAATCGGTTAAGTCAACCGACGGGCAGGCGGGGGCGGGGTCAGTAATGGTCAGATGAGCCAATGAATCGGGCCTTATAGTGAGAGTAATTTTATGCGAATCGCTTTCACAAGTTGCTGCTCCACTAATCGTTTGTGTAACCCAATAAGAATAAGTTCCTTTTTGGGTATGCCCGGTTGCATAAGTATTGCTTGCACTACTTTGTTGGAGATTTAATAATAAAGAATCACTATACCAATGAAAATAAGGGGAAGTCTCTGTACTGGTTGCTGATAAATCAGGGACAGGTTCTCCCAGGCATACTAACACATCATCTCCTCCGGGGGCAGCAGGCTTTGGCCCTGCAATCACAACAAGAGTATCTTTTTTAGGAGTAACCTGACAGGGATTATAAATATCTACAATATATTGATAAGATCCTTCATTTCCGGCAGGGACATTAATAATGGGGTTGGAGATATTAACATCTGACAAAAAGCTGAGTGCCGTAAGCGTACCGGTCCATTCATACCGGGTTCCCCCTGTTGCAACCAATTGATAATCCTGGCCTACACATATCCCTGCTGTGTCTCCGGGTATTCCCTCTACCATCACATCCACATCGAAATCGTTAAATCCGGCAAGATAACCAAAACGGGATGAATAATCATGTCCATGTAAATAACCAAGGTGAAAAACAGCAGAATCATTGGTTACCCTGACTGCGTCACCAACTTTCACATCATTTGTATCTATTTCAATACGCGCTGCAAGCCAGGTTCCACTGAATGTTGTGTTTACAGGTTCAAAATCAGTTGCTTGAATGACTCCGGGAACTTCTATTCCATTGACATTAAAGCTAAAGTTATCTTCCGGTATTTCAGAAGGATCAGCAGGGTCTTGCAAGATAATGTTCATCCACATCTTTTCAGTATCTTTGTTTGCAGCGTCCCTGTAATATACATGATTTCGTGTAAATCCTACTTCATTCGACCCTGTACATTCATCTAAAGGAGGAAGAACGGCAGCTCCTAATTCAATTACACCACTCGTTTGGTATACATATACATCTTTATCTGCCTCAATATACAGATAACCTTCACTTGTTGCATCAAAACAATAATAAGTGGGAACACCGGCATCTATTGTAACCCCATCTGTTCCATTAAATTCAACATAGGTAGTATTTTCAACTGCCATCACAAATACACATTCTTTATCTGTATTTGATTGTCCTTTTATTGCAATGTATTCCTTGCCTATCCTGTCTATTGGAATAGTCTGGTCTGCTAATAAATCATACCCCTGAGCATACTGGCTATCACTAGCAATAGTGATGGCAATGTCTTTATCCGAAGTAACGACAGAACCTGCAAGTGATTTATAAACGCCATCATCCATTGCTGGTATTTGCACAGAAAAGGATTGCCCTTTGTCTAATACTACATTAAATGGAGTGCCTGCTGTATGGCCTATCACGTCTTCTGTTGGATTAATGGTAATGGTGGTATTGTCTTCTGTTGCCACTATTTCAAATGAACGCACGGCATTAGGAGTATATGCTTTCGCATTTTGTGATTCCCATTTGTTTTGTTGGATAATATGAAATTCCGTTCCCAATCCATATCTTCCCTTTAATGCGAGTATATCCGTGTTTGTTTCTTCATTATCCTGCCCAGGATCATCATAATTGTTTGTCCCTGCAATTTCATAATAAGCACTAACAGGAGTTGATGTACTCACCAGAACTCCTCTATTCAGTACTGAATCTGCTATCTTATTTTCTATTTCATCAATATAAGGAGTTAAATCATATCGGTTAACGGAGTTGTCTGGTATATTAAAAGATATAGGAGAGAATGCCGGATTTGCCGGTAAGCTTATTGTAACGCTACTGGCATTCTCTAAAGTTGTTATAACCAAAGAAACAGGTCTGTCTCCATGACCCTGTGTGATTTCAGGTGCTGCAAACCAAAATTCTGTATCAGTTTGAGCAAAACCAAATTTCACGGATATTATTACAAAAAAAAATATTAATAAGTATCGAATTATAGGGTTCATAATCTTAAATATTTTAAAGGTTTAGTAAACTAAATATGCTGTAACTAACATATTACAAATTTACCGTTCATAATAACCTTTTAAAAATCACTACTAAACCTTATCATATCAAAGATTGATTTGTTATGTTGACTGGTGATAAATTTTAAAAATATTGATAAATTCGATCCTGTTTTTTTCAAATAACAAACATGAGTTCACTCCGAGAATCCTATTATTTTTAAGTGCCTGAGAATTGAATATTTTCAGAATGCCATCTACAATTCGGTGACAACTCGGTAAAAAAACAGTTTAAAGTGTATAGATTCAATATCCCCAAAAAAGTTAGAAAAAGCCATAACAATTATTTAACATTTCGAGGGTATTAACCTGCAATGTAGGTTAATCATTATCTATTTTAGAAGGGGATATTCCATAGTGATTTTTAAATGCTCTTGAAAAATTGGTAACTTCTTTAAATCCTACTGCATATGCCACTTCAGAAATTGTTATATCAGGATTTGATTTTAATAGATGCATTGCTTTGTCCAGTCTTGAAATTTTAATGAATTCTCTAGCAGTAATTCCAATAACTGACCGCAACTTTCTATTTAAATGGTTATGACTCATATTAAAATGACTTAATAGTATGGATACGGTGAAATCTTCCCGATGCATGTTTTCCTGGATGACATCTTTTACTTTCTTAATGAATAACTCATTTGCAACTTCTTGTTTCTCTACAACTTTATCATCTACCAATTCATCTAGTATAAAACGTTTATGATAGTAATCTTTTAAAAGCGCCCTGTTATTCAATAGATTGTTTACTTTTGCTATTAAAATATTACTGTCAAATGGTTTATTAATATAATCATCCGCTCCGGTTTGATACCCGTATAATTTGCTGTTATCAGCAGTTTTTGCAGTTAATATCAGGAATGGTATATGATTGGTTTTCTCATTGCTTTTAATATTTTTACAAAAATCTAATCCATCTTCTCCTTCCATGATTAAATCTGAAATTATAATATCAGGTATATGCTCCAATGCTTTTTTATATCCTTCGTGCCCATTCTATGTTTTTCTGATTCTAAAATCATTAGCAAATAATGACGTGATAAATGACCTCATTTCAGGCTTATCTTCTGCTATCAGCATGATCGGTTTTTGAAAAAAACGCACAGTCCGTAGTTTTTTCTGCTTCTCATGGCCATCTTTAAATTGGTTATAATCAGGAGCATGTCCCTTTTTTTGAAGATTTTTATTATCATCATAGGATATTTCAGGTAATAAATCAAATGATTTATTTAATAATGGCAGTTTAATAATAAAACTTGTTTTATTTTCCGGTATATTTTTAACTTCAATAGTTCCATTCAATACACCAACCAATTGTTTTACCAATGCCAGGCCAATACCTGTTCCTTTAAATTTTTTGTGTGCATACTGTTCTGTTTGATAATATTTATTAAAAATTTTTCTGATTTCATTGTCAGGAATCTGATCACCTGTATTTGTAATTATGATACTTAGTTGATCGTTGATTCCCCGTTTATTTTTATCCTTATATGCTGATGTATTAATTATATCCAGGTCTATTGATACGCTTCCGTCATTAAATGTGAATTTAAATGCATTTGATAAAAGATTAAATAGTATGGTTTCCAATTTTTCGCTATCAAAGTAGCAATAAAACGATTCATAAGGTGTATTAATAGTAAAACTTATATTATTCTTTTGGGCTATAAAATTGAATGAGGTAGATATTTTTTTTATAAACAATATAATATCAGCATATTGATATTGTGGTTTCACATTTCCCGATTCAAGTTTTCGCAGGTCAAGAATCTGGTTTGTTAAATGCTTCATCCGTTTAGCACTACCGAAAATCAACTTCAACTGGTTGTTTACAGGTTCGGGAAGGTGTGACGAATTAATCAATTTTTCCAATGGGTCAATAATTAAAGTAAGTGGTGTACGGTATTCATGAGATACGTTTGTGAAAAAATTTAATTTCATTTCATCTACTGAATGTTTTCTTTGAAGTCTAATTATTCTATATAATATATATATTAAGGATGTTAATATAATAAAGTAAAATAAATATGCCCACCAACTCTTCCACCACGGTGGTAATACTTCAAAATGTATAGATGCAGGTTTATTATTCCAAATTCCATTATTATTTGAAGCTTTTACCTGAAACGTATATTCCCCGGGATGTAAATTATTATATACAGCTATCCTTTTTTTTCCTGTTGTGATGTTCCATTTTTCATCAACATTATTTAATTTAAATTTAAAATAATTTTTTTCAGGAAAAAGATAATTTAACGCTGTGAATTCAAATTCAACAGATGACTGAAAATGTTTTAATTGGAGTGGTGTTTCTTTAGAATTTTCTAAGGAGTTATTCTGCAATATTTTATTATTCACCTTAATTTTAGTGATATAAACAGGTGGGATAAATTGATTTATTTTTATGTCATTGATATTAAACTTATAAAACCCTGAATTTTTTGCTCCTATATATAATATGGAGTCATTTATATACATTCCTGAATAATTTGTTTTCAATCCATCATTTTTATCAAAGGTGACAATCTTATTTGTTTTCAGACTCATTCGTGACACCCCCATTGGTGTCAACATCCATAAATTACCCTGCATATCTATACCAAGGTCTGTTATTTTATTATCTATTAATCCATCCTGTTTAAAAAAATAATCTATTGTGTTTTCTTCCGGATCAAGCCTGTTCAACCCAAAATTAGTTGCAATCCATACGTACGAGCTATCTATATAAAGAGAATTCACATGTTGGTTGCTTAACCCACTACTTTTTTGGGGATCATACACATAATTTTTGAATATTTTTTTTTCGGGATGATAACATGATAATCCTTGATGTGTGCCAATCCAGATATTGCCTTTGGTGTCTTCAACAAGTGCATTCACTTTATTGTTTACCAGACCATCATGTTCAGTAACATGATTAATTTCACCATCAGAATTTACTATATCAAGACCCTCCTGGGTGGCAATCCATGTGTTTCCCCTGCTATCATGAAGTATTGTATATATTAAATTATGAGTTAAAATTTCTTTTTCATTATTATTCCTTATAGTTTGAGTAAATTTCTTCTGAAAAGGATCATATATAATAATGCCCTCATTCGTACCAATCCAAATGTTATTGCTTTTGTCTTGCGTAAACGTCCAAATAAAATTTCCCGGCAAAGACAAAGGTTTAGAATTACTTAAAAACCGGTTAATTAAATGTAGGTTATCGTCAAATAACACCAAGCCGTCTCCAAAGGTACCATACCAAAAATTTTCTTTTTGGTCAACAAAAAATACTTTCCCATAATCCCTGAATTCAGGATTTTCAATTTCATGGTAATATTTATTAAAATTATTTTTATATAGAAAATGCACAAGCAAATCACGTCTTGTTGATATCCAAATATTTCCGATATTATCCTCCAGGATTGCATCAATCATACTTCCTCTTTTAAACGTGTTTTTTTCTTCATTTGTAGCTGTATAATGTGCCAGGGAAGAATAATCTTTACCCGAATAAATGATTAATTCATCAACTCCTGTTGCCCAAATATTCCCATTATTATCTATCATTAATGAACGAACGCTTAGATTAGGATTTAGTGTATCAACAATATGTCCTTCGTCAGGATCAAATAAAAGATGATGAATATAATAAGCTCCCAAATGCAGTATTCCTCTTTTATCTTCTACAATTTTTTCAACCCTGTTAAAATTTTTGTTTTGATGAACATTAAATTGATCTAATTCTTGCTTTTCGGGATTTAGTTTAATCAATCCATGCTTCCATGTCCCAAACCATAAATTTTCATCCTGATCTTCATAAATCGTTATCCAGGAAATATCCTCCTCTTTCAACCAATGATTCTTTTTATTCTTTTGAAAAATGTGATCTATATAAACTCTGATCATTTTTTGATTTTTACCATCATATATATTTAACCCTTTTGATGTTGCAATCCATATTTCTCCGTTTTTCCGTTGTATTATGTCTTTGATCGAATTAGACCACAACGAATTTTGATCAGCAGAATCATGAAACATCCTGTAAAATTGACCAGATTTCTTATCAAATATGTTCAACCCATAATCAGTACCTGCCCATATATTTCCTTCATCATCTTCAATCATGCATTTGATATTATTATTAGATAAACTATTGGTATCTTCAGGATTATATTGAAAAAAATCATAAGTATAAGCATCATAGCGATAAAGACCTCCATTTGTACCAAGCCAAATGAATCCTTGTCTATCCTGAATGATATTGAGGACAGGTGGCAATGTTTTGTCTTCTTCAAGTGTTATATTCTCAAAAACCAGGTTTTTATAGTCTATATCCCGGTTGACTGCAGAAGCAATATCAAATAAACATATTATTAAAATAGATATAATATAGAATCGAACGTATTGCATTTTACCTTACAAAAAAAATTTAATGGTTTAATCATCTAAATTTACAAC
>CAYMKE010000167.1:0-7402 GCA_964390955.1 uncultured Bacteroidales bacterium | reverse complement strand
CACAAACCGGTGAGTTACTACCAGCTGTAGCTGTAGGCAGGGAATTGACAGTGACTGTTACTTCATCGGTAGCTGTATTATCATTTGCATCAGTGATAGTAACAGTATATGTCCCTGCATGCGAAGAGGTCACGTTGGTAATGATAGGGTTTTGTTCTAAAGAACTAAAGTCATCCGGGCCACTCCATGACCAGCTTTCTGCATCGCCACCACTCTCTGTTAAATTCAGGTCTTCGCCAACACATACCGGTGAATTACTGCCGGCTTTGGCCAATGTAGTTTCACTTACGGTTACACTTACATCATCGGTATTAGTGCATCCATTGTCGTCGGTGACTGTGACTGTATAAGTGCCAGCTGCTGAAGTGGTGGCAGAAGATATGGTTGGATTCTGACTGGTTGAGCTAAAATCGTTCGGGCCGCTCCATGACCAAGTTGTGGCATCATCGCCGCTTTCTGTTAAATCAAGGTCACTGCCCTCACTAATGGGGGAATTGCTGCCGGCAGTGGCAGTAGGCAATGAATTGACGGTAACTGTTACATCATCGGTAGCTGTATTGCTGTTAGCATCAGTAATGGTCACAGTATATGTTCCAGCTGCCGAGGTTGTCACATTGGAAATGGAGGGGTTTTGATCTGTGGAACTAAAGCTGTTCGGGCCGCTCCATTCCCAGTTTGTGGCATCGCCACCACTCTCTGTTAATTTCAAAGTGTCGCCAACACATAGAGGAGAATTGCTGCCGGCCTCAACAGTAACATCAGGTGCCCCGGCCTTCCATTTCTCCTGCCCGTACTCATAAGCGCCAATGTCAGGCGCCGACCCCTCGTATGTTACCGATATAGCAGGAAAGGTAAGCCCGCCAAGAGTATATTCCCCCACTTCCACGCCTTTGTCTATAAGATCTGTAGAAGATGAAGTAAGTTGGTAATCAGCATTTTCATAATCGGCAAAATGAGCGGCTGTATACAGGTCATCAGCGAAATTATTCGACTTGTCGGAAGAGTTGTATATGTCCCTGAATGCAGAATAATTAACGAACGATTCCATGTTCAGCGCTATGTTGTTTTTGACGACGACATTCTTTTTATCCCCTATCCAGCCGAAATTATGGGGCCCGGGATACGAGGTTGTCTGTTCGGGGGCTTTTTTACAAAGGAACGTGTTGTTAAAGATAACGGCATTCCCTGCGGAATAATCATCGTAGGAATTGTGCCCGTAATTGGTCCACATGCCGGTACACACGTTATGGTCAATTATTTTACCGCCTGTATAATCAAGGTAAATGGAATAGCTCCCATAACCATTGTTGCCACTATGTATGTAGTTGTGGTCAATCCTTACGATGTCATCGTTGCTTGCCGCAGGGGCAAAATGTATACCGCCACCGTCATGGTCCTGCAACATGAAACCTGAAATATCGTTATGGTGGATCCTCGGCACCGATAAATCGGTATTGTCAGAAGCCCCCAGTTTGGTAATCATGATTCCGGACCTGCCGCTTCGACGGATAGTGTTATAACCAACTTCATGGTCTTCGGATTCCTGTTCACATACAAACCCGATGGCGGAATATATCCTGGCATTATAACAGGCATCTTCAAGCACGTTATAAAGAATCTTGTGCCTTTTTCCTGCTACTGAAATTAGATTATTCGATGAATATCGTATCTTGCAGTTTTTCACTGTATGGTCAGTGCCGGCAAGCACGATACCGCTGCTCTGCCCGTATTGTTCGAATGAATGATATTCTTCGTTCAAGGTATGGAACACATACTTGAAGTCCACATTGTCGATAATGTTATGGCTGGCAGTTGGTGTGGGGGAGCTTGACTGCCTGATGGGCTGATCATTCGAGTTGGTGCCGTCGGATTCGTAGTCGGACAAATAGTTGCCGGCTTTGTTGTCCATGGTGATGGTGGCTGCAAAAATTTTGAACCCTTTTATTGTAATGTATGACTTGCCTGACAGGTCAAAGGCAAAGTCTCTTTTCTTAGCTTCCACGACATTGGAAGAATTTGTCAAATCTTCATCTTCCGGGCCGCGGACATAAAGCTCTTCATCGTCGGTATTGTGATAAAATTCTCCGGGATAGTCCAACAACCCATAAGCATCAAAAAGATAAAACCGGGATTCATCCACATAATTATTGCCATTATCTTCCCTACTATCACATGATGTCGTAAATGTAATGGTATTGTTAGAGACACTTGAGAGCGAAGCGGTGAAGCTCCATGTCCATTTACCGGTATCGGGGAAATAATAAATCTTTGCCCCGGTATAATCGATATCGGGGGGTGTCTCAACAGAAGTTAAGGTGCCCGTATAAGGGCCACTTCCCGTACGGTTTGCCTCAGAGGTTAACGCCTTGGGGTTGTTAGAAATATTGTCGGTATTTTTGTTCGGCCAACGGGCAACATTGCACATCACGCTGTTTACAAAAAACTGTTCCGAAGAGCCTCGTATGTATTCGATATAAGGAAATGCCATGGGGGCTTTATAAATATTGCCGCTCACAAGAGACCATCCGGTTATGACATCGGCTCCGGAAACGGTCACATCATCATTCCCATATACCTGGAAAACGATGGGGCTTCCTGATGTGCCCGAATTTGCAGGGATAACCGTTTCGCGGTAAGTGCCTTCTTTGACATATACTATATCCCCGGCAGCAGCCACATCGGCCGCTTTCTGGATTGTTAAAAAAGGCTCTGCTTCGGTTCCAGGGTTTGAATCAGAAGCACCAGAAGTGTTTTTGGCAACATAATAATTGTCGGCAAACAAACTGCCGGTTGTCATTATTGCAATCAGGCTGATTAAATAAATAGTTTTCATAGTGAATTTTATTATATTTATAAAAAGTTTTCATAGTTTTCATAGTCTATGATTAATTCAGGAAATTCTTATAAATATAAACCAGCAGAAACAAAACAACGAACACTCAGGTAATATGATGGTAATTATGACGCATTTTAACACAACAGTATATAAAATGGCGCAAAATTACCTGAAATTAATCGTTTCTATTGGTAATTGTATAATTGAATCAGGGATTTAAACACCTGAAGGAGGTTTTTTGAAATGCTTCTTAAACGATTTTGAGAAATATGATGCTTCTTTATACCCAACCCGGAATGCTACTTCTGAGATGGTTAACCTTGAATCACTTTGCAATAATTTTTTAGCTTTTTTAAGCCTGCAAATCTTAATAAATTCACTGGGTGAAATATTTAAAATAGCTTTTAATTTCCGGTTTAGCTGGCTTCTGCTAATCTCTAAACTATTCGCTAAATCAACAACGGAATAGTCTTCTTTATGCATGTTTTTATTTACAATTTCTTTCACTTTATTCATAAACCTGTCATTTGCTTCTCCTATACCCTCCTGTTCCTTCATGGTTGTCTCATCATCTAACAGATAACGTTTACGAAAATATTCCTGTAAAATAAGCCGGTTCGCTAAAATGTTATTTACCCTGGCCATTAAAATTTCACTATTGAAAGGTTTTGTCACATAATCATCCGCTCCTGTATGAAAACCTTCCAATTTATACTCATCAGTTGTTTTTGCCGTCAATAATATAAAAGGAATGTGATTTGTTTTTTCATCGTGTTTAATTTTATTACAAAACGCTATACCATCTGATTCTGGCATCATAATGTCTGAAATAATAATATCCGGCATAAATTGCAATGATTTGACATATCCTTCAACTCCATTTTCAACTTCAATTATTTTAAACTCTTTGACAAACAATGAAGCAATAAACGACCTGACATCCGAATTATCTTCTGCTATTAACATTATTTTTTTAACATTTTTGCCTGCATCTTCTTTTTTTGAACTAATTGCTTTCATTTTTGCCTGCTCTGAAAATGTAATGCGTCCGCCTCTTTCTTTTTTTTGAATATCCGGTTCAGCAATAAAATTTCTACTATCAACCAATTGTCCCTGCATCTCATTTTCATCAGGGACAGGGAGGTAAACCATAAATTTGGTAACCCCTTCTTCATTGCTTTCAATACGGATTGTCCCTTTTAATAAAGTAACCAGTTCTTTTACCAATGAAAGTCCAATACCTGTTCCTGCCCTATTCTTTTCATAATCTTGTTCAGATTGATAAAACCTTTCAAATAGTTTGTTTATTTCATCTGCGGGGATACGGCTACCTGTGTTTGCAACCTGTATCGAAATAATACTATTTGTACCCTTTACGGCATCTGTGTTTAAAAATTCAGGAAATTTTTCATGTATATCAAGGTTCACTATAACGTTACCTTTATCCGGGGTGTGCTTGAAGGCATTAGAAATAAGATTTAACAATATGGTTTCAATTTTTTCTTCATCAAAAAAACAAGGATATGTATTATAATTGGATTTAAATACATATTTTATTTCATGTTGATCTGCCAAATCAGTAAATGATTTAAATATTTTATCAATAAACGGTATGATATCATTCAACTGGTATTTAGGTTTTATCTTCCCTGCATCAAGTTTTCTTAGCTCTAGTACCTGATTTATTAAATGATTCATTCGTACAGCATTATTGAATACTGTGTGTAATTTTTTTTGAATGTGATCCGGGATATTTGAAAATTTAACCAACTGTTCTAACGTCCCATATATCAATGTCAACGGGGTTCTGAACTCATGTGATATATTTGTAAAAAACCTCAATTTAGATTCATCTGTTTCATGCTGTATCCTGGCTTTTTCCTGCTGTATCCTGATTAACGCGGAACGTTTCATTAAAAAATATGAGAAATAAAGCAATGAAACAATGATTAAAAAATATAACGCAAAGGCCCACCACGTTTTCCACCAGGGAGGAAGAATTTTGATATGAAGATTGGTTTCCTGTTTATTCCATATTCCATCATTATTTGATGCTTTTACCTGAAAGGTATATTCTCCTGATGACAAATTATTATAAACTGCATATCTCCGGTCAGATGATGTTGATACCCATTGATCCTGAAACCCTTTTAACCGGTATTTATAAAGGTTTTTGTCAGGGGAAATGTAATTCAGGGCAGTAAACTCAATTTCTATTGAAGATTGATTATGTTTTAATTTGATTGGAAAAAAATGCCTGCTTTTACTTGAAAGAAATTCTCCATCCGGTAAAAATGGTTGTCCATTTACTTTGATTCCAGCAATACATACTTGTGGTTTTACAGGATTTGACTTGATATCATTGATGCTGAATTTATAAAAACCTGAGTTTTCTCCGGCAATATATACCATATTTTTATGAAGGCACATCCCAATATTATTTGTTATTAATTCATCTTCCCGTCCATAATTCACAATTTCCTCCTCCTTAACATTCATCCTTGAAAGTCCAAATACACTATGTATCCACAAATAGCCCTGTTGATCCATAAAAAGATTTCTGATCGTATTATTAACCAGCCCGTCTTTTTCAAAATAATATTTCAATTCACCTGTAACAGGGTTTAATTTATTCAAGCCCTTATTGGTTCCAATCCATATATATCCTGAACTGTCCTGTAAGAGCGCATTCACTTTTGGGTTACTTATCCCCCCTGATTTTGACGGATTATAATGATAATTTTTAAATGTATTCTTTTGGGGGTCATAACAAGATAATCCATTATATGTGCCGAACCACAAATTCTGATCCCTGTCTTCCATAATAACCTGTACTTTATAATTACATAATCCATCATTTTCATCAACATGTCTACAGATTTTCATGGTTTCTTTATACATCACATCTAATCCTTCCTGTGTAGCCACCCAGGTATACCCTCTGCTATCATGTAAAATATCAACAACAACATTGTGCGTAAGAGTCTTTTTTGTACTTTTTTCTTTCCTGATATTTTCAATTACTTTATAAGTTTTCTTACTTATTATTGATATCCCGTTGTTTGTAGCCACCCAAACATTTCCATTTTCTTCTTCTGTAATATTCCAGACAAAATTTCCTGCAAGTGAATATTTGGTGCCTCTACCTGAATAAAACCGCTTTATCTTTTGTAATGAATTGTCAAATACCAATAACCCATCTCCAAATGTTCCAAACCATAAGTTGCCTTCATTATCCTTATATATAGCACTTCCATAATCTCTGTACTGCTGCTCGCTTTTGATATCATGATAAAAAACATTAAAATAATTTTTATAAGGATAATATACATCTACTCCCTTTCCCATAGATGAAATCCATACATTCCCTGCATTATCCTGAAAAAAAACATTGTAAATGCCTTTTGATAAACTATGTTCATTTCCTGGATCTGCTGAATATTCTATTGGTGAATTATAATTTTCAGGAGGATAAATATATATACGGTCATCATATCCTGCCCAAATATAGTTATGATGGTCCATAAAAACAGAATATAAATTCCCTTCTGCATTATATATAGTATCAATTATTCTTTCTTGCCGGGGGTCAAATAAAACATGTGATATATATCCGGCACCAAATTCTGACCCTACATGCAAAAACCCATTGTTATCAAATGCGATAGCAGAAATAACATTTTTTTCCAAGGAACCGTCAAATAATTTATATTGTTTCATGTCTTGCCGCACAACGTCTATTTTAAAAATTCCATTTCCCCATGTACCTGCCCATAGATTTCCTTTTTTATCTTCAGTGATGACATTGAAAGTAATGTATTGAAGATTGTTTGATTTATTTTCATCCTGTTCTTTTTTTATTTTACTTAAAACATCATAACGTATGATACTTCTTTTTTTCTTATTATAAAAATTCATCCCTTTTTGTGTAGCAATCCAAATGTTTCCTTCCTTGTCTTTATGCAAATCCCTTATTCCATTAGACCATAAAGAAGAATCGTTATTTTGATGGAAATAATGATGAAAAACACCTGTTTTCATATCCAACCTATTCAACCCATATTCTGTACCAATCCATAAGCTGTTTTCTTCATCCGGTAAAAGACACGTTATATTATCACTGGAGAGGCCACCCGTGTCTGCAGGGTACTGTTGAAACACCTTAAATTCATACGCATCATAACGACAGAGTCCATTTTCAGTTGCAAACCAAATAAAGCCATTATCATCCTGAATAATATCATTAACCGTAAAAGTAGGTAATCCATCTTTTACCGTAATGTGTTCAAAATTTAAATTTTTATAATCAATTGCATTATTTTGACCTATACATAATGCTTCATGTAAATTTAAAGAAATAAATAAAAGAAAAAAAACACCTGATAATCTCATTTAAATATCTATTTTTTGTTATAAAAATAGATTAAAAATTTTTATATCCAAATTTTTAATATAATAAAATAGATAATTTAGTTAAATAAGCACAAAACATCCCCTTATTATAATTAGTGTTTGTCCATAAAGTCCGCTAACCCCGATACAGTCATTCTTCCTTACGGGGCAGGC
>CAYMKE010000166.1:0-7475 GCA_964390955.1 uncultured Bacteroidales bacterium | reverse complement strand
GTAGCGAGGGGGGGACTTGAACCCCCGACCTCATGATTATGAATCATGCGCTCTGACCAGCTGAGCTATCTCGCCATTTTTTAAAAGAAAACGCAAATATAGTATTTCTTTATAAATTTTAGATATAAAGCAAGGATATTTTAAACTTATAACAAGCGTTGTTTAGCCGTTTTTTTATACACTCATTGTAACCCAGACTGCATATAAGACATACAATCAGCTTGTTTTCATGACTTTTATTCATCATGAACAAATACTTTTTTTCTAAATTAAAAGTTAATTAATATATAGAATTAATTCTATATAAATATTTAAAATTATTTTAATAAGTGATTTTTTTTTTGTAAAATTACTTTTTAATAAAAAAGTTTAATTAATTATGTCAGAGAAAATTAATTTAGAATATACAATAAAATCAGATCCGAAAGTATTATTTAACAGAGTGAGTACCCCCTGGGGATTATCTGAATGGTTTGCAGACAACGTAGAACTTATTGATGATGTGTATGTTTTTAGTTGGGATGATGCAAAACAGGAAGCGCAAGTGGTTAAAAGCAAAAAAAATCAATGCATACGTTTTCATTGGATGGATGATGAGGAAGATGATACCTATTTTGAATTTAAAATAAACATAGACGAACTCACCAATGATGTAGCACTTGAAATCACAGATTTTGCAGAAAAAGAAGACATAGAAGATGTTACTGATTTATGGAATACCCAGATAGATAAACTTAAACTCAACATTGGATCCTAAAAGATAGTTTATTTTTTATAATAAGCTAATATTCAGCAAGATTGTTTTTGTTATCAAATGAATTTTGCAATCATTTTTTATATTCATTTAAATAAAACGTTGTTTACAGTGTTTGATTTAATTAATTTTGATCACTGATTTTAATATTGCATCAACAGCATGAATACCTGTACAGGCTATTCAATGATGTATGTTCGTAAAAAAAGATGAATTATTCACAACATTTATCAATTTAAATTATACCGGGTGAAAAAGTTACATATATTTATTTTAAAATCTTTTGCAGGTCCGTTTGTACTGACTTTCATAATCACTACATTCATTCTTTTAATGCAGTTTTTATGGAAATACATTGAAGATTTGGTAGGGAAGGGATTGGAAACAGATATTATCATAAAACTATTATCATACGTTAGTGCCAGCCTTATACCTATGGCTCTTCCGCTTGCTGTACTCCTGGCAGCATTAATGACATTTGGTAATTTGGGCGAAAATTATGAACTCCTTGCACTTAAAGCATCTGGTATATCTTTACAACGAATTATGCGTCCATTAATAGTTGTTTCGTTAATTATAAGTGTTGGTGCATTTTTATTTTCGAACCATGTTGTTCCTGCTGCAAATCTTAAGATGCGTACTCTTTTTAGAGATATAAAAAAACAAAAATCTACGTTTCAGATCAATGAAGGCGTATTTTATAATGATATTGAAGGGTATAGTATTAAAGTAGAAAAAAAACATCCTGAAACAGGAAAACTTTACCAGGTGATGATCTATAATCATAAGGATCGTAAAGAAAATAATAAAGTAACTCTTGCAGATTCGGGAATAATGAAAATGACACCCAATGAGGATAAATTGTTTATTCGGTTATATAATGGGTATACCTATACTGAAGTTAAGGAAGAAGGATCACAGCAAAATTATCATTTCCCGCATCGAATAGATCAATTTGATGAAGAGCAGATTTTATTGGATCTAAGTGGTTTTGGACTTCACAGGAGTGATGAAAATCTTTATAAAAGCCATTACCAAATGATGAATCTCAATCAATTGGAATCAATGGAGGATTCCATAGAAAATGAAATACAAAATATTCAAAATAAATTTTTTCACACATTAAAATATGAACGGTATTTTAATGGTTATAAAATGGCCAAAAATCTCGAACCATATACGCCCAATGATACTTCCGTTGCGCTAAAGGATATATCCACCCCTTTATATAAAAACTATTATTTAAATACATTAGACCTCAAAACCAGGGAACGGATTGTAAGACGTGCGCTTAATAATGCCAGAAATTACAAGGGACACATTTCATCAAGAAATAATTATTTGAAACATAAAAAAGTCGTATATTATAAACACAAGGTTGAATGGCACAGAAAGTTCACATTGTCTCTTGCATGTTTTATCTTTTTCTTTATTGGCGCCCCGCTTGGAGCAATTATACGGAAAGGAGGATTTGGAACACCTGTTGTTGTTTCAGTTGTTGTTTTTATATTATATTATATTATATCAATGTTTGGTGAAAATTTGGTTGAAGATCTTGTAATAGCTCCTGTACAAGGTATGTGGGGGGCTAATATTATCATTCTACCACTTGGTGTATTCCTTACTTACAAAGCCACTACAGATTCTACAATTTTGAATATTGAAACCTATTTTAATGTATTCAAAAAAATTAAAAAATTATTTTATCGTAAAATGACATGAGGATACTTCAAATATGCAGCAAATTTCCTTTTCCTGCAAATGATGGAGGCAACATAGCAATATTAAAACTCACTGAAGGATTTTTGCAACTCGGCCATCAGGTAACGATCCTGGCAATAAGTACTCATAAACATCCCTTCAACAAACATGCAATCCCTTCAACATTCAAAAATAAGATTGATATTCATCATGTACCTATCAATACCAACATAAACCTTTTTAAGGCATTTACAATTTTTTTTTTCAGCAAAATCCCTTATAACTTACAACGATTCAAATCTTCCCGTTTTGAAAAAAAACTGAAGCGGCTGCTCCAAAATCAGACATTTGATATTATTCAATTAGAAGGGCTATATACTGCTTTATATACAGACATCATTAAAAGATATTCTCAATCAGTCCTGGCTATGCGTGCCCATAATGTTGAATATATCATATGGAAAAAAAGAGCAATGTTTGAGTCACATTTTTTTAAAAAAATATACTTTCGTCATCTTGCTAAAAGAATGGAGAGGTTCGAAACAATGCTTCTTAATAAATACGACCTTTTAATTCCTATATCTCAGGCTGATTCAGATATATTTATCAATAAAGGATGTACCATTCCTATACATATAGTTCCTTGTGGATACAATCCCACTGAAATTTATCATTCAAATAAGAACTTCAAACAGGTATCTTTATTTTTTATTGGCGCATTGGATTGGATTCCAAACCAGGAAGGCCTTCTCTGGTTTCTTGATCATGTCTGGAATGAAATAATGGGTATCAACCCAAATTCCAGGTTAACCATTGCCGGTAGAAATGCACCTCAAAAATTCGTTAAAAAAATAATGCGCACCGGGGTTCATTATGTGGGCGAGGTTGATGATGCAAAACAATTTATAACAGGCCACCAGGTAATGATTGTCCCCCTCTTTTCCGGAAGCGGAATGAGGGTGAAAATTATTGAAGGAATGGCACTTGGAAAAACAATTATTGCTACTCCACTTGCTGTCGAAGGAATAAATTGTGAAAATAATAAGCATATTTTTATTGCTAATTCTAAGGATATTTTTTTACTTTACATTAATAATATTTTACGCAACCCGGATTTGATTTATGAGATTGGGAAAAATGCAAATAATCTGATCAGGAAACAATTTGACAACTTTATTATAGTCGAACAGCTTACTAGTTTTTATAAGAAATTTTTGTAATTACAAATGGAAATTTTTTTTTGGATATTTATAGGAATCATGCTTTATACCTATTTAGGTTATGGGATTATTATATTCATGATCAGTTTATTAAAGCGTATTTTTAAAAGCGGCAAATTAAAATATAATGAAGACTATCAGCCAGAAGTGACCCTTTTTATTGCTGCTTATAATGAAAAAGACTTTATAGATAGTAAAATCCAAAATTCATTTTTATTGGATTATCCCTCGTCCAAATTACATTTTTTATGTGTTACGGATGGTTCTGATGACGGCACACCTGAAATATTGAAAAAATATAAAAATGTACAGGTGTTGCATGAAGCCGAGCGGAATGGGAAAATTGGCGCCATTAACCGTGGAATGAAATATGTCAACACCCCCATTGTTGTGTTTTCTGATTGCAATACCATTCTGCCTGCCAATGCCATCAGAGATATAGTACAACAATTTAGTATTCCGAATGTTGGATGTGTTGCAGGAGAAAAAAGAATCACCAACAATAAAAAAGATGGGGCTGTAAATGCAGGCGAAGGCTTTTATTGGAAATATGAATCATTGCTTAAGAGGTTAGAAAGCCATGTGTATTCAGCAATGGGAGCCGTGGGTGAATTATTTGCCATACGGAAAGAATTATTCAGAAACGTTGAAAAGGATACATTGTTAGATGATTTTATGATATCCATGCGCATTGCATTACAAGGATATAAAATAAGCTATACACCTCATGCATATGCCATTGAAAATGCTTCAATCAATGCAAAAGAAGAATTAAAACGTAAGGTTAGAATATCTGCAGGTGGGATACAATCAATGCTTAGGCTAAAACCTCTTTTCAATATTTTTAAATACCCTGTATTAGGATTTCAATTTATTTCACATAAAGTATTGCGTTGGACACTTGTTCCACTTGCATTTCCTATAATATTTTTTATTAACCTTTATTTAATATTTAAAATGCCGGTGTTTTCATTATATCATTATATTTTTACAGCTCAAATATTATTTTATATTTTTGTATTCCTGGGTAAAACATTAGGCAACCATAAAATTGGTTCAAAATTAATATTCATTCCTTATTACATATTTTTCATGAATTATGCCGTTTACCTGGGCTTTTTCAGATTTATAAGAGGCAAACAATCACATAATTGGGAGAGAGCAAAAAGAATTATATAAGGAAAATGAATAATATAAAGAAATAAAATTATAGAATTAATTCAGTATATATGAGCAAGAAGAAAAATAAGAAATATATCTTAAATAGCATAGAAGAGGCTATTGATGATATAAAAAACGGGAAGATCATTATTGTTGTGGATGATGAAGATCGTGAAAATGAGGGCGATTTTATCATGGCAGCAGAAAAAGTAACACCCGAAGCAATTAATTTTATGGCTAAACATGGAAGGGGATTGATTTGTGCTCCATTGCCTGAGGAACGTTGTGCGGAACTTGGCCTGGATTTAATGGTTGGAAAAAATACATCATCACATCATACCCCGTTTACAGTTTCGGTAGACCTTTTGAAACACGGATGCACTACCGGGATTTCAGCGCATGACAGGGCCAAAACAATTAAAGCCCTGGTGGATGAAAATACAGTACCCGAAGATTTAGGCAGGCCGGGGCATATATTCCCTTTAAAAGCAAAAACCAAAGGTGTACTAAGAAGAGCAGGGCACACAGAAGCAGCAGTTGATCTGTCCAGGTTGGCAGGTTTAAAACCAGGAGGAGCATTGGTTGAAATCATGAATGATGACGGAACAATGGCCAGAATGCCTTCATTGATTAAAATTGCTGAAAAATTTGACATGAAAATCATTTCTATTAAAGATCTGATTTCATATCAAATTGAACGTGATAATTTGGTCATTAAAGGCCCTGAGGTTAAATTGCCAACCAAATATGGTACATTCAACTTAATCCCATTCAAACAAAAATCAAACGGGGTAGAACATATAGTCCTGTTCAAAGGTACATGGACACCGGATGAACCGGTATTGGGAAGGGTACACTCCTCATGTATCACCGGAGATATTTTTGGGTCATACCGGTGTGATTGTGGATCGCAACTTCACAGGGCAATGCAAATGATTGAAGAAGAAGGGAAAGGACTGTTACTTTACCTTAGTCAGGAAGGAAGAGGGATCGGTTTTTTTAATAAGATTCAGGCGTATAAACTCCAGGAAAAAGGCAGAGACACTGTTGAGGCGAACGTTGATCTTGGATTTGAAGATGATGAACGGGATTATGGAATCGGAGCCTGTATATTAAGAGAAATGTGCGTGGGTAAACTCAGGCTAATGAGTAATAATCCTGTTAAAAGAGCAGGACTTAGTGGGTATGGCATTGAAATAGTAGAAACCATTCCACTGGAAATTGAACCCAATAAATATAACCGTTTTTATCTCGAAACAAAACGGGATAAAATGGGACATACATTGGAACTGACAGAAAAACATGATCATACATGTAATGATTCAAAAGATCATATTTGCTGTTATGATACTTCATCAAAAAAAGATTAAAATTTTACAATACCCGTATGGAAAATCATAGTTTTCGGATCATTTACATGGGGAATCCTGAATTTGCAGTCACCCCATTATCGCTGCTCATTGAAAATGGCTTTGAAGTATCTGCAGTGGTTACAAATCCGGATAAACCGGCCGGGAGAGGGAGAAAATTGCGGGAAACCCCGGTTAAAGCATTTGCCGTAAAAAAAGGATTGCATATCATTCAACCGGCACACTTAAAAGATGAAACATTTATAAATGAACTCAAATCATTCAATCCCGATTTATTTATAGTAGTAGCTTTCAGGATTTTACCTGAAATAATATGGAGTATCCCGTCCAGGGGCACGGTTAACCTGCATGCTTCTCTTTTGCCTGATTATCGTGGTGCAGCCCCAATTAATCATACGATTATGAATGGAGAAACAAAAACCGGGGTTACAACATTTTTTATTGATAAACATATGGATACAGGTAATATCCTTTTTAAAAAAGAAGTCTCGATTGACAAAACTGACAACGCTGGCCAATTGCATGACAAATTGATGGTAGAAGGTGCAGAATTATTAGTGAAAACAGCAACAGCAATTAGATCAGGAGATTATGATACAATTGAGCAGGCACAATTAATGCATGAGAAAAAACAATTGCATTCTGCCCCGAAAATTACAAAAGATGATTGCAGAATTTCATGGGATAAAAATTCCGAAAAAATATATAACTTTATCAGGGGATTGAGCCCTTATCCCGGAGCGTGGTCATTGATGCATATAAAAGAAGGAAAAACGGTTTTAATAAAAATATATGCTGCCTCGTACAAAAAAGAGGACCACCATTTGAGGCCGGGGGAAATCATCATCAAAAATTCATCAATATATGTTGCAACAATAGATGGTTTTATTAGAATAGAAAAAATACAGTCTGCCGGGAAAAAGATACTCCCTGTTTCAGAATTTTTAAAGGGGTTTAGGATACAAGAAGGTTCTTACCTTCATTGAAAATTTTATAACATTATATGGAAAGGAACGCATACAACATATACAAAGCAAGCATTACAATTATTTTTTTGAATTGATTGACCAGTATAAATATATTTTTTAAAGAATAATTTATGATAATTAACATTCAAAACATACCTATTTAAAGAAATAAATTAATAGAGGCAGACGTTTTTAAATTACTTTAATATCTAAAAAATTACATATGGCCATTGAAAAAAATAAACAGATGAAACCTCCATGACAAAGCTTTTGACACACACGAGAATGATTATTTGGGCGA
>CAYMKE010000165.1:0-7508 GCA_964390955.1 uncultured Bacteroidales bacterium | reverse complement strand
ATAAAAAATTTAATTACAAACCCATTTTTAGAGTTAATTTTTTGTGAAAAAACGAAACAGAATGAACCGCGGGATGTTATAACGGATGCGACATAACACCAGAGCCTATACATTAAACTTAATATTCAACATATCTCCATCCTGTACAACATATCCTTTTCCCTCGAGGGATATTTTTCCGGCTTCACGGCATGCTTGTTCGGACTTCAATTGCATAAAATCATCATATTTAATGACTTCTGCTTTAATAAACCCTCGTTGCAGGTCGCTATGTATCACACCTGCTGCTTCGGGAGCCGTTGCCCCTTTTTTAATGGTCCATGCCCGTACTTCTTTTTCACCTGCTGTAAAATATGCTTGTAAATTCAGCATTTCATAAGCGGTACGTATAATCCTGTTAACACCTGGTTCTGTAAGTCCTGCGTCGTTTAAAAACTCGTTCCTGTCTTCCTCATCTTCCAATTCTGCGATTTCCGCCTCGGTTTTTCCTGCTACGATCATGACCCAGGCATTTTCTTCTTTTACGGCTTCTTTTACTTGTTCTACATATTTATTTCCTGAGATGGCAGAGCCTTCATCAACATTGCAAACATAAAAGACAGGCTTTTCCGAAAGAAGGAACAAGTCTGCAACAGCCTCTTTTTCATCTTCACTTAATTGAATGGACCGGGCAGGTAAAAAATTTTCAAGATGTTCTTTATATATTTTAAGTATTTCCTGGTGTTTTTTAGCTTCTTTGTCACCGGATTTTGCAATTTTCCCGATCCTGTCCAATTTTTTTTCAATGGATTCAAGGTCTTTTATCTGAAGTTCCAATTCAACTGTTTCCTTGTCTCTTACCGGATCAACAGACCCCTCGATATGCGGCAGGTTTTCATCATCAAAACACCGCAATACATGAATCAGGGCATCAGTTTTTCGAATATCCGAAAGAAATTGGTTCCCGATTCCTTCTCCCTTGCTTGCCCCTTTAGCAAGGCCCGGAATATCAACGATATTTACAGTCGCTGGGGTTACCTTTTTAGGCTTTACTAAATCTGCAATCTTATAAAGTCTCTCATCCGGGACCTTAATGATCCCAATATTAGATTTACTGGAAGTAAAAGCAAAATTAGTTGCTTCTGCTTTGGTGTCGGACATGCAATTGAATAAAGTGGTTTTGCCTGTATTTGTAATCCCGATAATGCCGCAATGTAAAGCCATATATGAATTTTAAAAAGGACAAAGATAATGATTTTGAAAGCATTTTTGTATGATTGCTGCATTAATCTTTTCTACTTTTTGAATTTTCTATTTATAAATAGTATTTTCAACAGCCGATAGAACAGGGGCTGAATTAATAATCCTCGGGGGACAGGAACAGACCTCTTCGCCGGCCACTTTACTGGGAAATATGGCCGAAAAACTTAGAAAATATAAAAGCAATATCCCGGTCATGATCATAAAAAATTATTGGGAAAAAAATCGTTTTGGAATATATTTTTTCATGGATAAATCCTGTTATTATCTATGATCATTTAGCTTTTTTCTATAATAACACCAAATAAATTTGATGTATGCGTCGATTCAGTGCAGGTATCCTGGTTTATCGTTTTAAAAATAATGAATGTGAAGTTTTATTAGTCCATCCCGGGGGGCCTTTTTTTGCAAAAAAGGATGAGGGAGTATGGTCTATCCCCAAAGGGGTTTTTGATGATGATGAACAACCTTTGAATGCAGCCAAACGCGAATTTGAAGAAGAAACAGGATATTCAATTAAACGGGATGAATGGATTGAATTAACCCCGGTCAAACAATCACCCAATAAAATTGTGTATGCATGGGCAACAGAAGGTGATTTTGATGCTGACAATATACACAGCAACACGTTTTTTATGGAATGGCCTCCTCATTCCGGACAGCAAGGTGAATTCCCTGAAGTTGACCGGGCCGGGTGGTTCTCGCTCGAACAAGCCAAAGAAAAATTATATCCCGGACAACATGGATTTATTGATGAGTTGGCAGAAAAACTTGGGCTTTAAAAAAGGAAATACAAAAAGACGTTACCAACGATATAAAGGACTATAATCAATGCGCTTTCCCAGCCTATCTTTGCAACCCCCTGTCTCTGCCTGTAAAGCAGGCCTAATATCAAAATACTCACCATAAGCATGGTTAAAGCAATGATAAAAGACTGGTCATTGGTGATATTATGTAAGATACTTCCTTTTCGGTAAGCAATATCTGAAAAAGCCACAAAAAGCACATCAAATGCATTGCCTCCTACAATGTTGCCAACTGCCAATGTCAGTGCCCGTTGTTTTACGGCAGCCAATGAAACAATTAGTTCCGGAAATGAAGTAGCTATTGCTGTAAATAATGTACCCACAAAACTCTCGCTTAATCCGGTCTGATTGGCAATGGTGATTCCTGAAATACCTATGCCGTATCCTGAACCGGCTACCAATATTGACAACAAAGAAAACTTAATGATCAACCGGCTTAATGTGGTTTTTTTTATATTGTCCCGGTCAGGTATATCCTTCACGGTAGAGCTGGTTAGCTTTGGCTCCCACATTGGTTCTTTTTTTGCCAGTGCGATCATTCTGGATCCTCCCAAATAAACCAATATGATAATAAATGACAACGGGTGAACATTCAAAATCGTAATATTGGGGCTGACGATGCCGAGGATGACAAGTGTTAACAAACCGATGAGCAACACGCCCTGCATTAAATTGGATAGTGATGCAGATGCATGTTCCAGATTGACTTTAGGATATGAAATATCTGCAATTGATAGAAAAACCGTTTGTGCGGCAATACCTCCTATGGCATTGCTAATAGCTAATTGAGGATGATTATTGTATGCTGCTACGATAGAAGTGACAATCCCTGGTATAGAGGTAACGCCTCCGAGAAAAACAGCTCCTAAAAGTGCTTCCCCCAATCCGGTTTTATCTGCAAGTTTATCAGCAGATCTGGTTAATTCTGTGCCGGCAAAAATAATGACCAACGTAGCAATTACAAATATTAAAATCGCTAAAGATAAATCCATGGAATAACTTTAAAATTTTTAATCATACATCATACTTATCATACAAAAATGCTGCCTTAATTGTATTAAACATAAAACCTTTCCGGGAAAAACTTATTAAACTTGCTCTCTGGCATGGTAATTGTTCAAAATTTGATATTGTTTAACTTAAAATATTTAATTATGAAAAAAACAATCATTTTTACGACGCTTATTGCATTTTTAGCTTTAATGGGTTGCAAACAGCAGCAGCAACAAAAAGAAGAAGAAAAAGGAATTGATGAAACCCGGTTTGAACAGAACATGGAAAAAATTGAGCAAGACATCAATCAATTGTCAGACCAGATTGAAAATCTAGCTTATGAAGAAAAGGGTAAAGTTCAGGCTGAATTAGAAAATTTTGTTGAAGCCACCAGAACAGAAGCCCGTTCATGGAAAGAGAATGCTAATGAAGAGCAGGAAGAAGCAATTGAAAACGTAGAAACAGAATTAAAAGAGTTGGAAAACAATATTGATAAGATGGAGACTTCAACAGAAGATGAATGGGATCAATTAAAAACAGACATTAAACAAACATCTAAGGATGTCCAGATGGCGATAAAAGATTTTTTCACTGATGATGAGAAAGGAGATACTTATTAATAACTATGTTTTCAATACCATTAAAAACCGCTGAGTCGCTGAGATTTTCATGAAGCATAGCTTTATGATTTCTTTGAGGCTTGCGGTTATTTTTTGTCCATGAAAAATTCTTTTATTTCTTTTTCCGAAAGGTCCCTGTAGCCATATTTCCCTCTAACTTCTCCATTTTCCACTAAAAATATTTTTGGAATAGCGCCGCTTGTTATTCTTAAAAGCATCTTTGGAGGGATAATTTTGTATTCAAATTTGGAAGATCCTGAAGACTCAAAAAAACTGTTTATCATTTCATGATTTCCCATGAAAAGATAAAAAACATGTTCTTCGAGTCCGTATTTCTCTACCATAATAGATGTTTTCCATGCTGCTTTTTTACAATATCTGCAGGAAGGGCTAAAAAAACAAACCATTTTTTTCCCTTCAAAACATTCATTGATCTTTTCTTCTTCTAAATTTTGTAATAAATGTAATTTATTATTTTTTAAAGAATATGAATTGGATTTAATTAAAAAATCTGGAGGAGAGTATATGTTTACAAATGCTACACCAACTATAATAATTGCAATCATTATAAGTTTATGGATGGCAGGCAGAATTGTTTTAGATTTGGAAAGAACAATAAGACCAGCGATTAATAATGCATTCTTTATTAAGGATGGCCATGGTTTGAGTTGTATAATTTCTCCAAAACAATGGCAATGACTTTCAGGTTGTACATATAATTGAATGACCAAAAAAATGGAAAAGAACAAAAGCATAAAAACTGAAAGCCACCATGCAGGTTTTCTGGTATTTCTAAAATTCAAAAATATGCCCATCAGCAACTCAAATGATATTATCAAACGAGCAACCAACGCGGAAAGGTTAAAACTTATAAATTGAAAACTGTATATAAAAAGCTCAAATTTATCAATATATATAAGTTTTGCAAGAGCAGAAAAAATAAATATTAAGCCTACTGTAAATAGAAAAAACTTTTTCATATTAATTAAACAGGGAGGAATATTCCTCCCTGTAAATAGTAAACCATGGTTTAGTTTGAATTATTTTTCTTCACATTCCATATTTGCTGTTTCATACTCACCGTCATCATTTTTATACTTCACTGCTAAATCTTCACATTTGCCAGAAGTGGTTACAATGCTGGTATCTTTATAGGTATAGGTCTCACCAGCATATGTATATGAATCACTTGTAATACATTCACAATCTTTTTCTTTACTGCAAGAAGAAGACATAAAAGCAAATCCGAATAATCCCAGTACAATACCGGCCAATTTAAACATGTTTCTGTAATTTTTCATAATTATTAAATTTTAAAGGTTAAAAAAAAGTGATCAATTATATATATTAATAATAATTGTTCCATAAATTAATTTTCAGATACTATTGGGCTTATGTATTTATCATAGTTTATTTTGAACTCTTTCATTTGTTCTTCTGTTAAATGTTCTTTCCCATCTCCAACTTTTCCTTTTCTGAAAAATTGGTCATATACCAATTGTGTTTGAGGAGGCCTTACACCAAATTTATCTTCATGCTTTTTCATAAATTCAAAACTTGTCCTCTCTTTTACTCTTTGATAATCAACTTTGTTTCGTTCAATTTTACAAAATTTGATGATTGCTTCCAATACCTGGTCAAAATGATTCAGAATATCTTCATACCGGAGATAAAGAATGCGTGCTTTACGCTTATTTTTCAGCCATTCTTTATGATACGTAAACCAATTGTATGGCCCGGGGTTGAAAAATTTTTCAATAAATGAATTAAATTCAAGATTGGGGTCATTATAATTTTTTTCCTGGTAATATTTTGAAACAGCAACATCCATTACATTTCGATAGACATAAATGAGCCTTCCCTTTGTAAAAAAATCAAATTTTTTATACGTATCATGTGATTTTATAATACGCGGCGATTGAAGTTGTTTAGGCTTATTGTTTTTAAACGCTTCGTTTTGAATCCAGGGTGATACATCATCAAAATGATCAAAATTAATTTCCCCGTCTGTTGTCAACTGGTATAATATCATTTGTACTAAGGTAGTCCCTGATTTAGGATAAGAAATAACATAAATATCATCATCGCATTCACCAAATTCCATTTTATACATCAGGAAATTTAATTCTCTGGCTGCTTTATTGATCTTTTGACTCATGGAAGCCAACCGTTTATAAAAAAATTTGGTTAGCCTGTATGTGATATTTTTTGGTTTATCATCCATATTTAACTTAATAAAAACTTAACAATGTTTATTCTCTGAATTTTATATATAAAATTTAATTAATATTATAATCAATTATTTTATGTTAGCAAATATAACACTTTTTTTTTATTAACAAAAAAATCTATAAAATCTATAAAAAATCATGTCATGCAATAAGCCTGTTATATTTTCTCTTTTATTTTCTTCGTTTCTTCTTCAAAACCAGGTTTTTCCAATAAAGCAAACATGTTTTTCTTGTACGCTTCTACACCAGGTTGGTCAAAGGGGTTTACACCCAGCACATAACCACTGATGGCACAGGCTTTTTCAAAAAAATAAATCAATTGCCCGAGTGACCATTCATTTAATGCAGGAATTTCTATTTTGATGTTCGGAACACCTCCGTCAACATGCGCCAGCTGGGTTCCCAATTCAGCCATTTTGTTGACCTCATCAACCCGCTTGCCTTCAATATAATTTAATTTATCAAGGTTATCATCATCATGAGGAATCGTGACGTTTTGATTGGGATTTTTAATGGATATCACTGTTTCAAAAAGGCTTCTTTCTCCCTCTTGTATGTATTGTCCCATTGAATGAAGATCTGTTGTAAAATCCACACTTGCAGGATAAATACCCTTAAATTCTTTGCCTTCGCTCTCGCCATACAATTGTTTCCACCACTCGGCCATATTATGTAATTTTGCATTGTAATTGACCATCAATTCAATTTTTTTCCCTTTTTTATAAAGAATATTCCTCACTGCCGCGTACAAAGCAGAGAGATTTTCTTTATAAGGCCGTCCGGGAGCTGTTGTCTGCTCCATAGACCTGGCACCTTCTACCAATTGCCTGATATCATATCCGGCAATAGCAAGCGGAACCAATCCTACCGGTGTTAATACAGAATAACGGCCCCCTACATCATCCGGTATGATAAATGATTTATATCCTTCGTTATCTGCAAGTGAACGTAAAGCCCCTTTGTTGGCATCCGTAATCGCTATGATTCTTTCTTTTGCTTGTTCTTTTCCGGCTTTCTTCTCGAGGTGTTCCCTTAATAATCTGAATGCAATAGCAGGTTCTGTAGTTGTTCCTGATTTGGAAATCACACAAATACCATAAGATTTATCATCCAGTAATTCCAGTAATTCATGCAAATAATCCTCACCGATATTGTGTCCGGCAAACAACAATAAAGGATTATCATGATCTTTCATATATTTAAATTCATCAGAAAGGGCATCACTTACCGCTTTGGTTCCCAGGTACGACCCTCCGATGCCTACTACCACTAAATAATCAATCTTACTCTTCATCTTGGTGGCCGTTGCTTCAATGTCTTTCAGATGTTCTTCGAAAATAGTTGATGGCAAATCAAGCCAGCCTAAAAAGTCATTGCCTTTGCCCGTTTTGTCATGTAATGTTCCAACGTGTTGTAATACTTCTTTTTCTAACTCATTAATCTCCTGTTGCGATACAAATGCATTTGTCTTACTGAAGTCTAATTTTATGTTTTTCATATGTTTATTTTTAAGTTGATTAAGTTTAGAGGTTTAGAAGTTTAGTGGGATAGTGGGATAGTGGGTGTGTTGGATTTCTCAGATAACTTTTCCAACGTTTAAAACGTTGGAAAAGTTCATT
>CAYMKE010000164.1:951-7511 GCA_964390955.1 uncultured Bacteroidales bacterium | reverse complement strand
CCTTTCTACCTTTCTACCTTTCTACCTTTCTACCTTTCTACCTTTCTACCTTTCTACCTTTCTGCCTTTCTGCCTTTCTGCCTTTTAAATCATACTCGTGTGTGTTTAATTTTACGTGTCATATTATTTGATTTTTTTTTGAATATGTAAAGAACGAATTAATATAACGATTCCGGTAATAATAAAAGGGATGCTTAGCCATTGTCCCATATTTAAAGGGATATTGAGTTCAAAAGGAACTTGTACCTCTTTTACAAATTCGATGAAGAACCTTGCCGTGAATACCAGAATAAGGAATAATCCAAATAACAATCCCTCCCTGGGTTTGCCATGATCTTTGTAATATATGTAAAGAAGTAATAAAAAAATGATGAGGTAAGACAGTGCTTCATATATTTGAGTGGGGTGTTTAGGAACCGTTTCATTATTTCGTATGAAAATAAATCCCCAGGGAAGATTTGTGGCATGGCCATAGATTTCTGAATTCATTAAATTACCCGTCCTGATAAAAAAACCTGCTAATGCCACTACTACTACAATCCTGTCAAGAATCCAAAGATATGGTTTTTGATGATTCCTGGAAAAAAGGTATAAACTGGTAAGGATCCCTATGCCTGCGCCATGACTTGCAAGTCCGCCTTCCCATATGAATAAAATTTTCCATGGATGTGTTAAATAGAATTCGGGCTGATAAAATAAACAATGTCCTAAACGGGCACCAATGATTGTTCCCAGGAGCATATTAAAGGTCAGTTTGTCCAGTAATTCTATAGAAATATTTTCTTTTTTGAACATCTTTGAAATAATATAGTAGCCAAGCAAAAAAGATATTGCAAAAAATAATCCATACCAGCGAATTTCAAAATTTCCCAATTCAATGATTTGTGGCTTAACATCCCATACAATATATTGAAGAGTCATACGTAATTAAATTATAATTTAAAGAATATAGTATATTTGCCTTAATATTACAGGCTAAATTTGTATGTTTGCGATATTGCAAATATAAAAAATTAAACCGTCTAAACCTTGAGCTTAAATAAGATTGTAATTTATTTTCTAGTTGTATTGGTTTCTTTATTATTATTTCAATGCGCTAAAATCGGACATCCAGGTGGTGGGCCTAAAGATAAAACACCCCCAAGGATTCTTGTTAGCGAACCGGTAAATTATTCAACACATTTTAAAGGGAATGAGATAAATATTTATTTTGACGAATTTATTGAGTTAAGAAATATAAACCAGGAACTATTGGTATCTCCCCCAATGAAGGAACAGCCTGAAGTAATAAACATGGGGAAGAGTATCAGGGTGATATTTAATGAACAGCTAAAGGAAAATGTTACTTATACACTTAATTTTGGAGAAGCAATTGTGGATTTCCGGGAAGCAAATCCATTGAAGGATTTCAAATATGTTTTTAGCACCGGCTCTCATATTGATTCTCTTGCTGTATTTGGAAGAGTTTTGTATGCTTTTAATAACCGCCCCCCTGAGGATGTATGCCGTGTGATGCTTCATGAGATTTTAAAAGATTCTGCTTTTTACGTTGATACACCTGCTTATGTTGGAAGGACAAATAAAGAAGGTTATTTTGAAATTATACATGTTAAAAATGATACATTTCAATTATTTGTTTTAAATGATATCAATAATAATTTTATTTATGATCTGCCAAATGAGGAAATAGCTTTTTCTGATTCAGTATTTATATTGAACAAAAATTATTATTACCCCCCTGTTTATCATGACACAACAACAGCCGATACAATGCAAAGCGATACCTTATTAAATGATACATCCCTAAATGATACGTCAATTGATACATCTCTAAATAAGCGTTTAACAATAAATGACACGGCACTTACAAATATTTCTGTAAATGACTCGCTCAAACAGCAGAAAGATTTTAATGATACAATAGAAATTCCGGTTGATACGAATAAATGGATACTGGACGACAGTATATCTTATGACAGTCTTTATAATAGAATGTTCCAACAAAAGGCCGCCCCTGTGAATATGTATTTATTTGAAGAACTACCACCCGTAACACAATTTTTAAAAGATTATTCAAGAATAAAACCTTACAGATTTACCCTGGTATTTAATCAACCTGTTACCGGGGCATATCATATAAATCTTTTAGAACCGGGTGATGTTGACAGTGCAGACTGGTATATAAAAGAACCGAACCTGTTTAACGATACGATAATTTATTGGATTACTGATACAATGGTAAGTAATCGTCAAAATATCACCATTTCTGCAAACTACATGAAAAAAGACTCTGCAGGGAATGATATTTTGTACAATGATACATTATTATTATCCCATAGCATTCCGGATCAATCAAAGAAAAAGAAACAGGCAACAGAGAAAACCCTTGGTATAACATTAAATGTAAAAGACGGTTCCGACTTTGACCTGAACAGGAACATTTTTATCAAAACAGATCATCCTGTTGCTGAACAAGATACTTCATACATTTGTTTGTACAGCATTGAAGATACTGTGCTTGTACCACTTCAATACCGGCTTGTACAAAGGCATGATATACATGAACAGGATACGTTTATTAAGGATAGGGAATATGTCCTTTCTTATCCCTTTGAAGGTGAAAAAGAGTATACACTGCAAATAGATCCCGGTGCATTCATTGATATCTACGGACTTACTACAGACACCCTGGAATACCGGTTTTCCACATATGCAGAAGATCATTATGGCACAATAAAATTATTGGCAGATACCATTAAAATTCCATTAATTATTCAATTAATGGATCCTGAAGAAAAAACAATATACAGGGAAAAATACCTTGATGAAAAAGGAAGTATTATGTTTGATTATTTACATCCTAAAAAATATAAGATCAAGGTGATTTTTGATAAAAACAATAATAAGCAATGGGATACAGGTGATTTTGATGAAAACAGGCAACCAGAACGTGTGATCTATTATAAAGATATTATAGAAGTAAGAAGTAACTGGGATACAGAGATTGAATGGCAATGATCTAATATTTAACATTGTGGTTCTTAATTCAAAATAATTTTGAATTTTTTTATATAAAAGACTAATAAATATAATCTTTTATGAAAAATTTAATGATTTTTGCTTTTTGTTTTATCTTAAATAATGGATTTTGATTACATTTGTAGCGTTTATATAATGAATAAAATATTATAAAAATATGAATAAATTTAAGCGGTTAAATAACATTTTCGGGTGGAGTGCCTTTTTGATGAGTGCAGTTGTTTATTTGCTCACTATAGAGCCTACCGTGAGCTTATGGGATTGTGGTGAATTCATAGCAAGCGCCTCGAGGTTAGAAATCGGACATCCGCCAGGAGCCCCGTTTTATATGCTTGTTGGCCGGTTATTTGCTTTGTTTGCTACAGACGTTTCCAATGTAGCAATGATGATGAATTCTTTCTCAGCGATCGTCAGCGCGTTTGCAATTCTTTTCTTATTTTGGACCATCACGCATTTTGGGCGAAAAATATTGTTCAGAGATGGAAATTATACAACAGACAGGATGATCGCTGTTTTTGGCAGTGGATTTATAGGTGCTCTTGCATTTACATTTTCAGACACGTTTTGGTTTTCTGCTGTTGAATCCGAAGTATATGCACATGCTGCCTTTTTAGCTGCAATTACATTTTGGTCTATTCTTAAATGGGAAAATGAGGCAGACAAAAAACGGTCTAACCGCTGGTTCGTCTTCATTGCTTTTTTATTGGGTGTAGCTTTTTGTGTTCATCTGCTTGGATTGTTAGTGCTGCCCCCCCTTGCAATGATCGTTTATTATAAACATTACAAACCAACTTCAAAAGGACTTATAACAGCATTGGGCATCTCTTTTATTGTACTTCTTTTTATCATGTATTTAATGATCCCGACAGCATTAAAAGGGGCTGCCTATTTTGACCTGTTATTCGTTAATACCTTTAATTTACCTTTTCACAGCGGGGTCTTATTTTTTATTTTATTATTGACTGCCCTTATCATTTTTGGAATTCATTATACACACAAACATGGACACGTGATCCTGAATACAATTATTCTTTCAATAACAATGATATTTATTGGATACATTTCATATGCTACGATCATCATCAGATCCGATGCAGACCCCCCGCTGGATGAAAATAATCCCGAATCCATATTTTCACTTGTCTCTTATCTGAACAGGGAGCAATATGGACAACGGCCTCTTTTTCACGGGCCATATTATAATGCACCTGTAATAGATGTTAAGGAGGGAAACCCAAAATATGTAAAATATGGCGATAAATACAAAATCATTGATCATGGAAGAGAATATGTGTATGATGAAAATTTTACAACAGTATTCCCGAGGATGTATAGTTCCTCGCATAAAAATGTATATAATAACTGGATAGATATTAAAGGAAGAACGGTTAAAACCCGGTCTGGTGAGCAGAGAAAAGTCCCTACTTTTGGTGAAAACCTGAAATATTTTTTTAAATACCAGATAGGGTTTATGTATGTCCGGTATTTTATGTGGAATTTTTCCGGTAGGCAAAATGATAACCAGGGGTTAGGCGGATTGTTGGATGGCAATTGGATTACAGGAATTAAGTTTATAGACAGCAAACTGGTTGGCCCCCAGGAAAAACTGCCTGACAGCATAAAAAACCATCCTGCACGCAATACATATTATATGTTGCCATTTATTTTAGGGATTTTGGGATTATTCTTTCATTTTCAAAAAAACAGGAAAGATTTTTCTGTAGTTCTTTTGTTGTTTTTTATGACCGGAATAGCAATAATTTTATATTTAAATCAACCCCCTCGTGAACCCAGGGAACGGGATTACACGTATGCACAATCGTTTTATGCGTTTTCAATTTGGATTGGGCTGGGCATGTTGTCCGTGTATGAATTTATAAGGCAGAAGCTGCCAAAAATTATAAGTCCCGTACTCGCGTTTATATTATGCTTTTCACTCGTACCTGTTATTATGGCCAAAGAAAATTGGGACGATCATGACAGATCGAACAGGTATACTACACGGGCTCATGCATACAATTACCTCAATTCATGCGAACCCAATGCAATACTGTTTACCAATGGTGATAATGATACGTTTCCCCTTTGGTATTTGCAGGAAGTAGAGGGAATTAGAACAGATGTACGTGTGGTAAATCTTATGTTGCTTAATATGGACTGGCACATCATTCAGGCTAAACGGAAAGCATATGAATCCGAACCACTGCCTATCAGCATGAAAAAAGAAAAATACCTGGGCGACAAAAATGCTATGGTTCCTTTGCTTGACCGGTTAAAGCGTCCGGTTGCTTTAAAACAAGTTATGAGTTTTTTCAACAGTGATGATGCAAATAGTAGGATAAGAACACAGGAAGGAGAACGAATGGACTACATTCCCACAAACCACTTTATTTTACCTGTTGATTCATCTTACATTGCCAGGAATAATATTGTGCCACCTGAAAGGCATGAAGATATAGTATCTGAAATCAGGTGGAAAATCAATAAAAATCATATTTCAAAAAGCGACCTGGTGGTTATGGATATTTTGGCTCATAATGACTGGAAAAGGCCTATATATTTCTTGTCTCCGGGCCATGGGAACAGCCTGGGGCTTAAAGATTATATGCAATTGGAAGGGTATGCGTACAGGTTGGTCCCTGTTAAATCAGAATCTGATGGACGCAACCAAATAGGAGAAGTCCATACACAAAAATTGTATGACAAGTTGATGAATGATTTTATATGGGGTAATATTAACGATCCTGATGTATATTTGGATCATTATCACAGAAGGTCAATCTCTGTATTGCGTTTAAGGCATAAATTTCACCGGCTTGCAAACGCGTTGATGGAAGAAGGAAAAAATGATTCGGCCATTAAGGTGTTAGACAAGTGCATGGAATTACTACCCAATGAAAAAATACCTTATGATTTTTATATTCCGAGTATTATAGAAGACTATTATGCGTTGGGAGAAGTCGAAAAAGCCAATAAAATTGTAAAAGAATTTACCAATATTACCACAGAAGAAGTAAATTATTATATCCGTGCAAGAAAAGAACATCCTGAAGCACTGGAAAGAGAAATTCAGACATCTTTCCATTACCTTAGAGTAATGGAATCTCTTACTAAACAATATAACCAGGAAGAGCTCAATACTGTCCTGATGGAAAAACTTGAAGAGTTGGCAATGTCCATGGGTATGGGCAGAAGGCCACAACCACAACAAAAAGCGAAACCAAAACCTAAATTGCCAAAACTAACACAATAAAATGGATGAAACGTCCATGACAAAGTTTTTGACACACTATTTATCCCGTATTTTACATCGGGACGTGCATGATTATAAAAGGGAAAGAAAGGTATAAAGGATATTTTAAATGAACTTTTCCAAAGTTTTAAACTTTGGAAAAGTTATCAGAGAAATCCAACACACCCACTATCCCACTAAACTTCTAAACTCAATCAACTCAATTAACTTCAAAACTTCAAAACTTCAAAACTTCAAAACTTCAAAACTTCAAAACTTCAAAACTTCA
>CAYMKE010000164.1:0-851 GCA_964390955.1 uncultured Bacteroidales bacterium | reverse complement strand
AAACTTAGTAACTTAATTATAAACATATGAAACATTGTTGAGTGTTGAGCACGGTAAGGTTTTACCTGGTAAAATAAAATGAAACACCGAAATTCAGATTGAAATGGTTGATTTCAATGCTTTGGCCTGTTTCATCATTCCAGGTACATAAAAGAGCTCCTGTTTCCTGATCAACCACATTAAAACTATTTTTTTCTATACGTTGGTGATCAGCGAGCGTATGTCCTGTTTCTAAATAAAAGTTAAGGCCGGAAGGCAATCCATAATTAAACCTGAATCCATAATAAAAATACATTTCACCTGAAAAAGGTTTTTCCTGTTTTGTATTAAGTAGAAGAATATCGTTTTTATTGTCATAATAATATGAATTATTTTGTAAATTTTTAAAAAACATCATCCCTGTTTCTGCTAAAAATTCAATTCTTAAACCTGACTCGTTTACATCACCCCCCGTGTTGTAATTCACTCCAATCCCTAATCCATTAATATTAAAGTTGTTATAATTATCCTCGTGGATGTAGGTATGATTTTGGTTTCCTGTTTTGATGTAACCGTGTGCAATTGGATTGGATATATTTGTATATGACAGCGAAATACCTATATTACTTAAATAATACCCTAAGCTGAAATCAATATTCATACCGGTTTTAATGGTTTCATCTTCAGAAAGCGAATATCCGCTCCCTGAACTGATATACAACTGCCCTTTTATGTTTTGAGACAGGATTGTCAACAGAAGCAATATACAAATGTTCAATAACTTCATGTTTTTTTATTTTACTAAGTTACTAAGTTTAGAAGTTGAGAGGTTGAGAGGTTGAGAGGTTGAGAGGTTGAGAGGTTGAGAGGTT
>CAYMKE010000163.1:0-7567 GCA_964390955.1 uncultured Bacteroidales bacterium | reverse complement strand
TTTTGTTCCTGATTTAATTCCCTTAATAAAAACACTTCAATTTTAGCACCTGTTTTTTCTTTGTTTCCATAAAGACGGGCAGGAAATACTTTAGTGTCATTAAATACAAGCACATCTCCATTATCAAAATAATTAATAATATCTTTAAATACATGATGCTCAATTTCTTCTGTCTCACGGTTTACAACCATTAATTTTGACTCATCTCTGTTTTTGGTAGGATATTGTGCAATAAGTTCTTGAGGAAGCTTAAAATTGAATTTAGATAATTTCATGTTGTGGTTTTTGTAAAATTTAATTAATATATCCAATTTTATTAATGAAATTACAACGCATTGTTGTTTTTAATATTGTCTCAATGGGGATATAATATTTTCAAAAGCTTCTATTGACAAAGCATCTTCAATATTAAAATCACCAATTGCCGTTCGTTGCAATACACTAATATGAGCCCCTGTCTGAAGCAATTCTCCTATATCCCTTGCGATAGAGCGAATATAGGTTCCTTTGCTGCATTTTATATAAATGGTAATATATGGCAAACTGCATTCTGTTAATGAAATTTTTTTTATGGTGACCTCTTTGGGCATGAGTTTTACCTCTTCCCCTTTCCTGGCTAAATTATAAGCTCTTATCCCTTTTACCCATTTTGCAGAAAAACGGGGTGGTTTTTGAAGAATAGTCCCCTGAAAATGAGTCAAAACCTCTTCAATTTTTTCTTTACTCAGATGATCTGTTTTTTTTGTCTCAATTACTTCTGTTTCTTTATCATAAGAAGGTGTTTTTTCTCCAAGTTTAATCGTGGTTATATATTCTTTGTCTAATTGCTGTAGTTCAGTAACCTTTTTGGTCATTTTTCCTGTACATAATAACATTAATCCACTGGCTAAAGGGTCCAAAGTGCCAGCATGTCCCACCTTGATTTTTTTATATTGTTTGTGTCTGCAAATCAATAAACGGATTTTACTGACAACATTAAAAGAAGTCCACCCTAAAGGTTTATCAATTAAAATGATTGCACCCTCTTGAAAGTCTGTATTGCTTTTTAATTTGTTCATGATTGTATGCTCAGTGACATTTTTTAAGGCAGTATAATTAATTTTTTGGATCCATTGGTGGGGGAGGATTGAATCGTGCAGGCCAAGGGATGTCTATATTATGTTCTTTTTTTACATAATGAATAATTTGCGGAAAAAAAGTATAAAAATCATGATAAAACAGGTCATAGTATTTTTGTAAATAGTTAATTGCCTTAAAGTTATTGATGCTGATGCGTGCCCGTTTAGACATGCGGTCAAATACTTTTGAAATACCTTCGAATGAATGATAAGATTCAAGCCAGTGCTCATTCTTCATTTCTAAATAAAACTTATTCAATCGTTGGGGAATAAACTCAGATTGTTTATCCAATATAGAATAAATAGATTTTAAAAAATGATTTAATGGTATATTAGAAAAGACATTCCAGTCTTTTGACAAATAATGATCATAAAAAACATCAACAATGATACCGGAATATTTATGAAATTCATTTACCAAAATATCCCTGCTTTTTTTAACAATAGGATGATTGTCTGTAAATGTATCAATATTCCTGTGTAAAAGAATTCCTTTTTTAATTTTTTCAGGATATTCTTTGTATCCGTCCCCTTTAATATAATCACCTATAAAGTTTCCTATAATAATACCTTCAGAATTTCCTGAAAGATAAATATGAGATAATAAATTCACATACTATTCTTTTATACAACGTACAGACACACCCAGGGTTCTTCCCATTGATCTGCGGTTGATTTTTGGGATTCCTTTAGATAATGCTCTTACCCATACATAATTTTTACTCTGTTTAGTAGCTGTCCAAAAAAGTGCAACCTCATCCAATTCATTATAATTTCCTTCGACATTTCTCCAACCGGCTAATATTGCATTGAAACCCGAAGCTCCTTTATTGATTTTTAATTGTTCGCCCTGGTCAGTTCCCCTAAATCCTGTCTCTTCCAATTGTCGTTCTAACATGCCAAGTTCTTTTTCAAGAGCCATCCATTCTTCATCAGATGGAAGTTTCCACCCTTTGGGGCAGGCTTTTTGTGCGGATTCATGGGTGTATAATCTTCCATAAAAGTCTCCTTTACTTGGATGATCTTTATAAAAATAAGACCCTTCTTCTGTTTCGTAATTTAAATTTTCTGCCATCCACCACTGGTTACCTATTTTTACAATTTCATAAGTGTTTTGGTCCCTTTCATCCTGCATAGTACTCATTTCATTCGTGATTTCTACCTGTTTTTGGAAAAGGTTATTAAAAAATGTTTTCATTTCTGCACAAGATGAAAATAATAAAGCCATTATCCCAAAAAGTAAAATTTTTTTCATGATATTTAAATTTAGGTTAGTGATAATTTCATTTTTTAAAATTTATATTACCAAAAGTATATTTTTTATTAACAAAAACAAATTTTTTTGTTTTTAAATCGTTTGAAATCAGGCAATAAATTTTTAATGTTCTGATTTTTAAGTGTTTGTGTATGTGTGTTTGTTCTGAGACAAATCCCGGACGTGTGTATTTACAGGAAAATGATTCAAGACAAATATGACCTTTGTCAAATCAATGATTAACTTTTCATGTATTGGAATATGAATAGATTTAATCTGTTATTTTATAGATTACTATAGAAAATCGTAACGCTAAATCATTGTATACATTAAAATATCTATCTAATGAAGAACAATTTATTGGTAGAATTTATATCTTTGCTTAATCTACAAGATACAATTTTACAAAATCAAAATTTTTAACAATTTATAATAGATTAAGAAATATGGGGAAACAAAAAAAATTTATCACGTGTGACGGAAACTATGCAGCTTCTCATATTGCATATATGTTTAGTGAAGTGGCAGCGATTTACCCAATCACTCCTTCTTCAACTATGGCCGAACATATAGATGAGTGGTCATCATATGGAAGAAAAAACCTTTTTGGCGACGAAGTAAAGGTAACAGAATTGCAGTCTGAAGGCGGCGCTTCCGGAGCAGTTCACGGTTCATTACAATCCGGTGCCCTCACTTCAACATTTACAGCTTCACAGGGACTTTTACTCATGATTCCCAACATGCATAAAATTGCAGGAGAATTATTACCAGGTGTATTCCATGTGAGTGCAAGAAGTGTTGCAGGACATGCTCTTTCGATTTTTGGAGATCATACAGATGTTTATTCAACACGTAATACAGGCTTTGCTTTACTTGCAAGCGGAAGTATACAGCAAATTATGGATTTGGCAGGAGTTGCTCATCTTGCATCAATCAAAACCCGCATTCCTTTCCTGCACTTTTTCGATGGGTTCAGATCTTCCCACGAAATTCAAAAAATTGAAAAACTTGAAGAAGAAGACTTTAAAGGGCTGTTGGATGAACAAGCATTACAGGCTTTTCGTAACAATGCGTTGAATCCCGAACACCCTGTGACTCGCGGAACTGCTCAAAACCCTGATATATATTTTCAGGCAAAAGAATCTGCTAACAAATTTTATTTACCGGTTGCAGATGTAGTGAATGACTATATGCAGGAAATATCCAAAATTACAGGAAGAGAATATAAGCCATTTACATATTATGGTGCAGATGATGCAGATCGTGTTATTATTGCCATGACAACCGTTACCGAAGCGGCAAAAGAAGTGGTTGATTATTTAAACAAACAAGGTGAAAAAGTAGGGCTGATCACATGTCATTTATACAGGCCATTTTCAGAAAAATACTTCTTTAATGTATTTCCGGATTCAGTAAAAAAAGTTACTGTATTAGACAGGAGCAAAGAACCGGGTGCAAATGGAGAACCCCTGTATCTTGATGTTAAAGAACTGTTTTATGATAAAGAAAACAAACCATTGATCGTAGGTGGAAGATATGGATTAAGCTCTAAAGATACCACACCAAGACAGATAATATCTGTATTTGAAAACCTAAAATCCGATAAACCTAAAAATCATTTTACCATCGGTATTAATGATGATGTTACTCATGCATCACTAAAAACAGGTGAAGAAGTAAGCATCACTCCCGATGATATTTATGAAGCAAAATTTTATGGAATTGGTGGTGACGGGACTGTTGGTGCGAATAAGAATTCAATTAAAATTATTGGTGATACCACTGATAAATATGCACAAGGATATTTTGCATATGATTCTAAAAAATCCGGCGGACTGACCATTTCACACCTTCGCTTTGGAGATTCACCCATCCGGTCAACATATTATGTGAACAATCCGAATTTTGTTGCCTGCCATGTTCCTGCTTATCTGAGTAAATATGATATGCTGAAAGGAATACAACCTGGTGGAATATTTCTGTTAAACAGCTTATGGGATGCAGAAGAAACCAAAAAGCATTTTCCCGATTTACTTAAAAAGCAACTTGCTGAAAAAAATATAAATACATATATTATAAATGCAACAAAAATTGCAGATGAAATCGGATTGCCCGGTAGAATCAATACAATTATGCAGGCTGCTTTCTTTAAAGTAACAGAAGTAATCCCTTACAATGATGCAGTAAATGAAATGAAGCAGGCCATTACCAAAACATTCGGACGTAAAGGCGAAGACATTGTTAAGATGAATCATAATGCTGTAGACAAAGGAGGTGAAAATGTAGTTAAATTAGATATACCGGCTGAATGGAGTAAATTAGAAGCTACGCGTATAGAACAGAGCTTAAAAAATGTATCTGATTTTTATAAAAAAGTAGCAGCCCCAATCAATGCAATCGAAGGCGACCAATTACCTGTTAGTGCATTTGAAGGAAGAGAAGACGGATCATTTCCTGCCGGAACAACTCAATATGAAAAAAGAGGAATTGCTGTAAATATCCCCGAATGGATACCCGAAAATTGTATTCAATGTAATCAATGTGCTTATGTTTGTCCACATGGTGTCATACGTCCCTTTTTATTAACCGGTGAAGAAGCTTCCAATGCTCCTGAAGGAACAGAAGTTATCCAGGGTAAAGGCCCTATCAAAGACTATCAGTTCAGGATACAGATAAGTCCGATGGATTGTACCGGATGCGGAAGCTGTGCTGATACCTGTCCGTCCAAAGAAAAAGCACTTGTCATGAAACCATTGGAATCGCAAATGGATCAGAATGAAAAATGGGAATACATGCATCATACAGTGGGGTATAAAGAAGATGTTGTAGACATTACTAAAAATGTTAAAAACAGCCAGTTTGCACAACCCCTGTTTGAATTCCACGGAGCTTGTCCCGGTTGCGGAGAAACTCCCTATATTAAATTACTGACTCAATTATATGGAGACCGCATGATCATTGCAAATGCAACAGGGTGTTCTTCTATTTACGGTGGTTCTGCTCCTTCAACACCTTATTGCGTGAATAAAGAAGGACATGGCCCTGCCTGGGCTAACTCATTATTCGAAGACAATGCTGAATATGCATATGGAATTGGCATGGGAGTGAAAAAAATGAGAGAACGGATCGCAGCGAAAATGAAAGCAGCCTTAAACAATGGCTCTTCATCAGAAGTAAAAGAAGCATTTCAGGCATGGCTTGATACCATGAATGACGGGAATAGTTCAAAAGAGGCTTCTGAAAAATTGAAACAAATTCTGAAAAAAGAAAACAGTGATCTTGCAAAAGATTTACTTAAATACGAGCAATATTTTACCAAGAAATCTGTATGGGCCTTTGGAGGCGACGGATGGGCATACGACATCGGGTATGGTGGATTAGACCATGTATTGGCATCTGGCGAGGATATTAATGTACTGGTGATGGACACCGAAGTATATTCCAACACAGGGGGGCAATCATCCAAAGCTACTCCTATCGGAGCGGTTGCCAAATTTGCCGCATCCGGGAAAAAAGTTAAAAAGAAAGATTTAGGATTGATGGCCATAAGTTATGGGTATGTATATGTTGCCCAGGTAGCTATGGGAGCCAATCAGAACCAATTTTTTAAAGCGGTTAAAGAAGCCGAAGCATATGACGGCCCTTCGCTGATAATTGCCTATTCACCATGTATTAATCATGGTATTAAAGGAGGAATGGGGAAAGCTCAGCAAGAAGAAAAAAATGCTGTTGAAGTCGGATATTGGCATTTATATCGCTATGATCCATCATTGGGGAAAGAAGGTAAAAATCCTTTTGTGCTTGACTCTAAAGATCCTGATTGGGATAAGTTAAGCGATTTTATTACCAGTGAAATAAGGTATACTTCTCTGCAAAAATCTTTCCCTGAAGAAGCTGATAGACTTTTTGCAATGGCTCAGGAAAGCTTAAAATGGAGGTATAATTCTTATAAGCGGATGGCTGATATGGATTATTCCGGATAAATATTTAAATTTTATAAGAAAAGATTATTTTGATTCGTTCTAAAAAGGTGACTAAAACGGTCACCTTTTTTTATTTAAAAAGTTTTTTATTACTTTGGGAAGAATATTAGCAGTTGATTATGGCAGAAAACGGGTTGGATTAGCAGTGACTGATCCGGGCCAAACCATTGCGAATAGCCTGACAACTATTCATGCCAGTCAAATATGGGAATTTCTTGATGAATACATGTCAAAAGAAAAAGTGGATATCATTATTGTTGGATATCCTAAAAAAATAAATAACCAACCATCAGAAGCATTAATATATATTAATCCTTTTGTGAAAAAACTTAAAGAAATATATCCCGGAATAAAAATTGAACTTGTTGATGAACGATTCACCTCTCAAATAGCTTTTCAGGCAATGATTGATGGAGGTGTCAAAAAGAAAAAACGGCAGGACAAAGCAATGGTTGATAAGATCAGTGCTAATTTAATACTCCAGAGCTATATTGATAAAATTAAATATTAATTATTATGATATTGCCGGTAGAAGTATATGGGTCCAATATATTGCGTAAGCGGTCATTGGACATAGATAACGAATACAAAGGCCTTGATCTTTTGATCAATGATATGTTCGAAACCATGTGGAATTCAGACGGAGTAGGACTTGCTGCGCCACAAATAGGCAAAAATATCCGACTGATTATCATTGATGCAAATCCAATGAAAGAAGAAGATGAAGGCCTTGAAGGTTTTAAGCAAGTATTGATAAATCCTGTAATGATCGAAGAGTCAGGTGGCCGCTTCTCTTATAATGAAGGTTGCCTGAGCCTTCCGGGTATCCGGGAAGATGTTACACGGCAGGATACTATTAGGATTGCTTATAAAGACGAGCAATTCAAACATCATGAAAAAACATTTAAAGGAATAAAAGCAAGGATTATACAACATGAGTATGATCATCTGGAAGGAGTGTTGTTTATTGACAGGGTGTCTGCTTTAAAGAAAAAACTATTACGAAGAAAACTGAACGATATTACTAAAGGAAAAGTGGATACTACCTATCGGATACGAATTCCGGTTAAATAAGTTATCAATCTAAATTTAGAATAGAGCCTAAACTCAATAACTCAATCAACTTAATCAACTCAATCAACTTAGTAACTTAAATATAAACATATGAACCGAGCATGTAAAAAATAATCATTTTTTGCACACACGAGAAT
>CAYMKE010000162.1:0-7585 GCA_964390955.1 uncultured Bacteroidales bacterium | reverse complement strand
TAGTGTTTTATATCGATCTTTATCGTTTTGCGGTGAATTTTTCGGGTTAATTGGTTTATACGGTAATACGTTACAAAAACATTAATCCCGAATTTGCCGGGCAGTCACTACTTATGCAAAACACCTATTTTATTTTCTGATACATATCGAGTTACAACACTATTAAACATCTCCTCATCATCTTCTTCAAACTCAACATGAATAGGGATATAATACATATTTGAAAGTATCTCTTCGGGAATATCTGCTTCTCTTAAACGCATTGCATCTTTCTCGGTAGTAATAATGATCTTCTGTTGTTGTTCAATTTTATTAAACGAAGTAACAATATGCCTGATGTTCTTTTTTTTATATTTATGATGATCGGGATATTTAATATGCATAACAGATGTTGAGTGTTGTTGAATTTTTTGTAGCAGTGTTGAAGGATCAGCAATGCCCGTAATCAATAATACCTGGTAATTTTCTTTCTTCAGTATATCTAAATCAAGGGGGGGGCAATTTTTACTGACAACCGGCTGCAGTTTTCCATATTGATATCGTGTATAAAATATTTGCTGGTATGGGTATAATTTTAGTTTTTTATTGATAATCCGTTTATCCATGGGTTTTATATCTTCCGGTGTTTTGGTGATAATAATCACATTTGCCCTTCTTTTTTCGTGTACCCGTTCACGTAAACGGCCAACAGGCATTAAAAAATCTTTTGTAACAGGCCTGTTATAATCCATCAATAAAATAGATAAACCGGGTTTAACATATCGATGCTGAAATGCATCATCCAGGATCACAACATTTAAATCATTAAACTCTTCCATTAATTTCTTTATTCCTTTCACCCTTCTTTTATTCACAGCAACCGGAACATCCGGGAATTTATTTTTCATTTGCCTGGGCTCATCCCCTATATCCAATACAGAAGATTTTTCATCTGCTAAAACAAATCCATTGGATTTTCGCTTGTATCCCCTGCTCAAGACAGCAGTTTTAAAATGGCCTTTTAATAATGAAACAATATATTCGGTATGGGGTGTCTTGCCGGTTCCGCCAACGGTTAAATTGCCCAGTGATATCACCGAAATATCAAAACTTTTGGATGGAAGGATTTTAAGATCAAACAGAAAATTCCGGAATCCGGCAATTATACCGTAAAGTATTGAAAATGGCAGGAGCAAAAACCGGATTGGATTGATTCGTTTGTATGGCATACTGGCAGGATGATTATTTTTACAGGTAAATTCAAAAAAGATTGACTTAATATTTTAATATATATGTTCTTAAAAGTATTCATGTAAACCAATCTAATAGCTAATCACCAAATATAATCTAAAAGCATGAATATTCAAAATGAAACACGAAAAATAATCGTTTACCGGCTTTTTACAGCAGGGGCGTGAAGATTTTTACCTGATCAAAAATGGGTTAACATTTTAATGAGTACACGTGGTTTTGGATGTACATGTATTTAACCCGCCCGATACATTATCTTAATGTTCAATCCATAAAAATAGGGAGTAATTTTATTTAAAAACTACTCCCTATTTATTAAATACTTTCATAATGAAGAAGTCGGACTTTAGAGACAAACCATTAATTAAAACAAGTGAAATGTCACGGTCAGCCCTGCCATCACCACGGATACCATGGTCATTAATTTAATCAGGATATTCAATGACGGGCCGGAAGTATCTTTAAACGGGTCACCAACCGTATCGCCAACAACACTGGCTTTATGAGCTTCGCTCCCTTTACCGCCATGATTTCCTTTTTCAATATATTTCTTAGCATTATCCCATGCACCACCTGCATTATTCAGCATGCAGGCCAATGTAAATCCTGTGGTTAAACCACCGGCCAACAAGCCAACAACTCCTGCTACGCCAAAAATAATCCCTACAACAATGGGTACAATAATAGCAATTAATGAAGGGAATAACATTTCTCTTTGTGCACCTTTTGTTGATATAGCCACGCAACCTGCATAGTCAGGTTTTTCTTCCCCTTTTAAGATGCCCGGCATTTTCTTGAATTGACGGCGTACCTCTTCAATCATAGCGCCTGCAGCTCTACCTACAGCTTTCATTGTCATCGCAGAGAAGACAAATGCCATCATAGAACCAATAAAAATCCCTACTAAAAGTTTCGGGTTGAATAAAGACATGTCATAGGCTTCTGAGAAGTCTTTTACATTTGCTACAGTAATTTCTACTACCCTGGATGCTTTTTCTGTTATTTCAGATTTACTGATAAAGTTTTTATCATAAAATATTACATCACCTACTTTATGGATACCTGTTTGTGTATCCATAATGATTTTACCAATCCATAACCTTACTTCTTCGAGGTATGCAGCTAAAAGAGCCATGGCAGTCAGTGCAGCAGACCCAATGGCAAATCCTTTGCCTGTAGCAGCCGTTGTATTTCCAAGCATATCAAGGGCATCTGTTTTTTCTCTTACTTCCGGTGGAAGTTCAGACATCTCGGCATTTCCACCTGCATTGTCAGCAATAGGCCCAAAAGCATCAGTAGCAAGGGTGATACCGAGTGTTGAAAGCATGCCCACGGCAGCAAAACCAATGCCGTAAATCCCCATAGCAAATGTCTGAAAACCTCCTGCAAAACCAAATGCAGCAATGATACCTACTACAATTGTAACAACAGGAATCCAGGTGGAATACATCCCCACTGCAATACCATCAATAATGGTTGTTGCAGGGCCTTGTTCGGCATGTTTGGCAATTCCTTTAGTCGGTTTATATTCGTCGGATGTAAAATATTCTGTTCCCTGTCCAATAATCACCCCAGCTGAGAGCCCGGCTACAACTGAACCAAAAATACCCCAGGTAACCATGCCCATAGAGGCCATAATGGCCATGGCAACAAGTATGAAAACAGAGCTTCCGCCTGTTCCTAATAAAAGAGCCCGTAATAGCGTTCGCGATGTAGCGGATTCTTTGGTGCGCACCATAAAAATTCCTAAAATAGAAAGGATAATACCAATGGCAGCAACAAACATAGGCGCTATCACAGCATTTTCGGCAGTGATGCCTGTAGATTCCTGAACAAATAAAGGCAACGAAGCACCCAATGCTGCGGTAGCCAGTATCGATCCGCAGTATGATTCATATAAGTCTGCTCCCATACCAGCCACATCTCCTACATTATCACCCACATTGTCTGCAATGGTTGCAGGATTTCTCGGGTCGTCTTCGGGGATACCGGCTTCTACTTTTCCAACAAGGTCAGCGCCAACATCAGCAGCTTTGGTATAAATACCTCCGCCAACCCTTGCAAACAATGCCTGAGTTGAAGCACCCATTCCAAAGGTAAGCATAGTAGCAGTAATTTCTGCAAGTTTTGCTCTTTCACTGGTTCCGGAATGAACTAAATCAAGCCCGAGGAAGGTTAACCCGCTTTGCATGTGTTCAGCAGTGTAAACAATTTTGCTTAAAATAAGATACCACAGCGAAATGTCCAGCAGCCCGAATCCAACGACAACCAGCCCCATTACAGCGCCACTTCTGAAAGCAATTTTCAGGCCTTTGTTTAATGAAGTCCTGGCACCGTTAGCTGTTCTGGCTGAAGCATTGGTTGCTGATTTCATACCCAAATAACCGCATAAACCTGAGAAAAAACCTCCTGTTAAAAAAGCAATGGGAACAAAGGGATTTTGCACGTTAAGGTAAGCCAAGATGATTAAAATAACCAAAAGCCCAAGGAATACCAACGAAACAACCCCGTATTGCCTCCTCAAATAAGCCATTGCACCTTCCCTTACATACTGTGCAATTTCTTTCATCTTATCTGTACCTTCGCTTTGCTTCATCATATTCTTAAAAAAGAAATAAGCAAATATTAATGCAAGTACAGAAGCTGTTGGAATAAACCAAAAAAGAGAACTAAACATAATAAATTTATTTTTAAGTTTTTAAATATTTGAATTCCATGCAATTACATGGATATGCATTGATCTGGTGTAAAAATAAATAAAAAATGGATATTGTCAAGTAAAAAAAATAAAAAATTAAAATGTATCAATAATTAACTGATATTCATCTTTATGGTCTTTAAACCAATCTCTTGATGATTCCAGTGCTCTTTTATAATTATCAGTAACAATTTCCCCGGCCGGATCGGTCTGAAGAGGAAAATCTTTGATAACCGGGGCTAAATATTCCATGATCCTGTACCCACAACTAATTTTAGCCGGAGATTCAGGATTTGCTGAGTAACATTTTTTCTCTTCACTCATTAAAAGTGTTATCAGGTAATCAATAATTTCTTTTTGCCGTGTATAAACTAAGTCAGGAGCAATTTCATATATAAAATCATCATTAACAGGCATATTTTTAGCCGTTGAAAGGCAAAATTGTATTGCATTCTCATCTCCCATCCGGGCTAAAGCAAGGTTAATAACCCATTGTTCAGTATTGGATGAATATTCCTGATTTGCCAGCAATGATTTCAAAAAATCTTTTTGCTCTTCAAGGTTTAAAAAACCTGCAATTTTAATCATTTTTTTATAATGCGGGATTCCCTGTTTCAACAACGTTGCAATGCGCTTCCTGGCTTCTCCGGGATAATCGGAAGCACGGAATTCTTTTAAATATTCCAATAAAGCGCCAACAATACCTGAATTTTTATCTTGTAGCCCATCTATCAGTTGGGTAATAGATTGTTGAGTGATTTGTTTTTGTTCAAGTCCTACTCTGTATGTGATATAATATGCTTTACGCCTGACATCTTTTAAGGAATCATTATAATATGTTTCAAGGGCGTTTAATAGTTCACCCGGTTGATCAGTTTCATAAAGGGATCTTGGCACAGTAGGCGAAACGGTTTCCGAGCGCACCTTTTGCATGTAGTCTGAAAGTGTTGCCTGCAAGGAAGTTTGTCCGTTAATCAATCCATTGAATCCAACTATTGCCAAAGCTGTTAATGCAATTTTTTTTCTCATTTGTATATTTTTTTAATAGCTATCTCTGAGTACTTTTTATGTATTTATACATGTAATGTAAATATCACAAATGTACAATATTTTGGAATAAATTTTATATAATTCGTTTAATTTGTATTGAACACGTTTTTTGAATTACATGTATATCAATTCTTACAAAACAACTCCTGATAATCAACCGTCCGATCCTACAAAACCGTCATCACGAGCGGAATGGAATGAAGCGAAGTGATCTTTCCGTTATCGCAGAAACGTCATACATCATATTCTTTTAGCATTTACAGTTTATCCAAAAGATTGCTTCGGGCAAAGCCCTCGCAATGACGGTTTTGTAATGCAGGCCGGTGATGTATTGATGGCTGCATAAGCATCCCTTTATAAAGCAAGTATTTAAGTGTTTATCCATAATGTCCGCTGACTTCGGGTTAAACCCAAATTTGTCATTAAAATTTAATTGTTCTGTAAAATGTTTTATATCAACATATTAGTATTAGATTTCTGACGGCCGTCATTAGGCGGCTATCTAATAATCAATCTTTTATATTTCTAATGACGGATTTGGGATAATTTGCATGTAAGTTTTGTTTCAAGGGCACAAGCGGACGCTTGCGCCAGGGGACAAGCTTATAAATAAAAACCAACCCGTTAGGATTGGTTTTTATTTTTCTTTTCTCCAAAATAATCGGAACTATACTTTATTAAATAAAACAAAGACATAGCAGCAAAAACGATACCTGCCAAAGTGAAAAACCACGCCATCCAATATGGGGGCTGATAATTCATGACCATTTGATTGTTAACTATGAGTTGTTTGATGTAGACACCGTCTGGTTCCGTCCAAATTGTCACGCTATCACCAACTGTGTAACTATAACTTTCTATGACTTCACGTTCTTTTCTTCGGTCAGTGTAGAAAACTTTATTATCAACCTTAATAAAATAAACCTCTCTTTCTAAATCGACAGCCTCAGAATAATAGATCGTATCTCCAAATAAAGACAAAACTCCATTATGCACTTCTAAGTCATTAGGTCTCTCAGGTATTTTATTGAACATGGGTATACCAACAATTAATGCACCAATACCAAAAGGTAGCCCAACAAATAACACCCTTAAATAACCAGTTTTTTTGAATATATTCATTGTAATGATTTTATTTTTTCAATTTCTCTATTGATAAGTTTATACAATTCAGGATATTTTTTTTCTAACTGCTCCAAATTATTTGCATCTATTTTACCCCAGGCTGTTGCTAACGCATTTACTTTTTTTTCAAGTTCACCTGTAATTGTTTGTTTGCTAATCAATACAATATCAATGATGTTACTAACAGCTTCATAGTTTGAGATAAAATACTTACCCCGCTCGCGCCGACGTCCCGTCGGTGTGCATCAATACATCATCGGTTTTGGATCTAATGTAAACACATCGACATAACCTTTCATGCCGGCATAATCTCTGGCTGAACTGAACAGATATTCCTCAGGTTCGGCAACAATCAATTCTTTCACCGGATTATTATGTATGTACTCCAATTTCTCATACATGAATTTTGAACTAAAAATCTCTTTGGCCTGATTTCCAGTTTGCCAGACTTTATATTTTTGGTCTTCCCTGAAATTTTCGCAAGCATTAGTGAAATATGATAAAATCCATTCTCTTCTGCTCTCAGGTTCTTCTTCTATTAATTTCGTGATTTGCTTGGATGTATAAGACTTAAAATCTCTTAGAATTCCAGATAAACTTTGAGCGCCTTCTGCCCTGCAGATCATATGCAAATGATTGGACATTAAACAATAAGCAAAGATAAGCAGGCCTTTATTTTGCACACAGTGCTGCAATGAATTGGTTATCATTTTTTTCTGATTTGGGCGAGTGAATACATCTATCCATCCAACTGTGGTCATTGTAATATAATAAGATTGATCTTTATCTCTTATTTTGTATCGGTCACTCATAGTATAAAGATATACAAATTTGTTTTTGCAAAAACTTTATGTGATATTTGTTACACAGTAACGATTGACCAAATTGTGCATATGGACAGCGATATCCCGCAAGAGATTACTATGGAAGACAAAACTTCTGTTGAACAAGTCAGGCTTATCCAGGAACTGGACGAAAAAGACAAAAACATAATCATGGGCATGATTGAGACCATGCTCACCAAGAAGAAATTCAAGGATTTTTTTAATAAAAATGTGGCTGCACTTTAGTGCCTATTTTGCATTAAACTCTTTTTCAAGCTTTTCATAATCCAAATCCAAATATTCAAATTCGTCTTCAAGCCATATTTCATTGGGTGTACTTTCGTTATACGCCTTGAGTCGAAGTTTTTTTTCTAATATTTGACCTTCGAAGATTAAATGTTCTTTTGAATGAAGTTTGTTTATGCTTATCCTAATCGATTGATTATCTTTAAATTTCATCGTACCAGATTGATCAAATGCTTTTGAGAAGTACCACTTTGTACTTTCTTTTGCTCCCGTACCATACAATCCTACAATTAAACTTTCAATATAGAAGCATAGATACCAATATATTTCATGTTTTATTGTTACATCCAATTCTTATTAACCAATCAATTCAATATTTATAAGACCTTTGCCATTTGCATAATCTATGGCA
>CAYMKE010000161.1:0-7586 GCA_964390955.1 uncultured Bacteroidales bacterium | reverse complement strand
TTTAAAATTTGAGCAACAACGCAGATATCGGACTTTATAGACAAACACTAATTAGAGTAACCGAATATATTTATGAAAATCGCAGTCAATACACGTTTACTCATTAAAGATAAATTAGAAGGCATTGGATGGTTTACATTCGAAGTATTAAAAAGGATCACCCAACGCCATCCTGAACATGAATATATTTTTTTGTTTGACCGGAAATATGATGAGGAATTTATTTTTTCTTCAAACATTAAACCTCTAATAGTAAATCCGCCGGCACGTCATGCTTTTTTATTTTATATATGGTTTGAGATGATGCTCCCGGGTGTGTTAAAAAAGACAAAAGCAGATATATTTTTGTCTCCTGACGGCTATTTGTCTTTGAACTCACCCATCCCGTCACTGCCTGTTATACATGACCTGAATTTTGAACATTATCCTGAAAACATACCGTTTTTTGCCCGGAAACATTATCACTATTTTTTTCCAAAATATGCACAAAAAGCAACACGAATTGCTACTGTATCTGAGTACACGAAACATGATATAGTGAATATCTACCATGTCCCCAAAGAGAAAATCCATGTAGTGTATAATGGTGCGCATGAAGGATATAAACCATTAAATGAAAGTACGATTGTAGAAACCCGGAAAAAATTTACCAATGGATGTCCTTATTATATATATATTGGATCGTTGCATCCCAGAAAAAACATTCATCGTATGATGAGGGCATTTGATTTATTTAGACAATCGGTCAACTCTAATGTCAAATTAGTAATAGCCGGGGAAAAAATGTGGGGACAATATGATATTGAAAAATTATATCAATCATTACACTTTAAGGATGACATTTTATTTATGGGAAGATGCAAAGTGGAAGAGTTGCATGCATTATTAGGAAGTGCTTTGTCTCTGGTATTTGTGTCGTATTTTGAAGGATTCGGCATACCGGCTCTTGAATCAATGTATTGTGAAGTGCCGGTGATTGCATCAAATGTAACGTCAATACCTGAAATTTGTGGTGATGCAGCCCTTTATGCAGACCCTTATTCGGTTGATTCTATTAAAGACGCAATGATTGAAATGAGTGGCAATGATCAACTCAGGAATGATCTTATCAAGAAATCCAAAGCCCGGAGGAATTTGTTCAGCTGGGATAAAACATCTGAGCATATGTGGAATATCATAGAAGAGGTATTAAACGGTGTTTGTCCATAATATTAAATTTGTTTCACTTGCTAAAAATTGCTTATTGAGTAAATTGAGCAATTTTCGGGAAGGGTGTAATGTAATAAATGAAACTTTATGAACAAACACTAAACAGTATATACGTCATGGCTTTTTTACAACTTAAAAAATATTACAGGGAAGGTGTTGTTGAAGCAGGATGCGACGAAGCAGGCAGGGGGTGTATCGCCGGCCCTGTTTATGCTGCTGCTGTCATTTTTCCAAAAAAAATTGACATTCCCGAATTAAATGATTCCAAACAATTATCTGAAAAGAAAAGATATCAATTGAGAGAGACAATTCAGGAAAAAGCTTTGCACTGGTCTGTGGCATGGGTTGACAATCAACGGATTGATCAAATTAATATTTTAAATGCCGCGTATGAAGCAATGCATAAAGCATTTGACCAGCTGACGGTTTGCCCGGATCATTTGATCATTGATGGAAACCGTTTTAAACCTTATAAAAATATCCCTCACACCTGTATAGTAAAAGGGGATTCGAAATACCTGTCCATTGCAGCAGCTTCTGTGCTGGCCAAAACTTACAGAGACGATTATATGCTTGATTTACATGAAAAATATGCAATGTATGACTGGAATAAAAATAAAGGGTATGCAACGTTTAAGCACCGGTTATCTGTAATACAAAACGGCATATCGCCTTATCACCGCAGGTCTTTTAACCTGGATGCCATACAACTTAAACTTGATTTTTAACATGAATTTTTACTGAAGATTCTGATATTGCGCATTATAGTCTTTGATTACTTGTTCTATAAAAACGGAAGGAACTTCTTCAGTTCGAATGCCCATTTTTTGTTCAAATGCATTTTTTAATTTAATAATTAATTTGGATGATGTTCCGGTGTATCCATTTTTCTTTAAAAAATCAAGAGTTTCTTTTGCCGTATGTATTTCTTCGGCAGATAAATAATTCACTTCAGGGTATTTTATTTTATAATTCTCAGGTATCTCAGTGTAAATTGATTCACCTGAAAATTTGTTTTTCATCCTTATGACCGAGGTATTGGCTGCTAAATCTCCGATACGTTTGCCTTTGCCATTTGTGATAATTATGATTACCGCTATTCCACCAAATAAAAACGTAATATCTATGATCCTGAATATCCATCGTAAAAAATAAGAAGTGAACCCTGGCCTGCTTCCGTCTGAATTCATCACTTTTATATTCATAATCTTTTTACCCAGGCTTTGACCTTCCATAAACACCTCAAATAGAAGGTGATACAAAACAACCGGAAGAAATACAATAAACCAGTATATGTATCCGGAACTCCTGGAAATTCCTGAAATTAAAAGCATCATAATTACATAAGCACTCATAAATAAAAAATCAAGAAATGTAGCAATAATTCGTTCTCCAACGCTTGCAACAGGATGTTCTATTTGAACGTTTTGAACACTTGTTATTGATAAATTTTCCATTTTTTTTAATGTTTTTCCATTTTTTTATCAAGTATTTCTTATTTTAGGAGCATTAAAGATAAAATAATTATTTACGAAGTTACATGAAAGAAATCGTTTTTATACATAAAAACAAGAAAAAATGGGAACGGTTTGAACAGGTTCTTCAGAAGGGATATAAGGTTGCCCCGGATGAACTCAGTGCCTTGTTCATCCAGTTAAATGAAGATCTTGCGTATTCCAGGACATATTATCCACAATCGTCTATTACCTCTTATTTAAACGCGTTAACACAAAAGGCGTATTCGGTTATTTACCGGAATAAACCGGTGACCACCAATAAGATCATCAAATTCTGGAAGCACGACTATCCTTTGCTGTTTTACAGCATCCGCAAGGAAGTGTTGTACTCGTTCCTTGTTTTTTTTATTGCAGCTTTGATCGGGGTATTATCAACCCATTATGACCCTGAATTTCCACGGGTCATTCTGGGAGATCAATATGTGAATATGACCTTAGATAATATGGAAAAAGGTGATCCCATGGCTGTTTACAAAAGCATGGAACAGTTGCCCATGTTCCTTGGCATAAGTATGAATAATATATATGTTTCATTCATTGCATTTTTATTTGGTTGTTTTACTGCCCTGGGAACCGGCTTTCTGCTTTTGCAAAACGGGATTATGCTTGGCACGTTCCAGTATTTCATGATCCAGAAAGGATTTTTTGTTGAATCAACAAGCACTATATGGATTCATGGTACACTGGAAATATTTTCAATTATTGTTGCAGGAGCTGCAGGAATTGTACTGGGCAACAGCATTGTATTTCCAAAGTCTTATTCAAGAGGTGTTTCCTTTAGAAAAGGAGCCGCTAAAGGAGGTAAAGTTATTTTCGGATTGATTCCTGTATTTATTATGGCAGGTTTTATTGAAGGTTTCATTACCCGGTATACACAAGCGCCTTATGTACTCAAATTATCTGTTATAATCATTTCCCTGGCATTTATTGTATACTATTATGTAATACTTCCAAATCTATTAATAAAACAATCTAAAAACAAAAACAATGGAAACAATGGAAACACAGATCCAATTTAAACAAGAACGGGATTTTGGTGAAATTTTTAATGCAATTTTCGCTTTTATCCGTCAGGAATACAAACAGCTTGGAAAAATGCTGTTGTATCATGTTCTTCCTTTTTTATTAGTAATGGGTGTTTTAACAGTAATAACCCAACGGGCATATTTAAAATCAATTTCACATTCAGTTTATGATCAGGGTTATATGGGGATGCTTGCTCGAATGAATATATATACTTTTTTAACGGCCTTTTGGGCTTTACTAGCTCATGTGGTCATTCTATCTAATGTATATAGTTATATCACCCTATATGTAAATAAAGGGAAAGGTGGATTTACCCTGAAAGAAGTTTGGTCAATGGCCAGGTCTAAATTTATATTGGCCATTGGAGTAACAATTGTTGTAGGGTTAATAATCGCCTTTGGAATGGTTTTATGTATTATTCCTGGCATTTATCTTGGTGTTCATTTAAGTTTGGTCTTTATAATATTATTTTATGAAAATCAAGGGTTTAGTGAAGCCTTTTCTCGTTGTTTTGATTTGGTAAAGAATAATTTTTGGAATACATTATTGATTTTGGTTGTTGTTTATGTTGTCATTTATTTGATCAGTATTGTTCTTTCTCTTCCTGCTATAGCATTTGGTGTAGGAACAGCGATCACTTCCGTTAAAACAAATTATGACATGATGAAATCTTCAACAGGTATTCTTATTTTAGATGCTTTTACTACAATCATAACGTATTCTTTATACACGGTATCATATGTAGCCATCGCATTCCAGTATTTTAACCTGGTTGAAAAAAAAGAGAAACCTTCGTTGGAACAAAAAATAGAAAATATCAATCAATAATAGAGTTTTGTCAAATATGATGTACCGGAGTTGCAGGATAATGAATATCGCTTTTTTTATGGCCTTCTTTTTTTCTATTTATCATCTTGGTGTGTTTGCAGATGAAAATTTTTCCGGGAATGGCCACCAACATAACACGCTAAAAATCAATAAAGATGATCAGGATATTGAGATACGAATGCCTGAAGATGATTTTTTTGAATCATATTATGAAAATCAAGCATATCAGTACCATCAATCCGGTGTACATAAAAAAGGCAATAATTTTTACGAAATGATCTGGTACTGGTTAAAGCGGATGTTGTATAAAACCAGGGGTGTTTTAAATGCGTTTCCTATTATATTCAAAATACTATTGGTCATTATTTCATTGGTGTTTCTATATTTTTTAATTACTCAAACGCGCATTTATAATATTTTTTATTCCCGGGATAAAACAGAGAATATTCCTGTTTATGAATTGGATGATGAATCCAAAGAAATTGATCTGGATGCTTTATTCAAAGAAGAGTACTCTAAAAATAATTACCGGAATGCCATCCGCCTGCTTTACCTTAAATTATTGAATGTTCTCGATAGCCAACATCTCATTATATATTCCAAAGATAAAACCAACAAAGATTATTTAATGGAATTAACATCAGATAAGATACGGGAAGAATACCGCAATGCTGTCAGAATTTATGAGTATGTATGGTATGGACATTTTTTTATAGATAAAAAAAATTGTGACCTGTTTATTCAAAATTATGAACGTTTATTCAAGCTGGTAAATGCATAAAATATATATATATAGTATTCTCATTTTAGGGCTTTTTATACTTCTGGTATTGGTGGAACATTATGCTCCAAAACCAATCAATTGGGATTACCATTTCAGCGCTTCAAAAAAAATCCCTTATGGTTGTAAAGTATTAAAAGATATGCTTCCAAAAGTCTTCTACGATAAAGAAATCACAACAAATAACCAGTCTTTATACCCGAATTTAAATGTTGATGAACCAGACAAAACAAATCTCGTATTTATCACTCGTTTTTTTAATTTAACCTCTTTGGATTGCAATGCACTGTTAAACTATGTAGAAAAAGGCAACCATGCATTTATTTCTGCAATTCATTTTGACGGGCCCTTTGCAGATACTCTCAACATTGAATCCGGCCATCTGCCCCAATCCATTGAGTCAATTACTCAAACCGATGTACAATCGTCTGTTCTCCACTTTGTTAATCCGTCATTACAAAAAGATACAGGGTATTATTTCTCAAAACAACTGCCCATTAATTATTTCAGTTCATTTGACACAGCCGGCTCTGTTGTACTGGGGACATCCAGCAGCAGGTTGGTTGATTTTATTAAAATACAATACGGGGATGGATGCTTTTTCCTTCATTGCCAGCCATTGGTTTTTACAAATTACCATCTTTTATACAGCAATTATGATTATGCTGCTGCTGCATTGTCATATTTACCTTTAAGAACCACTATATGGGATGAATATTACAAGCCTTACCAGGTACACGTTCGTACCCCTTTGAAATTCATCCTCTTGAATCCACCGCTAAAAACTGCCTGGTTTTTAACGCTTTTTGCCATTTTGCTGTATATAATTTTTGAAGGAAGGCGAAAACAACGCAAAATACCAGTTTTACATCCTCCCATGAATGATTCCGTTGATTTTATCAAAACTGTAGGAAAATTGTTTTTACATAATCATGATCATAAAGATATTGCGTTGAAAAAGTTGAATTACTTTAATGAATACGTCCGCTCAACGTATTATTTATCTACGAATAATATTGATTTTAATTTTTATAAGGCTCTTTCGCTTAAGTCAAATGTAGATATGGCAATTATCCGGGATATTTATGAGATAGCAGCAAAAATCAAGTCATCAGATCAGATATCAAAAGAACAACTTAGCGTTTTATATAAAAAAATAGAAACATTTTACACTAAATCAACCTAAATAATTATGGAAAACGAGAACATATTTGAGAACAGGATTGACATTACACCATTACAGGAAAAAATTGTTCAATTAAAAGCAGAAATTGGCAAAGTCATTGTCGGCCAGGACGAAATGGTTAATCAACTCATCACTGCTATTTTAGCCAATGGGCATGTGTTGATTGAAGGAGTGCCCGGCATTGCCAAAACACTTTCCGCGAAACTAATTGCCAAAACGATATCAGCAGGTTTTTCGCGTATCCAGTTTACTCCTGACCTGATGCCATCAGACATTATTGGAACGACTGTTTATAACAATGGAAAGGGAACCTTTGAATTCAACCAGGGGCCGGTTTTCTCCAATATAATCCTGATTGATGAGATCAACAGGAGTCCGGCTAAAACCCAGGCAGCTCTTTTTGAAGTAATGGAAGAACGCCAGGTTACTGTAGATGGTACTACTTACCCGATGAAAGAACCGTTTCTTGTATTTGCCACACAGAATCCGATTGAACATGAAGGCACATACCGTTTACCTGAAGCACAAATTGACCGTTTTTTGTTCAGGATTAAGATTACTTATCCATCAAAAGAAGATGAATTCAACATATTAATGAATGCTGACAAACGAGAGATACAAAAAGAAGAAGACCTCGTAAACCCTGTATTATCTGTAAAAGATATTATAGATTTCCAGAAAAAAATTCGGTCAATTCACATTGAACCCAATCTGACCAGATACATAGCTGAAATCATTCATACAACCCGCAACCACCCCTCTCTTTTTTTAGGTGGTTCTCCTCGTGCTTCACTAAATATTCTGATTTCTTCAAAAGCCTATGCAGCCATCCAGGGAAGAGATTTTGTGACACCAGAAGATATTCATAGTGTATTGTTCCCGGTATTGAATCACAGGCTGTATTTAACACCTGAAAAAGAACTTGAAGGAAGCTCTGCTGAACAAGTTGTTGCTGATATCATCAAATCTGTTGAAGTACCTAAATAGTGTTTGTCTATAAAGTCATATAAAGTCATATAAAGTCGCGTAACCAAATTCC
>CAYMKE010000160.1:0-7609 GCA_964390955.1 uncultured Bacteroidales bacterium | reverse complement strand
CGCGAATGGCTACACATAATGGAGGTAAAATCATTGCAGCCAGAAGAAGAAAAGGTAGAAAAAAATTAAGTGTTTCAAGTGAAGGTTAATTTATTAACTTATAAATAATTAAAATAAGTTAATAAATCTTTACATATACCATTAAACATATTGACCTGATCTTCAGACAATTCCTTTTGGTATCTTCCGATTGATGATTCATCGGGTTTTCTATAAATTTTTTCCTTCCACTGAAGAAATTCCTCCGGCTCCCTTGATCTTTTCGAATCATAATATTGAACCATTCCCTCATCAAATGGCTCTTGAAAAAAATGACAAATTTCACGGGCCGTCTCATCTGTTTTCTTTACAATATCTTCATATTTAACAATCAAAAAATCCTCTTCTGAAACATTTTTTAATGATTCAAGAATTGTATAGTTATTTTTCTTCCAATCTTCAGCAATATCTTCAATCTCATAAGGCAAATTTGGTTTATATTTTGAATTAATCTCTTTTTTTCTCAAATTCCTGTAAGAACAAGCCACATCACGTCCATCTCTGATAACATATATCAACAATGCTTCTGGAAATAACTGCTTAATTTCCGAAATATGATTGAGATAAAAATTATTTTTGTCCCCCCATCTTCTAAAACATATACCATGATGTAATCCATAAAAAGAATATATTTCAGATGTTAAATCATGATAATTTTCGGGTTTTCTTTTTAACAAATATGTTTTTAAAGGTTCTTTTTCCAATTCCCATGTATCAAATTTTTTAACCTTAAACAAATCTTCAAGATACTGATCTAATTTAGAATATAAATATTGGACTTCCCAATCTTTATATTTTTCATATAACCAAATAGCAAAACCCGCTTCGGGTGGGATTAAAATATTTTGATGTGCATTTATGACAAATCTTGTAAGTGTTGTGCCGGAACGGGCATTTCCTATTATAAATATTGGTCTCATTTGATTTATTTTATTTATACATTTTTAAAATGGTATATTAACCTGCATAAAAATTACAGGTCAGTACCTTTTTGGAAATTTTAATCTGACAAAGATAAAATATTTATACCTTGACACATTGTAAATACATATAAAATCTTATGACAATTAATTTTGAAAAATAATATTATTATATTTGTTTCGTAATAAAAAATTTAAAATATTATAACATTGGCCGAAAAAGACAAATATGTACATGGAATGGATTGGGGAAATGGTGATTTTTCTCTGTCAACGTTAAATAATTACAGAAAATATCAATATGGATTAATAAAAAAATACATAGGAAAAAACATATTAGAAGTTGGCTCAGGAGACAAAGGTTTTACTCATCAAATCATCCAAAAAAATAAAAACATACAACGATTATATTCTATAGAACCGTCAACTACGCTTTACGATTTATATAAAAATAAATATCGGTTCCCGGAATATGTACAATTCGAAAACATTGACCTCTTTGATTTAAAACCAAATAATGAATTATTCGATACCGCAATTCTTCAAAAAAAAAGACAACTGATTACTCTCTTTTTATACAATATATTCTTTAATTCAAAACAAGGCCATATTGAATAATTTTTTATCATACCAAACACATCGTGAAATACTTAAAAAACGATCGCTCCTATGAATAAAAAGAAAAATCTTTATACTACAATACTAAAGGTTGTTATTGCTGCAGGATTATTGTTTGTTATTTTTTACAGAACAGATTTTTCGGAGATATTTGCCACTATCAAAGAATCCAATATCGTTTTATTAATTATGGCTTTAATCACCTTTTTCATAACATTCGGGGTATTCATGAGTTTAAGGTTATATGTACTCATTAAAGATTATTTTCCTAATTTTTTCTTGTGCTTTAAACTTTCATTTATTGGTATTTTTTTAAATAATTTTCTCCCGACAAATATTGGAGGAGATGGGTATAAAATCTATTACCTTAAAAAAAACCTGAATAAAAAATGGGGGAAGCCTTTTGTTATTATTCTGGCAGACAGAGTATCCGGATCATTGATGAATGTTTTGTTATTTATTGCATACCTGATATTTCATCCTGAGATAATGAGTGTAGATAATTTAAATGCTTTTGATAGCCTGGAAATAAACCAAAAAAAAATATTAATCTTTTTTTTAATGATACTGTTAGTATTTATCTTCTCTGCCGTATTTTTTTTATTCAGGAATAAAAACAAATTATTTTTAAGAATCAAACAGTTTATCCATGACTGCATCATTGCCATTAAAGAAATCACTGTAAAAAAATTCATATTATTGAATCTGGTATCTCTTTTATTTCACATATTCAGAGGTATTGGCTTTTACTTTCTAATTCTTTATCTACAAGGAGATATTTTTATCATAGATGTGATACTGCTTTTATTTTTAACAACATTTATTGGCTTCATCCCTATTACAATAGGTGCATTTGGTACATTAGAAGGAGCCATTATCCTCAGCCTCATATTATTGGACATCTCAGTCGATTGCGCAAAAGGTGTTGCCATTCTTTACAGGGCAATCTTAATCATGGTATCAGCTACAGGCGGAATATTCTTTGTCAATTTTAAACGAAAAACAAAAATAGAAGACATCCAAAAATTTAGTGAAGAATTGGATATTGAAAAGCAATTGCATGATTCAGTGTAACTTTTTATTTATAAATTCTTTACCAAAAACACGATATGTTACCATACTGCTTTTAAAAACAAATAAACAGTATAATAAATGAATAGAATGATTTTTTAGGATATTTTAACAACTGCAAAGAAATATCATTATTTTTGTTTTCTTGTATTTATTAAAAATGAATAACTTTTTATAATCCAATATTAATTACAATTTAACAAATATAAATGAAAATTAATATAGTTAAACCCTATTTACCTGACCTTGATGAAGTAAAAGACCAGTTACAAGAATGCCTTTCATCAGGAATGGTTACCAATAATAGTGAATATGTCAGAGAATATGAAATAAGGTTAAAAGAATTTTTGGATTCCCCGGCAAATCCTGTTCTTTTTTGCAATGGAGAAATGGCATTGTATCATTTAATACAGGCATGGAAAAAGAAAATGGGATATGGTATTCATGATTCATTTGAAGTACTCGTGCCATCATTTACTTTCTCCGGAACAGTGAATGCAATAGTAATGAATAATTTAAAACCCGTTTTTTGTGACATTAATGAAACATTAACCATTGATATTAACAAAATAAAAGACACCCCTGGAAATATTAAGATGTGTATTGCTGTAGGTGTTTATGGAAATCTACCGGATATTGAATCATTAAAAAAAATTTCTTTACAAAATAATTGGATTCTTCTGTTTGATAATGCACCTGCATTCGGATCCACATATAACGGATTATACCCTGCCCAATTACAAATAGAAGAAATATACAGTTTTCATGCAACAAAAATATATACTTCAATGGAAGGAGGAGCAGCTATTTCCCATGATAAGGAAATCAGCGATTATCTTTACAGGCTCCGTGATTTTGGACAATATGACAAAACCACTGGTGATGTTGATATACCAGGATTAAATTCAAAAATGCAGGAATTTTCTGCAATTATTGGCCTTAAAAACCTCGAAAAAATAGATCATATCCTTGAAAAAAGGAAGAAAAATATACATCTTTATAAAGAATATTTTATTGCACTCGAAAAACAAGGAATAATAAAAAACATGAAAGTAAAAGATAATATATTTTGTCCCTATTTATATTATCCAATCATTTTAAATGAAGAAGCAACACATTTTGTAAATTATATGAAAGGACAAAATATAACAGTAAGAAGATATTATACAGCTGTTCATACTCTTGAAGTATATAAAAATAAATACAAAGAACTCGATCTCAAATTAACAGAATCCATAAAAGATAAAATTATTGCATTGCCTATTCACACGGTAATGGAAGATAATGAAATCAATCATTTATTTAACTCGATCAATTCTTTTTTTAGCATTAAATAAACGAAAATAATGACAAAACAAATTTTAGTGACAGGCGCAGGTGGTTATGTAGGAATTCCTTTATGTGAAACATTACTCGATAAAGGTTATAAAGTCGTTGCCTTAGACCGTTTTTTCTTTGGCCTGGATAAATTAAAAGACATCACGTCTAATGAAAATATTAAGATTTTAAAAAATGACATACGATATGTGGAATTAGATTTCTTAAAAGACATTGATGCTGTAATAGACCTTGCAGGGTTAAGTAATGATGCTACAGGTGAGATCAATCCAAAATTGACAAAAGATATTAATTACAAAGGAGCTGCCAGGATTGCCAATGCGTCAAAAAAACACAGGGTAAATAGGTACATATACAGCAGTTCTGCAAGTGTTTACGGTGCCGGACAAAAGCAGGCATTGGTAGAAACAGATGAGCTGAATCCGATCACCGAATATGCCAAAAGTAAAGTTGCAATGGAACAAGAGCTCAAAAAACTCCAAAGCGATCAATTTGAAACAGTATTACTCAGAAATTCAACCATCTATGGATTATCTAAAAGAATGCGGTTCGATCTTGCAATAAATATAATGACCATGAGAGCCTGGAAAAACCGCAATATATATATAATGGGTGGTGGCAATCAATGGCGGCCATTTGTTCACATAAAAGATGTTATAAAAGCATTTATTTATTGCCTTGAAGCACCATCTGAAAAAGTTTCCGGTGAAATATTTAACGTCGGCAGCAATGAACAAAATTATCAGATAAAACAATTGGCTCAATTTGTTTATGACGTGATCCCCAATGTTGAAATACATAAAATACCCGAAGGGCCGGACAGACGAAATTATAATCTGAATTTTAACAAAATAAATAAACAATTGGATTACCAGGCTTCCGTAAAAGTACATGAAGGCATTGTAGAAATCAAACAATCATTGGAAAAAGGCATACTTGATCCCGAAGACCTTACATGTTTTACTCTCCAATGGTATAAATCATTGCTTGAATGGAATACAAGAATCAATGAAGTAGCACATGATGGTAAAATTCTATAATTTAAAACATTCCTAAATCAATGAGTGAAATCGTTCAACCGGATTATAGTATAATTGTTGCCCTGTATAATGAAGAAAGTATCATTGAACATACATTTTCCCAATTATATGAAAAAGTAATACTTAAAAACCAAGACAAAAAAGGTGAGATCGTATTTGTTGATGACGGATCTCATGACCGGTCACTTGAAAAGCTTATTGGTATTAGAAAAAAACATCCTGATATTATCAGAATTATAAAATTCAGCAGAAATTTTGGTCAGGCCGCTGCGACTCACGCCGGATATGAAAATGCAAGAGGAAAATGCATTGCCAGAATTAATGCAGATTTACAGGACCCGCCCGAACTGATCAATCAAATGCTATATCATTTTTTTGAAGAAAACTATCAAATCGTTATAGCCAAACGAAAAACCAGGAAAGAATCATATTACCGAAAAATTACATCAAAATTTTCTTATAATCTCGTCAGAAAAATGTGTTTTTCTGAAATTCCAAAAGGAGGATTTGATTTTTTTCTTATCAGTAATAAAGTTAGGGACCTTATAACTCAAACGTATGAAAAAAACCCTTACATTCAGGGGCAAATCATGTGGCAGGGTTTTGAAAAAAAGTACATAGAATATGAAAGAACTGAACGAAAAATCGGTAAATCAAAATGGAACTTTGGTATGAAGATAAAGTATCTTATTGACTCGATCATCAGTTATTCGTTCTTCCCTATCCGCTTCATCACTTATACAGGAGTTATAATGATCGGAATCAGTTTTATTTATGCAATTATTGAACTCATAAGAAAACTATCAGGCCTGGATTATTTAATGGACAATAAAATAATTTTGTTTTTAATCATTTTTATTTCAGGTATTCACTTGATTATGTTGGGAATTGTTGGCGAATATCTCTGGAGGGTTTTGGAACAAATAAGGAACAGGCCACTTTATATTGTAGATAAAATATATGAATAAAAAAACTCTTTTATAATGGCAAAAGAAAAAAAACAACCAGTAAAACAAAAAAAAACAGACAAACCATCCGGAAATACTAATTTTTCTTTTCTTATCATTGCTAAGCATTCACAATATAAAGAAAATATTACAAAAATCATTTCCGATTTAAAAAATGAATTCACCAAAAACACGGAGTTCATTATTGTTCATTATAAATCTGACGAAAAAACCATCACTGAATCGTCGTTCACAACTTCGGCTACTGTTAAATATGTTCATGTCAATAATAATAACACTGAACCAGAAATGATCCGGGAAGGAATTCAACATGCAAGTAATGAACTAATTACCATTATAAATACCGAACAAATAAATAATGATTTCAATATCAATACTTACTTTAATATTAGAAGTAAAACATTTGATACCGGAAAGATAATTCAATTCATATATGAAAATGAAAAAAACAAAAACCGTTATAATCCGGCAAATCAAATCATTTTTCCTAAAACAGTAGCAGAATATCTTTTTACTAATATCTCCATAAAAAGCAAAAACTACTTTAAAGAAATTCGTTATAAAGTAAAAAAGATCAATATACAAAAAGAAGAAATTGCCATTGCCCAACCAGTCCCATTTGATAAATCAACCATTAAAACATCTGCTCCTTTAAATTTACTGCTTAACATCAAATTATTTTTGTTTTGGTTCATTTACCTGCCATTAATAGAACTTAAATCAAAACCACATCAAAAATATCCTTTTATAAGCGAACCCGGTATAAACAGATTTTTGTTTACCACCATTGCATTCATATTATTTATATTAATGCCGGTCTTAAGCCTTAATTCAAGCATATCAGGAGATGAATTTGCTCAATTAAGACAGGTCAAAAACTATTACAACTTTTACTCTACAATGGGTGAAGACACGTCTTACATCAATCAAAAACCGGCATTTGCATACGGTATGTCCTTTGACCTGATCACCTATACGATAAATGAATGGTTTAATATAGAAAACATTTTTAAATCAAGGCATATATTCAATTCATTATGCGGATGGGCAACAATTCTATTCAGTGGATTGTTAGCGCTGATCTTTGGTGGATGGCGGGCCGGAATATTTACAATGCTTTTACTGTTTTTCACACCAAGGTTCCTTGGCCATTCATTTAATAACCCCAAAGATATACCATTTGCCATGACGTATATCTTTACAATCTATTTTATCATACGACTGCTTAAGGATTTTCACAGGCATAACATAAAAAATTATATCTGGATCGCTGTTGGAATTGGATCAGCCATCAGTGTAAGGATAGGTGGATTGTTGTTAATTGCTTATCTTTTTTTATTCTCAGGTCTTTATTATCTCTCAAAAGTAAAACTGAATTCATTTTTTTCAAAAGCAAATCGCAATACACTCAACAAGTTACTATTTAATGCTGTAGTGTTTTCGGTTATAGGTTATTTCCTGGGATTGATTTTATGGCCATACGGACTAACCAACCCTGTAAAACATCCCTTCAAATCCCTGGAAATCATGACTCATTTTACTACATCGTTACGCCAATTATTCGAAGGAAATATTTATTGGTCTGATTTTCTGCCGTGGTATTACATTCCAAAAT
>CAYMKE010000159.1:0-7656 GCA_964390955.1 uncultured Bacteroidales bacterium | reverse complement strand
TTCAATAAGAGGAAGAGTCGTATTTTTAGAAGGAAAGGCTCTGCCTGTATACAGAGTCCATAGCGTGGACGCTACGGACAATGACTGCTCAGGCGTAGTATTAAGTCATACCCAATAAGACACTATATTATTTCTCTAAAAAAATAAAACGCGATCACTCCGCTTGTTGCCAGTTTCATTCCGGTGCCCATAAGAAAACCGATAAAGGACCCTATACCGGATCGAATAGCAACGTGCATATCATTTTTAACAATTAATTCGCCAATCACGGCTCCAATAAAAGGGCCGATAATAATACCAAAGGGGGCCAAAAAAAGGCCAACGATAAGTCCGGCAGTAGCTCCCTTGACTCCTGCTTGTGATCCACCAAAACGTTTTGTACCCCAAACCGGAACCACATAATCGAGGATGGTAACAATAATAGTCACCAATGCCAATACAATAAGCAAGCGGGGAGAAAAATGCCATTTTTCAGAGAAATGAATCAAAAGAAGCCCGGTATAACTAATAGGCGGGCCGGGTAAAACAGGTAGTATACACCCTATGAATCCAACAAGGATCAATACAATGCTTATAATTAACAGGATTGTACTCATTTACAGAGAGCTAAGAATGTTAATGTATATATTAACGTTGTGCAGAAAAATAGTGCTTTTAAAAAAGCGGTCCGGACGAGACTCGAACTCGCGACCTCATGCGTGACAGGCATGCATTCTAACCAAACTGAACTACCGGACCTGAATATTTAGAATTAAGTAAAACCTAATTCTAAAATTCCATCGCAAAAATAATGTATTTTTTTACTAAAAAAACAGATTTTAAAATTTTTTATTCTTTTAATTGAATTATTTTTTTCACTTGCTGATGTTCATTGAATGAAAGTACCAGGTAATTGATGCCGGGAATTGCCCCAAGCATTTCTTTTGATACCTCTATGAAATGATCTCCTTTTGTTTGTACCTTATGTACAATATCTTTTATCCTTTTTCCATCAGTTGAATACAAAGAAAGCCTGACCAATCCTTTAGCAGGTATATTATATGCTATATTTGTTTTTGATGCAACAGGATTAGGTGATATTTTAAGTGTGAGCTCCTCTTGTTTAATTGATTGAATGATGGTCGGTTCTTCTTTCAGCCGGTTGTCTTCCAAATTGGAAATAGAACGGCTGAAAGGGCCTCCGCTGGCTTTTAAATCCATCATTTCATTTGGATCAATGGTGTCATTCAATGCTACAATACCAAGATAATAATATCCACTGTCATTTGCTGTCGTATCCGGGTCACTGTATTGGAACAGTGTATCTCCCATCATGTAATAAACACTATCATAAAGATGATCGAGTATATTCATTGAATCGGTATGGCGATATACTTTTACTTTTAAGGTGTCTAAAAACATCGTCATATCAAAATTTTCAACCTGGTAAGGATCTATTTTAAGCTCTAACGTATCTCCTTTAATCTCTTTGTCAATGAATAACGTTTTATGATACCGGCAGGAATCCAAAACAGTCGTATCATTCCAGCTATAAAGTACAGTTCCATAATCCAAAGTATAAGAGACTGAAGCCTGAATTTTGTATTTATATGCTCGTAATTCAGGAAATGAAGTTGAATCCGGAAAAACAGATAAATCTGTATAAGGTACGGTTCCTATTTCGAGGTATGATGTACTGGCAGAATCATAGCGCATTACAAAATAATCATGAATTTGAAAATCAGTCAGCTGGGGGACTGTATCAATGATCCGTTGCGGGTCTATTTTTTGCCAGACAACTAAGTTTTGCCATGTCCCGGTATCCACAGTAACAAGAGAAAGCTGAAAAAACCTGCTAACTTGCTGGTTCAATTCTTCTTCCGTTTGTGCTTTAATATTCGTAATGCAAATGAATAAAACAAAAAAGGGGATGATTTTTTTCATAATTTACCAAAATTTATAATAATCCAAATAAAAACAAATTTATGATAAAATTTTTAACTAACCACTCATGGAACATCATTTTTTCATCTGTTTATTTTAAAATTTTCAATGGTCATATGGAGCTCGCAAGTAAAAAATAATCATTCTCGTGTGTGCAAAAAATGATTATTTTTTACATGCTCGGTTCGTATTCTCTTTTTTGCATACAGGCATAAATTCAAAAACACGCCTTTGTTCATTGGTGATAATAATATGTTGAGATGGTGTGATACTGATAGCTTCTGATTGTTTAGAACGAATAAATGTTTTGCAATATACAGGGTTTAAATCTAAACTGTCGTTTCGCCCTTGTACATTATATACCATAATTTTCCCATACGTTAACAGGTATAAAAGATTCTTTTGGGCATCAAATGATGCAGCAGTAACCTTTCCCTTTAATGGTATTTGCATTATTTTTTCAGCTACATGCTGCCCTGATTGATCAGGGATCCGGTACATATTTACCGGAACATTATTTTTTTTTGATTTGGTGAATAAAATCAATGAGCTGTCATGCCAAATCATGGCTTCACAGTCAAAATTTTTATACTCTTTTTTACCAGGCGGAAAATCCGATTGATCAGGATAGTTAAACATAATCGTTTCTTTTGTCCCTGTTAATAAATGATATTTAATCACTCTCAGGTTTTTTCGTTGATTGGCATTATTCCCAAAATCACCGATATATATATAATCATCATGAAACGCCAAATCTTCCCAATCAATATTCTTAAAGCCATTAATATAAATAGAATCAATTAGTTTAAACTGACTATCCAATTTGTACAGTACAGGCTCTCCCCCGCTGTCATTTATTGTGTAATATGACGACCCCACGTGAACGATTCCTGATGATTCGTCAATGATACCGGGTAGTTTATATTTTTCTTTTAACTTATATTTATCAAAGTCCGGTGATGTGCCATGTTGACAACAGGGGCATGAAACAAACAAAGCCCTGATCATCATCAAAAAAGGGAAAATAAGTTTTACCATTTTTAAAAATAATATTAAACAGGTAAAAGAAAACTATTCACTGTTTACAAAAAAACTAAAATGTACATTCCCGTATTTTTTTGTTTTAAAAAAAGACGAAGTTCCTTCAAAATGATAATCTTTGGGGTGTTCCAAAATCAACCATCCTTCTTTTTTTAAAAGATTGTTTTCAAATATATATTGAGGAATTTGTTCTAATGTTTTTAAATGATATGGAGGATCTGCAAAAATAATATGGAATTTATTTTCACATTTACGAATATACCGGAAAACATCGGTTTTAAAAGGAGTTATTTGAGTAAATCCTAAATGGTCAATATTCTTTTTTATGAATGAAAACAATTTTCCATTCTGTTCTATGGCATGAATCGTATTTACATGGCGTGAAGCGAATTCAAAACTTATACTTCCTGTTCCCGCGAATAAATCCAGCACATCCAGGTTTTCAAATTCAAAATAATTATTTAATATATTAAATAATCCTTCTTTTGCTATATCTGTTGTTGGCCTGGCCTTAAATTGTGCCGGAAGATGGATTGACCTGCCTTTGTGTGTTCCTCCGATTATACGCAATTCATTAAATTAAAGAGATTTGTAAAATAATACGTGTCTGTTTTCTTGAATGTATAACTATATAAATAATTATCATCAGGTTCCCTGTAAATCATATTTTCTATGAATGTATTCAAATTTTTAGCGTACGCGGATTGTTTGGGCATTTCGCCCGACACCATCAATTCATGTATTAACGGATCAAGTTTCAGCTGTTTGTATACATGAAGTATATAATATGCCAGGTCATTTTCATTGGAATATTTAAAATTATTATACAAGATAAACGCCCCATCCCGTACCACTGCAATGTCAAACATACTGCGGTATATATTTACAAACACTTTTGTTTTCTTATTAGAAGCAATCATTTTTGGGATATTCTCAAGTAAAGGAGTTGCCTGATGATAAAAATTAACCCGCGAAAATTTTTCCACGATTTCATTGGCTAAACGGTTGGGTACAGTAAAAATATTATATGCATCAATATATTCAATATGATTATAATGGATTTCATCCAGGTCGTCAATCTCTGTATTAAAATCCATGATCGTTTTCAATTGATCTTGTTGAAATAATGCAGAAGGTAAAAGTGTTGTTTTTCTGTTGATGATTATAAAGTTTACTGACTTATATTTATTATGGAAAAGTTCGTTATTCTGAAGTATTTCTTCAATTTTTTCAAAATATACTTCTTTTGACAAATCTTTTTCAAGCGGATGATTTGTTAATACAATGTACTTGTTTCGTACAGTATCAAAAATGCAATAAACTACTCCTTCTTCTCCTGCCTGTATTGTGAGGATGTAAGTAGAGCTTTGGTTAATATCAAATGTTTCGTCTTTAAATGCAAACTGATGCATAAATTTATTTCCAGTTTCCGTCGTTATTGGTCGCTTTTTCCAATGATCCAACCTTTAAGCCTGGAAATCCGGTAATGTCTTCCCATTTTTTATTTAAATTAATGATTAATTGTTTATCTAACCCTTTAAGTAAAACATTATTATGCACGGCTGCTTCAAACACGTTGACATCAACTTCAGATTCGGTTTTAATGATACCGGCCCCCATTTGAAACTGGGCGGGTGCAACGTAAGGCACATACCTTAATGAATCCAATGGGTATCCGTCAAAGAACAGGGAATCAAACACACTGACTTTGGTTGTATCTCTTATAATTATTCCTTTTTCCAGCGCTTGCTTTTCTGTTAATGTATCCGGAGTCACCCCAATGGCTTTTACTACTTTTAAAGAATCACTTCGTACAAAATCAATTAATGTATCAAAACTACCTGTATATCTTCCATACCTTGACTTGTATGCAACCTGTGCTTTTCGGATATCCTTTAACCGTTCGATAGTGGCTTCATAGCGTTTATTTTTCACCCGGTTAAAATTAATCGGTTTCATGATACTGTCAACAAGCAAATACCCTAATAAAATAATGACGACACCTAAAATGATTTGAATGATTGTTTTCATTGTTTATTCTTTTATTTTTGTATTGTATAATCAAAAAAGAAAATCATATACTAAAATTTAATATAAATAGCATTTTTCAAAAATCCATTTGCGAAACAAAAATAATAAAAATATATTTCTATATTTGAGATATTGGTTTAAAATATATGTTAAAAGATTTTATTTCAAAAACGATCCACGGCCAATTAAATTATCCTGCTACACCTGATCAGGAAAAATTAATGGACGTATGTGCATCATTCATCATGAATAAAGGCGCACATGAGATTTTACTGGTCAAAGGATATGCCGGAACAGGTAAAACATCCATGATCAAAGCATTAACAGGAGCACTTGCACAATTAAAATTTAAATCATTTTTAATGGCTCCCACAGGCAGGGCTTCTAAAGTACTTTCTTCATATACCGGAAAAAATGCATATACCATTCACAAAAAAATATACCGGCTTAAATCGTCAAACGACGGGTTTGGCGCATTTGAATTAGATAAAAACCTGCATACCAATACCTTTTTTATTGTTGACGAAGCTTCCATGATTGGTAACCAATCTTTTGAAATATCAAATTTTGGAAGCGGAAATCTATTACAAGATTTATTAACCTATGTCTATAATGAAAAGAATTGCAAGTTAATACTTGTGGGCGATCTCGCCCAATTACCTCCCGTGGGATTAATGATCAGTCCCGCCCTCGACTCCAAAAAACTTCAAAGCATGGGGTTCTCGGTAAAACAAACAAGTTTAAAACAGGTGGTCAGGCAGGATAAAGATTCAGGTATCCTTGAAAATGCGACACACATACGTCAACAAATTGAACAAAATAATACATCGCTGCCTAAATTCAATGTTGAAGGGTATGATGACATTATCAGGCTGCCCGGTGATGAACTTGTTGAAAAAATTTCCGATATGTATGACACATACGGATTGGATGACGTAATGGTTATCAATCGTTCGAATAAACGATCGAACAAATACAATCAAGGCATCCGGAATCAAATACTCTGGCGCGAAGAAGAAATATCTGCCGGTGATTATGTGATGGTAGTAAGAAATAATTATTTTTGGTTGACTGAGGAAGATGAAGATATTGATTTTATTGCCAATGGTGATATTGCAGAGATCGTTAAAATCCACAACCACGAATCATTATACGGATATCATTTTGTTGATGTAACTCTGCGTTTGATAGATCATAAGCACCTGGAAATAGATGCGGTGATGTTTTTGGATACATTGCACATTGATTCTGCTTCACTTTCAAATAAAGCCAGGAAAGAACTGTTCTATACTATTATGGAAGATTATGCGGACATGCCCAAAAAAAAGCAATACAAAAAAGTTAAAGAAAACCGGTATTTCAATGCTTTGGAAGTTAAATTTGCCTATGCTGTTACCTGTCACAAAGCACAGGGCGGACAGTGGAAAGCTATTTTCATTGACCAGGGATATATCACTGAAGAAACAGTGAATATTGAATATTTGCGATGGCTCTATACTGCATTGACCAGGGCAAGCGAAAAAGTATTTTTGGTGAATTTCTCAGAAAAATTCTTTGAATGACTAATAACAGCAAAGGGCTTATAGCAATCCTTAACATTCTGGTTGCCATAAACCCTCCTGTTTTCTTCACTTTTAATCATACCCTTATCATCAACAAATATAACGCGTTCAACGTAAAAATTTTCTTTTATCGGTGCTTGTTTATAGTGGTAAGGAAATATTTAAGCAATTATTTTTGAAAATTAATTCTTAGCTACATAATTTTTTGGCTTTTTAGTTAAACTTCATTATTCGTAGTCTTTTTAGAGATTTTTTAAGATAAAATCCTCGGAACTTCCGTTACAGTATGGACGAAGAGCAGGATGAGCTATACCAAATAATTAGTAAAAATTTTTAGGGTGTTGCAATGCGGAAAACAGGAAAAAATATTAAATCCATTGAAGAACTTCCACCTGCCGGTAACCATTTTATTTTCTCTTATATTGCAAAACGTGGAGGTAGGGAAGAAGTGAGAAAATACCTTACAAACCATAGATATAATGAAGGAGAAAATTTTCTGGTAATAGGGTAAACTATTTAGTGTTTGCTCTTTAAAGTCCAACTTCTTCGTTATTAAACAAAATTTAGTATACAAAATATCACTCAAAAAAATTAGTAATACTTTTGATGTCACCTACTTGCTTGATGGTGAATGATATAAAACAAAGTTCATCTAATGTGCTTTATATTATGCTCTAAATAAATGCATTGTGTCAATAAAATGACATTTGCATTTTTAACTGATTTCTATTGTTTGCTCCGCAACATCTGTATTGCTCTCATAAGCAGGACACCTTTTATTTCCCTGGCATGCACTCATGGCTGCCAATGCAATAATAAAAAGGGCTACAGCTATTTTTTTCATAATAATAAAATATGGTTAATAAAAATTTGTTAGCAAAATTAAAAATAACATTTTAAAAAACAATTAATAATTATTAACAATTCTAATATATTTATAAACTACAATTTTCTTCTTGATGAAAAAAAAAGCCATTAGATTTTGGAAACATCCGTTAAAATTAATATACAAATGTTTTCGAAAGCCAAGGGTATAATTAAAGCCTGTCTATAAAGTCACTTTTTTGCGATTAAAGCACCAAATCACAAATTACAAATT
>CAYMKE010000158.1:0-7732 GCA_964390955.1 uncultured Bacteroidales bacterium | reverse complement strand
CATTATTATATAGTAACCATTGCTTTCATAACACCATCCTGATATTGTTCTACAAGGTCAAATGCTTCCGTGGTTTGGTCAAACGTAAATCTGTGTGTTACAAATCCTTCAAGGCTTATTTTTTTATTTGCTATTAAGTCAATAGCCTGCTGAACACAATCTACCTGCCTGCGAACATTTTGTATGGTGATTTCTTTATGCCGCATTTTGCTCACGTCAAAGCTCATGCGTTCGGATTCCGGGATGCCAATGATCATTAATTTACCACCAGGTTTTAAAATATCTATTGCCTGGTCTATGGCTTCCTGGTCTCCGCAGCATTCGTATACCACGTCGAGTTGGTTCTGCTCCGTTTCATTAATCTCTTTTACAATATCCCGTGTTAAAGGGTTACCGGTGTAATTTACACCCTGTTGCCGGGCTGTTTTCAACCGGTCATCTATCTTGTCTGTTACAAAAAACTGCCGGCCTCCGGCAGCTTGTGCAGCTAACAACACGCTAAACCCAATGGGGCCGAATCCTAAAATCCCGGCAGATGCATGGTCAAGGGAAATGGATTGCCTGACAGCATACACGCCAATGGACAATGGTTCGGCAATTGCTGCTTCTTCCATGGTCATTTGGTCTGGGATCTTAAAACAGCTGGATTCAGGCATGACAATATATTCAGATAAACATCCTTCGGCCTGGCCGGGGCAGCCTAAAAACTTCAGGTTTCTGCATGTATGGGGTCTGCCTGCCTTGCATTGATCGCATTTCCAACAAGGCATAGAAGGGTCAATGGCGATCCTGTCACCGGGTTTAAAACGTGTTACTTCTTTGCCTGTTTTTATAACAATGCCGGCACATTCATGTCCGACTGTAAAAGGGTACCTGACTACCTGATCACCGATACGCCCGGTTGAATAATAATGAATATCCGAACCGCAAACGCCTACAGTATCTACTCTGATCATTAGCTCATCAGGCTTGTTGATCACGGGGTCAGGAACTTCGATCAATTCCATTTCGTGTATTCCTGTCAATTGGATTGACTTCATGGGCTCGTGATTTTAAAGTGTAATTCAGATTTGCAAAATTAACAAATAATAAGGACAGACTGATAGAGATATTCCCTTTTTGTAACCATTTTCATACGTATCTATAGGTTTCGTCATGGCCCGATTCGGTTTATTTTTTAAGAATAAAAAAGTCTCAAATTATATTCATTCCTTTTCCGGAATTCTGGATGACATACGAGTTTACGACAGAACATTGGATTCATTGGAAATCGATTCGTTATTCAATATACATAAGTCTCAGAATACAATTTTAATTTTTAATCATCCTAAAGATAAGTATGTGCCAATAGGAGAAAATCATACACTACAAATATCAGCATTAGGAGATAGTTTGTCTTATCAATGGTATAGAAATGCGCAATTATTAGCAGATTCAAATCTCAATGATTATACAATACAAAATATGGGCTATTCTGATACCGGAAATTATTATTGCATGCTATACAATGATCACGACACTGTTTATTCTGATACTGCTGCTATTGCACAAGATGGTGTATTGTCTGGAATTGCTACACAATCATTTAACCCGAAAAATTCACCGCAAAACGATAAAGATCGATATAAAACACTATTAATAAACCTCTTGGCTTTCTGCAACCCTTTTGTTTATTAACCCAAATTTGGGGTAATGCTTACCATTATCTTTGCACATCTGCTTCGTTGCTAAGCCCTTGAAATAGAATACTATGTCTGCGGGCTTAGGCGCCTTGCATCTGCACAAAGCTAATGGTATGAATGTTCCGGGTTAAAGGGATGATTGGTGAAGTGAAAATTTATAAGCGGGTACTTGATTCAATGGAGGTCGCGGAAACTTATCAGAAAGAAAGAAATACAACAGGAGATGTCATTGATATCGTCGATACTACAGTTATAAATGTGATAGATACTATTACATTTACAGATACAAGTTATATTTCTGTAACCGATACATTATTAATAGATGTTACTTTTGAAAATGTATCTGGTGTGGATGAAATCACTACGATTAAAGTATATCCGAATCCAGCGAAAGAATATATCATAGTAAAACTCAAAAATGTTCTAATGATCACTACAACAGCCAAAACCCCGAGGCTTTTAAATGTTAAGTTGACTGCAACTGTATGAATAATATCTGCTGCAACCAGGAATTCTAATCCTAATAATATCCCTCTTCCAAATTGATGCCGGTAATTTCGGAAAATATTTTCTTGTTTTTGGGGTTTAAAATAGCTAATGATAGCTTTCCCTGTTGAGAAAATACCAAAAACAACGATCACTCCTATTCCTGCAATTTCTGTTATCGTTGCACAGTATTCGGCAATTGTACTTGCAAAATCCATAATTAAAATTATTATGTTTGTATTTATTAGGAAAGGGCAAAATTAATGCCATGGTACAACAATCAAGATATTATATCTCTTTGATGCTGAAAAATCTGTTGGATATTCCGTTTAGCAAGGGGTTATATGCATTGGCCTGGTTTTTGTTTTATACTTGATAATAATCAAAACATGATTTATGAATACAAATGTTAAACACCTTATTGCTTATATCACATTAATCATTATAGGTATTTATTTTTTGGTCATTGGACTGGTAAAGGCAAAATCATTCTTTATCCCACTTATTATTGGAGTGTTGCTGTCTATGGTGATGCTCCCTGTACATCATAGATTAAGAAAGTGGAAGATACCTGAAGCATTGTCTGCTCTCATATCAGCACTGTTGATATTGGTGGTATGTATTGGGGTGTTTTTTATGGTTAGCGCTCAAATACAAAGTATAGCTCAAAAATGGCCTACATATAAAGAGAAATTGAAACCTAAAGTTGAACAGGTTCAAGAATTTGTTGCCCAAAAAACTGGAATTTCTCCTCAAGAGCAGCAAAAACAAATGCGCCATGCTATCAGTACACAATCAAAAGAAAGGAGTAGTTTTGTAATGAAATTATTTCCAAAATTTATTACATTTTTAAGCAATTTTTTATTGGTTTTTGTCTATATATTTTTCTTTATGTTTTATAGAGGAAAATTTAAAAATGCCATCCTCTATTTTATTCCTGAACAAAAACGAGACAAAGGAGCTTCTATTTTGGCTAATTTTGGAAAAGTTAGCCAACAGTACCTCTTTGGTAGGTTTATACTGATTTTGTTTCTGGCAGTTTTTTATTGGGTGGGACTATTTATCATCGATGTTAAACATGCATTCCTTATTTCTATTATAGCTGCAATTTTAAGCCTTATTCCTTATATTGGTAATGTAATTGGCGTCATCATTGCATTATTTATGAGTGTTTTAACAAATGGTTCGATAGGCGTTATAATAGGCATTCTCGTTGTATTTGGGATCGCTCAGTTCATTGAAAGTTACGTGTTAGAACCCTATGTAGTTGGCCATCAGGTAGAATTAAACCCTGTTGTTACTATCCTGGGAGTTGTCGTAGGTGGAATGATTTGGGGTATTGCCGGAATGATCATAATAATTCCGGTAATGGGTATATTTAAAGTTATTTTTGATAATGTTGAATTTTTAAATCCTCTTGGTTATTTATTAGATGAACAAGATACTGGTGGGCAAGGAGGATGGATGAAAACGATAAAGAATAATATTCTGTCAAAGGTAGAAAAAAAGAAATCTCCCAAATAACATGAATATTAAATTATGTTTCTTACGATGATGATCTTATTCTTCAGGAATTGCGGGGTCATCTTCTCTAAATTCAATTGTGTGTTCAATGCTTTTTGTTAATGCATCAATAAACGCGTTGGCTCCTGGGGTGCGGGTAAAATCTTTATATGTGAGCTTCCCATTCACAATTTCAAATCTGTTAATCCTAAATGGCATAAATCCTTTTAATGCCTGTTAATTTCATTACCTTTTTGTTCAATGCTTTATAAAGCATTGTCGGGTCATGGCAAATTTGTAGGGAGGAGGGTTATAATTATATTGAGTTGACAAGATTTTTTTTCGCAGATTATTTGTGAAGGACTTTGCAAGCAGTCTTCTCTGAAAAAATAATGGGAGGCTTTTCTAGCAAGAGGCTTCCTGCAACATCAATTCCGGAGTGTTTTTCATATATTCTCCAGGTGTTTTTCCGGTGAATTTTTTAAAAGCACGATAAAAAGTGGTTTTGGATTTAAATCCAACACTTTGTCCAATTCCTTCATTGGATAAATGTTTATATTCTGGAGCATATAAACGGCGTTTCGCTTCTTCAATACGTTTTTTGTTGATGAAATCATTAAAATTCATCCCAATAACCTCATTGATATATCTTGAAACATCATGAATAGTACTTTTACAATGTGTTGCAACGTGTTCTAATGTGATTGAAGATGAATAATAATCTGATGTATTTTCAAAATATTCTTTAATTCTGTAAAAGTTTTGGGAATGATTTTTTTTGTTTCCCGGGTTTGAATAAATAATATCTATCAAAGATGACGTTTTTATAAGCCGGTATATTCCATAAATCACGAAAAGATGAAAAGGAATGACTAATAAATAGAGATGGGGGATGTAGATGATCATGAGAATAATTCCAACAGAAAAAATAGTCAATAATATAATGGTGAAATATGATACATCCCTGATTAATTTCCGTTTAGTTCCTTTTATATTTTTTTCTTTTGAAAAAGATACTAATTTCTTTGTAAATAAAATAATGTAAATAATAAGTTGACAGAATAATAAATAATTCCAAAATTTATAAAAGCTGTAATCCTGAATTGAATTGTGAAGCCAGATCAGTTTTTCTGCATTGGATTTAATGATAAAAGGGAATAAAACGATGGTTGAAATAATTGGAGGGGCAAAATGGATCCATTCAGCAGGATACAAATATTTACTTTTATTAATTAGTTTTTTAAAGTAAAGATACAGAGCAGGAAGAATTAATAAACTAAATGGTTCAAAAACACGAATTAAAAAAGGCATCAATACAATGTCTTCAAGCGTTGTCATACTCAACGTTAAATAAGAGGCAGATATTAAGGCTAAACTTAGCATGATATTTGCAAGTCTATTTCCTTTAGGGATGAATAAAAAAATGATCCCTAATAAGAAAACATTAATATTAATGGCTAAAATGGCGATTTTGATATACGTCATATTTTAAAAAGCACAAAAATATTTCAAATTATAAAATGACACTATTTAGTAATACAAATATATATAAATGGACTAAGTATTGGTTTAAATTGAAATTACTTTTTTTTATAAATATATACAATTTCCTAAAGAAGTTACATCCCACTTAGCTATAGATGAGATGTACATTGCAATAAAACAAAAAAATTATATTATGAACAAAAAAAATTATATTATGAAAAAAATATTACTTATATTATTCGTTTTTTCCATTATTACACCTATATATGCACAACATAAAAATGTGAAATTCAAGCCAGAAGAATTAAGGCAAGCCAATCGTTTATTTGAAGGAGATATATATTATGTATCTAAAGAAGGGAATAATAAAAATGATGGTAGTTTTTATGCCCCTTTTAAAGATATTGATAAAGCCATTGAAATTGCAAATCCCGGAGACCGGATATACATTGCTGAAGGGATATATTCCGGGCTGTCAAATAAATGTGTTTTTACAATAGATAAAAAATTGGAGCTTTATGGAAGTTTTTCGAAAGATTTTGGTTCCCGTAACTTGATGAAGCATACAACGGTCATTCAAGCAGTTCCTGAATCCAGTAAAAAAGATCAATATATATTTAAGGTGACCTTTGAAGCAGAAGGCCCTGTGGTTATTGACGGATTTCTGATTGATATGGGGGAACAGCAACAATATAATAATAAACAACCTGATGGTGTCTTATCAGGTTATATGAAATTAACTGAAGATGATGATGAAGGCACACCAAGGCGGACAGGTATTTATTTGGCTGGAAATGAGAGAAAAATATCTAATAATATCTTTGTAAATATGAGCAATGGAGGTATCAAAATTGTGCAAAATAATGAAGCTGATGGCATGATTGAAATTGCGAATAATGTATTCGCGGCATGTGCAGGAGATGCAATTGAATGTGGCGGATTGCCGGGTGCTCCAAGAACCATTGAAATCAACCATAATACATTTGTATTTAGTTTTGGTGAAACATATACTGATGAAAAAGATGGAAATGCCATTCAGTCTAAAGAAGATGCAGTATTTAATTATCATCATAATATCATTGCTTATTCTTTCGGTGCAGGGGTTGAACACATGAGCCGGGATGATGAAACGAAAATTAACTATAACCTGTTTTGGGGTAATAAAAAAGGCGCACTCTTCACGGAATTGTCAAATGGGAAAAAGGTATATCTTTCACCGAAAGGATTCCCAGGAGTAGAACATCTTGAAGGTACCAATGAAAATTTTAGAAAATATATTGATCTTTCAGTGAATGAAGCATATCTTTTTCATTATTTATCTGCAACTTTGGATACTTTAAAAAAATATAATACAGATACGGAATATAGAAAATTAAAGGAATTTTTAGGTTATAATGAAGATGAATACAACGCGAGTGAAGCCCCCTTTTTTGCCAATAAATATCCTTATAAGGAAGCATTGAAATTATTTGGTGCAGATAGATCACATGGTGCTCAGGAACCGGAATTAACTATTCCGGAAGATTAATGTGTGTATGTCGGTAAAGTCCGGATATAAAGCCGAACTGTGTGGTGTAACGTGCTGTAGTAAAAAATACCAAAGGCTAAAAACGGTCAGAATGGACAAATCCGGTATATAACTGACATTGAATTAATAAGCAAACACTATTTCGTGTTAAATAATGGCGATTGGACATAGTATTCCGCGTCATTCCCGGAAATAAAAATACAGGATTTACCGGCAATGGTATTGATGATGGATTTTGTGAAACATTGAGGTAAAGCAGGACATCCAAGGCTTCTGCCTAAGCGCCCATATTTTCTTATAAATTCATAACTCACGTAATCTGCTCCATGCATTACTATGGATCTTTGCCTGGATTTATCATTTATACCGGGTTCCATCCCGTCTAAATATAGAGATAAGCCATGTTTTCCATAATATGTCTTATCTGTGATGAATAAACCAAGAGAACTCATATTTGAATTTGGAATATTGGAAAAATTTTTCGCGTATTCTTGTCCGGATTTTCTTCCATGAGCAACCAATACATTATGCAACACTGTCAAGCTGTCCATATCAATGACCCACATACGTTTTTTATTTGATGAAAGACTATAATCAATAATGGTCAGTTTGTTATTATTGATTACACTGTCATTTGAAAGATATACATATCCCTTGTATGCATTAGTGAATACTTTATACGCTAATGTAGAGTCATTCAATGTTTCATACATGCATATATATGCAGAATCATTGTATTCGTCCTTGTCTTTTTGCGCGTTGACCTGGACAGCAAAAAAGGTGGATAGCAGTATTAAAATAATTTTTTTCTCCATAATAGTATAATCATTAATTTAGAGTCTGTCTACAAAGTCCATCTTCTTCGTTGTTGCTCAAAATTTAAATTATTCGCAAGGCTCACGAGCTCACTTCGTTCGGTTCATACGCCTCGAATTTGAACTTTATAGAGCAAGCCCTTGACTGTATAGACAGACACTAATTATTCCTGTCTTTAAGTCGGGGGTTTGGATCATCATGTTCGATAATGAGGCTTTTGAAGCTCTAAAAT
>CAYMKE010000157.1:0-7772 GCA_964390955.1 uncultured Bacteroidales bacterium | reverse complement strand
GCATATATGGCAGTTGAACCTGAATTTGTGAAAAAAGAAATGAAATTATTCTTTCAGGATTTAAGCGTGTTAATTTCATCTGCCCTTAATGAAATTGAAGTCTTTTATTTCGCATCCCTGATTCATTTACGATTTGCACACATCCATCCATTTAGAGATGGAAACGGCAGAGCAGCCAGATTAATAGAGAAATGGTTTGTTGCAGAGAAATTAGGACATAATTTTTGGAAAATGCCATCAGAAGAATATTATAAAAATAACCAAGCGAGATATTATGAGACAATTAATCTTGGTGTTAATCTCTATGAACTAAATTATGACAAATGTATTGAATTTTTAGAAATGTTACCGAATTGTCTGAAATAAAATAAATCATAATCATGTGTTCAAAAAAATGATTATTTTTGCCTGCTAAAGGACTTAAAATGCTCTTATTATGAGATTCTGGAATATCAGTTTTGTTTTGTTTTTTATGGGTATATATGTTTTTGCCCAGGGAAAAAATATTACGGGGGATGAGTTTACTATCGAAAAACAAATTCATCATACCTCCATCAAAAATCAATATCGTTCTGGCACGTGTTGGAGTTTTGCGGCATTGTCTTTTATAGAATCAGAGCTTATCCGCAAACAAAACAAATATTTTGATTTATCTGAAATGTTCGTTGTTAAATATGCTTTAATTAATAAAGCCCGGAAGTTTGTTCAGTTGCACGGCCACATGAAAATAGCGAGCGGCAGTGAAATCAATGATGCATTCAAGGTTTTAAAAGAACAAGGCATGATTACAGAAGATGCTTTTGACGGGAAAAATATTAAAGAAGACAAGCATATTCATGGCGAGATGAATGAAGTGGTAAGCAATTATTTAAATGCCATCGTAGAAAATAAAAACGGTTCTCTAACGCCCATATGGGATGAAGGTTTTGAACTTGTGTTGAATGCTTATCTGGGGGTTATTCCAGAAACTTTTGAATACGAGGGAAAGTCGTATACACCCCAAATATTTGGGGATATGCTGGATATTCAACCGGATGATTATGCGTATCTTACTTCTTTTTCGCATCATCCATTCTATAGCGAATTTATACTGGAAGTACCTGATAATTGGTCATGGAAATCGTACTTTAATGTAATTATTGATGATTTGACTGATGTTATAGATCATGCAATAAAACAGGGTTATTCCGTTATATGGGCAGGAGATATTTCTGAGCCAGGCTATTCATGGGAAAAAGGCATTGCCGAATTGGAGGGTGATACAATTGTTGATCAGAAAACAAGGCAAATCGGGTTCAATAATTATGAAACAACCGACGACCATGGGATGCACATTGTAGGGATTGCAAAAAACAACGAGGGAAAGAAATTCTATCTGGCAAAAAATTCATGGGGAACTGATAATGCTTATGAAGGATATATTTATCTTTCCGAAAATTATGTTTTAAGCAAAACCATTTCATTGGTTGTACATAAAAATGCGTTGCCCAAGGGAATCCGGGAAAAGGTTGAAAACAGACCCGAGTAAAAGATGTAAATAACAGGGGGCTTACGTATTGATAGCGAAATGAATGTGATACAAGCAACAGCAGGGCATAAAATAAGAATAGTATTACAGGCCTTTTTCTTCTTTAAGCCATTGAATAGAATCGTGAATAATTTTTTGAGGCGAAGATGGTTGATATCCAAGAACCTGTCTGGATTTCTCATAATTACATGTGATATTTTCGGATAATAACACTACCAACTCAGGAGTTAATAATGGTTTTTGTTTAGTGAAAAATGCTGGCATTGCAAGAAGCCTTGCTATTAGTGACAGTTTCCACCGGGGCGTTGTTTTTTTATAAAACGGCTTTCCTTTTATTTTTTGTACTTCATTAATGATATCTAAAAAACTTGCTTTTTTACCTCCTATTAAAAATTTTTCTCCACATTCTCCTTTTTCAATAGCATTGATATGTACATGAGCAACATCTTTAGCATGGCATAACATACCTATTCCGGGTGGGATAAAAGGAGGTTTTTGGTCATTATACACTATTTTAATGAATTGTGACCATCTGATTTCATAAGGCCCCATGATTCTGCAGGGGTTTAAAATTACCGCATTCAGCCCTTTAGACACACCATTCAATACTTCCTGTTCAGAATAGTATTTTGTTATATCATAATTAATCCGGGGGCGGACAGACAGTACATTTGAGGGTGTTTGTTCATCAATGATTCCTTCATGTTTTCCGAACGATGAAATAGAAGAGGTATGCACAAACCGCTTGCCTTTTTTTTCAAGGGTGCAATTCACAATGTTGCGTGTTCCGATCACGTTTTCACGGTATTGTTTTTTGTTGTTTTTTGACCAATAACTTGTGTTTGCAGCAGTATGAAATACAACATCAACATTATCAGGCATGGCTTTTGATAATGAATCATAATCACCTATGTCTCCAATCACCCGGTGTACATTAAACCGGGATAAATAGTGAAGATTGGATGTTTTCCTGTGCAAAGCATATACGCTCCAACCTTTTTCCAGGAGTGTTTCAATTAGATTTAAACCTAAAAAACCTGTAGCCCCACTAACAAATGCCGTTTTATTCATTTATTTGCTTTTTATATGAGTATAAAAATATATACAATTATTAAATTCAACAAAAAATCTATATTCGTTTTTTATTTTTTTAGCAAGTTAATATCATTTTTCATGCCAAACCCATTTCATCCCCTATGATTTATATTTTTACGAAAGACATCACAAAATTAAATATTTTTTAAATTCTGAAGTAAGCGAATTAGTGGCACAATAATTGTTTTTTTATTTTGGTTTTTGGCTGTTGTATTCACCCGGTTTAGAATGTAAGAGAGCATAGGCCAAAAATGATGAACAAACATTCATTACAAATAATAAATATTACACAATTTAATCATTAAAAAAGAAAGGAGTTTCTTTATGAATTTATTTATTTGCCAGGTTTGCGGACATCTCGAGTTTGATAATGCACCTGAAAATTGTCCTGTTTGTGGAGCACCTAAAGAAAAATATCAGCAGAATGATAACATTTTCAAGGAATCAAAAGAAAACAGCCCTGAAGCCGAAAGCAAACATATTCCTTCTATTTCAATCGAAAAAGAATGCGGGTTGATCAAGGAAGAAGGATGCACTGATGTTTTTGTCAGGATCGGGGAAACATTGCACCCATCAACAGACAGCCATTTTATTCAATTTGTTGATTGTTATCAGGATGGTGAATTTATTGGCCATGCGCAATTCACTCCTGATATCCATCCTGCAACATGTTTTCACCTCAAAAAAGATTCAGGAACAATTACCATTGTAGAAAATTGCAATATTCATGGTTACTGGATGAAAGAAATCAGTGTTTAAATTAGTCTCTGCCTAAAAAGTCGGGTGTTTATTATTAAGTTCCCTTGTATATTATAATGCAAGGGAATTTTTTTAGGATATATATAGATGTTTAAATAAAGTTTGGCAGGATTCTTGGTCATGCAATACTATAATAATAAAAAAAGCATCTATGTCAGCAAAAACAGAAACCCTTAAAAGCATTGCAAATAAGATACGGCTTAAATCATTGCAAATGACTACTGCAGCAGGCTCAGGCCATGCAACCTCTGCCATGTCAGCTGCCGAGATTTTAAGTGTCCTTTACATGGATCAAATGAATTATGATCCTGATAACCCTGATTCATTTGAAGGTGATGACTTTATTATATCAAAAGGCCATGGCACTCCGGGGCTGTATGCGATTATGCATGAGGCCGGTATGTTAACAAATATTGACTTGCAAGATTACAGGACGTTTAATTCTATATTGGAAGGACATCCGGTACCAAAAATAAAGGGTGTGCGGTTGGCAACCGGGTCTTTAGGGCAGGGGCTGAGTGGAGGTATTGGACTGGCAAAAGCAATGAAAATTGATAAAATAAACCGTTATGTTTATGTGCTGATGGGAGACGGTGAAATGGCAGAAGGCAGTATATGGGAAGCAATTAACCTTGCTCCGCATTTACAAGTGGACAACCTGATTGGCATTATTGATGTAAACAGACTGGCTCAAAGCGGGCCTGCAATTTATGAATGGGATACGCAAGCCTATGAAAAACGTATTTCTGTTTTTGGATGGCATACAGAGGTGATAGATGGCCATGATATTGATCAAATTATACAAGCAATAGAAAATGCAAAAAATGAAAAGCGGCCCTCAATGATCATAGCTAAAACTGTAAAAGGGAAAGGTGTGAGCTTTCTTGAAAATGTTGAGGGAAGACATGGTAAATCTGTTTCTGAAGAAGAGTTGCAGCAAGCTCAAAAGGAACTTGAAAAAACAATCAAAGAAGTTGAAATAACACCCTCCAACCAACAAAAATTATCACCCAAGCCGGAATTGAAACAAGTTCAGGTAAACATTGAAACAGATTATTTTTTAAGTGACAACGTGGCTACAAGAAATGCGTATGGATCAGCGCTGGGAAAAATCACAAAACAAGACCCTGATGTTATTGTATTGGATGGTGATGTTAAAAATTCTACCCGTACCAAATCCATATTCAGGGATTATCCTGACAAAGCTATGGAATGTTATATTGCCGAGCAAAATATGATTGGGATAGCAGCAGGGTTGCAGGCAAGAGGCAAAAAACCTCATGCAGCTACATTTGCTGCATTTATGACAAGAGCCCATGACCAGATCAGGATGGCTTCATATTCTCATGCCAATATTAAATTATCCGGGTCTCATACCGGTGTATCAATTGGGCAAGACGGGCCTTCTCAAATGGGGCTCGAAGACATGGCCATGATGCGAAGCATTTACAACAGCATTGTTCTTTCTCCGGCTGATGCCGTATCAACAGAAAAATTAACCGAACAGATGCATGCTCATGAAGGAATTTCTTACATCCGTACAATACGTGGTAACACTCCTGTTATTTATAAAAACAATGAAGAATTTATAATTGGTGGAAGTAAAGTGCTTCAAACCAACAAAACCAATCAGATTGCTATTTTGGCTACAGGTATCACGGTATCCGAGGCATTAAAAGCACATGTTATATTAAAAGAAAAAGGCGTTAATTCAATCATTATGGACATTTATTCTATAAAACCACTTGATAAAGAACGTATTTTAAGAGTTACACAAAACACCCGTGTACTATTAACTGTAGAAGATCATTATCCGGAAGGTGGGCTCGGTGAAGCGGTTGCCTCTTCTATTGGACATGAAAGAGAGGTTTATGTGAAAGGGGTTACTAAATTGCCGCATTCCGGAAAGCCGGATGAACTAATGGCAGAACAGGGAATTGATGCAGATGGCATTGTCAATCATGCCCTGCAATTAATACAAAAATAATGCACTGAGTCTGATTCCGCCCCTGTCCGTTAATATCTCAGAAGATACGGTTCTGTAAAGGTAATTAAGGCTATGATTATACCATGGAGTAAAGGCGATGATGATATTTTCATTGATACGGTAACCGATAGCAATCTCGGCATTTAAAGTATAATTAGGAGATATAAATTTATTTGATGGTATTTCTGTTAATTGTATTGAATCCTGATCCGGTTCTATAAAATAAAATGTATTGCTTAACAGGTATGAAATATTCACTCCTGTCCTGAAATAGAAAGAAATTTTTTTATGATCAAACATATATCCTATTCGTACAGGGATACTTAAATAGGTGAAAAAATTTTGTTTATCGATATTATTTATGCTTTCCAAAACATCTACTATTTCTTTTACCGTGCTTCCATTTTCATACTTAATAATAGTATCTTGCGTGTATGTTTTATTACAATAGCATACATTATCCTGAAATCGCTCCACATATCCACCTAATCCTAAAATAAATTGATTGATACGGAGATATTGGACCGTGCCGATGGAAAAACCGTTTAGGAAATGTGCATTGTCTTTGCAAGGGGTTAATGTATGCGTTCTTCTGAAAGGCATGACTGATGAAAAATAAAACTCTCCTGTCATTTCCATTTCTATGTAGTTGTAATTCACTTTTTCAACAGTTACCTCTTGATTAATGAAAACAGGTTTTTCTTCAATAAAAACAGTATCTATAGGTTGTTGGGTCTCCTGGCAGTCAGAACCGGAAGGTGAAACAATAAAAACAATAAAAACAAAGACAGAATAAATCAATCGTGTCTTTGGTTTTATTGTTTTTTCCATTTAAATCTAAGTTTATCCCGTTTTATTATAGTGGTATCCCGTTGCAAAATAGTATCTTGTCTGAATTTTAATACAGTCTCCCCTGGTTTCTCTACAAGGTTTAATTCTTTTGTATTAATTTTATTAAGAGTATCGGGTCCTCTTTGTTTAATACGATGGATACTATCCGCATTTTGGTTGCAAAAATAAGATTTTTCATTTAATGAATCACTGGTTGTGATGTTTTTTTTATCTTTTTTAGATTTTGTTGTAATGGGATGTATGTTCTTATTTTTATGATCTTCAGGCCACCTGTTTCTGTCTGATTTTTTAAGAGAAGGTGCATCATGTTCACCATTCTCGTGATGATTGTTTTCAATACGTTTAATCTCTTCATGGAATATATGATGATTGTTTTCCTGTTTGTTTTTCACGGTATCCTTTTCTATACAATATTCTTTAACAGGTTCTTCTTTTTTAAAATGACCTGATTCATACATGAAATACCCTAAAGCTCCGGCACCAACAATTCCCGCAGTTAAATAGAAAATATTAAACTGAAAAGGATTGAATCCAAAAAAGTTTTTCATTCCAATTTTGCCCCGGATGCTTTTCCATTCAGCTCCACCGGGCGTTGAAATTTTACCTTTTTTAAGTTTATCCTTAAAAAGTTGATCAATATGTTGGCCTGCTTTACTCATGTTTATTTAAATACATTTTCCTGCATTTTTTTCACTATTTTTTCTTTTAATAATTTACGTGCCCGCAAAAGCCTGGTCTTTGATGTTTTTTCTTTGATGTTTAACATTTCTGCTATCTCTTTATGCTTATATTCATCAATTGCATAAAGATTAAAAACAACTCTGAAATGTTCAGGCAATTCATTTACCATTTCCAGGAGTTCTTGTTGTGAAAATTCCAACTTTTCATCGTCATGACCAGGGAAATCAATTAATTCATTGGTGCTTTCATTGGTGTTTTCATGATCTAAATTGTATTCTTTTTCATTTTCTTCACCTCCGTTTAATTCATACACTTCATACCTGTTTTTCTTTTTTTCAAGATGATCCAGTGAAGTATTTATGAAAATCCGTCGTAACCATCCTTCAAAATGACCATCTCCTTTATACTGATCTATTCTGTGATATAATTTTAAAAAACCTTCTTGTACTACATCACTTAACTCATCATGATCTTTAATATAGCGCATACATACAAATCGCATATCGTCAGCATATCTCTCATAAATTTGATGAAATGCTTTTCTGCTTTTACGTTTTAAAGATCTTATGAGTTTATCTTCTTTAAACACTCTCTCTATTATTAAGACGGGCGAAATGCTAAAAGGTTCCCGGATTTACATTTTTATTACGATCCTTTTTTTGGGGTTTCGGTTGGGGTTCTACCCAAAAGGTTACGTGTTGCCAAAGATAGAAATATTTCAAAAAAAAAAGAAAATTTATAATTGTTTTAATTTATATCTGTTAAACGCATATTTGAGAACTTAACACAGTATCTCATGAATACCATAAAAATTTAATGAATTTAATGAATTTAATGAATTTTATGAATAAATTGGACATTATAGACGAA
>CAYMKE010000156.1:0-7780 GCA_964390955.1 uncultured Bacteroidales bacterium | reverse complement strand
ACTTCGTTGCCATCGGCAATGAGGGTGTACATGTACATGCCGGGGCTGAGGGAGCCTCCTGCAATGGTAATGCTGCTGCTGCCGGTTTGGTTTACAGGGTAATAATCTACCTGTTTGCCCTGCATGTCATAAATGTAGAGCATGGCCTGCATGGTTTCCGGGGGCAGGTAATAGTGTATTTCTGTTTCATCGGTAAAGGGGTTGGGTTGGTTTTGTGCCAGGTAAGGCGAGGGTTGTCCGGTATTATCATCTACGCCTGTTGTTGCACTCCCGCTTTTCAGGTTGGCCGTGGTATCTGTTATGGGGGTAACAATGGAAGCACAGCAGCGGGTTTTTACCGTGTTCATTTCTCCTGCTAAAGCAGTAATAAGCTGTTGCTGTTGACTGAGCTGTTGCTGCTGGCTGGTGATCTGTTGCTGTTGTGCCTTCACGGCCTCAAGCAATACAGGGATAAATCCGTTGTAATTAATAGCATACAACATATCAGATGAATCATACTTTACCAGCTCCGGAAATTCGTCTTTTATTTCCTGGGCTATCAGGCCATATTGTGGCTCTTTTGACAGAGAAGGTGCTTTATACCGGATGCCGTATTTTTTATTGTCTTTGGTGATGATCCTGTCAAAACCGTTTATGTTCATTACCAGGGTGTCTGAGGCCCTAAACCTGTTGGTATCCTGTTCAAGTATTCGCAGGTCTTTATCTCCGGCATCCAATGCAGCGTGTGCTGTACCGGTTGTTGAATCCAGGCGCAGCCGTTTATTATTGACTCTTTGTTCCAGTATTTTCCGTTGCCATTCCAGGTCTATCGTATCCATGCCAAAATTCACCTGGTTGTTTTTTTGTAATTGTGTCAATTCATCGCGGGTCTTGTAATGGTATTTCCGTCCTTTAATTTTTTGTATTTTCAGGAGTATCTCGTTATTGTTGATGGAGTCCACGTCTTTTTTAACTTTTTCATCTGAAGATACCCAGCTGCCACCCACGCTCAACGCATTTCCATGAATTTTTAATGCATAGTCTTTATCTACCCATGTATCGCTTCCACCATCCCATATTTGCCCCTGGGTTACCTCAAGGGTGTAATCATTGCCACCTATATTAAGGTCTCCTCCCCTGCTACCGTTATAAATCTTATAAACACCAGTGATGTGGTTTCTCACATAAATATTTTCACAATGGTTAATATCATCATACACACGTAAATCCCCCATTATAATGGTATTGTCATAGATAGCCGTGGGGTTGTTAACCTGAAACCATCCGGAGTGGTAGCCAGGATCACAATTTATACCCACATCCCCGGCGCTGTTTACTTTAATAGCAGACTGCCCGGATACTAAAAATGGCATGATCATAAACCATCCTGAAAGCAAAAAAGAAATTGTTGTTGTTTTCATAATACATTTGTTTTAAATTTAATAAATTAAACAGTTTTAAAAAAAATCCACAATCATAAATAATTATTAAAAAAATGATTGCTTTATGGAACAAACATATAAATAAAATACGTAAATACAAAATTTTTCTATGTTAATTTTTTGTTAATTTTTCCTAAATTAATGGGGGGTATCTAAGTATGAGGTGTGAAATATGAGGTGTGAAGTATGAGGTGTGAAGTATGAAGTATGAAGTATGAGGTGTGAAGTATGAGGTGTGAGGAGATCAGGTTATAATATAGTGCAATGCAAAGAAATAGAAGTCAGCATACAGAATTCAGAAGGGGGTTGTAAATCCGGTATTCTCCGGTTTAGATTCCTCAAAACACATTTTTTAATTTATCAACCATGTATTAAAAAAGAGCAATTCATGTAAATGTTCAATTTCTTATAACTTAAATTTACATAGCACCAAAATAATTAATATATTTGTTACAAAATTCAACCGTGTTACAATGAATTCAAGAAATACCAAATTCAAACCTTTTGCTATCCCTGGAGGGATTTTCGCCAGCTTACTGCTGTTTTCAGGTATCATTATCTCGCATGCGTTTACAGACCATTTATCTCCTGGAAAAACATTCTTTTATTTTTTCACCCTTTCTTTTTTGTGCGCATGGTTTTTTATTCAACACATTTTTTTACCCGGAAAAAAATACATCTCATTTAATTTAACAGATGTTTTGATGTCTTTTTTTACTTTATACATACTCATCAGAGTATTTACAACTCCCTCTATAAGCATGCTACATCATTCATTTATTATTTTTACCGGGTATGTTGTAATATATTTTATTATACGTAATGTCATATCAATGTATTCAAACCATGAAAAAAGCCAAAAAGATTTCCTGCATGCTTTTATGCTTTTGGTGTTAATGGTTTTCATTGTCCAGATTGTCGCAGGATTTCTTCAGCTTTCAGGAGTAATAGAAGGCTACCATAAATTATTTTCAGTAACAGGATTTTTTCATAACCCGGGCCCTTTTGCCATTTACCTTACAGGACTTTCGCCTTTCATATTAGGAATCATTATCTTAAAATACCCTGTTGCATTTTTTCGGTATCTTGCATGGGCCTGCCTGGGTGGTTTTTTGGTTTTACTCATTTTATCAAAATCCCGCTCAGCCTGGATTGCATTTACTATAGGAATTATTTTTTTTGTTTATTACAACGGATTTTATCCTTTATCTATTCAAAAATGGCTTAAAAAACCTTTGAATAAGCTCATGGTAATTTTTATAACTCTTTTAATCATCATTAGTTCAGGGTACGGGCTGTTTCAATTAAAAAAAGATTCGGTGCTCGGACGAGCCTTTGTATGGAAAATCACGTTACAGTCAATAGCTGACAAACCTGTATTCGGAGCAGGATTCCATCAATTTCAAAAAACGCATAATGATTACCAGGCAACGTATTTCCGGGAGGGAAAAGGAACAGAAAAAGAGATAAACATGGCAACCGATGATCCCTATGCATATAATGAATACATACAAATGGCTTCTGAACTGGGAATAACAGGTTTGATCTTGTTCCTCTTATTTACCCTAAGCTTGTTTATCCACCGGCCATTGGAAGCAAACAGCAAACATCACAAAATACAAGGAATTGCAAAATCGTCTGTTTTGATGATTTCGATTAGTGCACTGTTTTCATATCCATTTCATGTAATTCCCATTGCTGTCATCTTATTTATTTCCGCTGGTATAATTTCCGGTTTAAATAATAATAAAATCCGGGAAATAACTATTCCCGGAAAATTAATACAACGATTAGCTATTGTTGGCATTATCCCGGTTTTTATATTTATGCATTATCAATACAAACAGTTACACGCGTATAAAGACTGGAAAAAAGGATATGGCTTATTACGCAACGGAAAGAGTGAGGCAGGATTACGGGAATATAAAAATTTGTATACATCATTAAACCATGACCCTTCCTTTTTGTTTAATTATGGTTCAGAATTATCTGTTGCAAAAAAATATAAACAAAGTATTGAAATATTAAACGAAACACTTGAATTGTTAAATGTGGCAGATGTTTATACTTACCTGGGCAATAGCTATGAGGGAATGGGACAATACAAAAAAGCCATTGCAGCTTTTGAAAAGTCGTCATACATTATTCCGCATAAATTTTATCCGAAATACCGGTTATTGCCTTTATATTTCGGAACAGGCCAGGAAAGAAAAGCCATTGACCTTGCTCGTTCAATGCTCCATACAGAACCCAAAGTACCATCAAAAATTGTTGATAAAATAAAATATGATGTGCGGGGATTCCTTGAAAAGTATGAATAACGGTTGTTTATTAAAATGCTTGAAAAAATTTCAATACTCATAAACTCACCACCAAACCTGCTTACCATTATTATATGTAAAAATTCGTTCTTCTCTTCCGGTTGTCAGATTTCTAAGCCAATACAATCCATTTGACGGAACGTTTTTATATACAAGGAAATAATTTTCTGCCTTTACCCTTCCTAAACTTTTCCAGTGGTTATTATCCCAAACAAACAGCTCATAAATATTACCGGGTTCAATTGTGTTTAAATCGGTGCGTGGTACATACGCTATATATTTCACTTTTTTTCTGCTTCCCAAATCCATTCCTACCCAATCTCCGGCTGGTGTTGGAGCGTTATAGTATGTTAATTTATTTCCATCTGTTACTTTTTGATATTCCTTAAGATTATCCATATCATTTCCTATTGTGTTTCCATTGAGTATTTGTTGTTTTTCATTGAAAACATTTAATTCAGAAATATTGCAATGCCCATTATCCGGCGAATAATACCGGATATACCGGGCATATAAAGGCTTTTCCAATTCCACTATATTAGGAGTGAATCGGGGTGTTTCCTTTATTTCATGAATTGTTTTACAATTAGTAAACCGTGGATTATTAGATATTTGAAATCTGCCATACACCATTTTTTCTGCAAATTTTTTCACCCGTGGAAAAACAGGGTATTTCCTTTTTAAAACCATGGTTTGTGTTCTGTTCCAATTTGCCTTCAAAAAAATAATTTCACCGGATTCAGAAAGAATAAAAGGGGTTGAAAAAGGAATTATTTGGTTGTTTTTATAATACAATGGCAAATAAACAATATCTCTTGCCATTTTTTCAAATACAACCTTATCTTTTTTCACTTTACCCCAATAAACAGGCTGCCACGCAAGATTGCAAAATACAGATATATATGCAAATTGTTCATTTTTTTGTTTATCAGCCGAAGGTATTTTTATTTTTACATCACTTGTTTTTACATATTCATCTGTAACATCAATAATATTTGTATGTCTTAGTGCAGGTGGTATGTCGCTATGCTTATTAATAATGTTTGCAATCATTTCAGGGTTCCCGGAGAATTGTTTTCTGAATATTTTAGGAGCTTTTTTATCATCCATTGTCCGGTGTCCTATTCGTCCGTATGTTGCATCAAAATCTATCATTTCTCCATCTTTGGATAAAACCACATTCCAGGAGTGCCCCATATTTCGATTGGCCCAGTAAGGCGTATAATCTTTGCTTGCAGCTATGCCAATGGCCCTCAGGCGCATTACAACATACGCTACAGCGTCATCGCAAACGCCCTTTCGTGATTTGATGAGTTGAGAATACCCCAATGGCTGTCCATATACAGTAAACCCCAGATCAACTCCAAATTCCCTGCCAATATTCATATTTATTGCGTCGGCTAATTCAACCGGCCCGTCATCATGGTATCCGGGATGATGATTTCCAATATATCTTCGATACAACGGGGTTCTCCAATCTTCAACCGGGGCTTCCCCAAACCTGTAAGGTAATATATATTCCAGAAAGTTTTCAAATGAAATATGCTTCGCCCATGGCATATTTTCCCATGCCAAAAATGCATGATCAAGATTCTTTTTCAAATAATCAAATGATACTTGATGGATATCATGATATTCTTCATCAATAGTTATTTTCGACACATCATCAAATATTTGTGAATAAATATTTTTATATTGATGTGGTGTATAATCACCTTCTACAATGTTTAATGAATCAAGTATATTAAAATATTGATCAAATGCCTGCTGAACATTATATTCTTTATATGAATATTGATCCATATTTGCTACCAGAAAACATGCGGCTTTATACTTTAAAGGATTATTACCTTCTTTGTAATAATTAAGAAATTTAACCAATTCATTTTTGTTGTTACCCGCTTTTTCAAGGACAAGCATTACATTTTCAGGATGATCTTTTGAACAACTATGTAATATAATACATATAAAAAAATAAAAAAATATGTTATATGCTTTTGTCATTTCTCTTCGTATATTTTTACCCCATAAAAAAAAGGGATTGGATTGACAAAACGCCAATCATCCGGCCCAATTGAAGAATTTGTAGTGTAATGAAGTGTGTAATGTCCTTTTTCCAACAAAATTGTATTATTTATTTTCCTGATAAATGTTTGCCCGGAAAAAGATTTTGTGTTATTCATTTTCATTTTCCATACTATTGATTTTTTTTCATCATCGAGTATAACAGCATAATCACGCAATTCAGTCAATTCGCCATAGTTATCCCATATCATATTATCACTGACACGAATATAAAAATAAATACCCTGTTCATCATACATGGTTTTAAACCGGGCATTCAAATCATTTTCACGGTTAAATTTCCCCAATGCAATATTGTTTATTTCATACCAATTGGTTTTGTCCCATATTGCATCATACAGGCCATCTATTATAATTTTCCCCTGTTCTAAAAAAATTGAATTGCATACAGAAGTTTTTTCTGAATTGCCCTTTCCAAATGCTATAGTACCTATTGTTGACATATCTTTCCAAACATAATCTACATCAGAACACCAGAACACTTTGGTTTCTCTTCCAACCCCATCGTTATCCGTAACACTTACATCAAAACCAAATGTTTTATTTACATCAGGGCTGCCCGTTTCCAAAACAGTCCAGGGAAAAAACACCTCCATATTTAATAATGTATCACTTACAATATTTAACTTATATTTTATTCCTCTGGAATAATTATAAATCCCGGAAATATATGATCTCCCGGGAATAAATGAAAACATGTATTTATGATCATCTGCATTAATTTCACCTTGCTTTGTATTTTTAATATCAAAGATAAATGCTATCTCCTCATATTCCCAGTCAATATTCCGTTCTTTCAACATTGCTTCTCCAAATCCCATAATACGTATCTCACCATCTATTGCTTTATAAAAAGACCGTGAATGATGCTCATTGTTTTTTATATTTTGAATTTCAACCAGTGTAGGTTTTATATAATCCATATAATTGAACGGGAGGCTTTCAACTATTTCCATTTCTTTTTCAGATGGGACAAAACCATCTAACCTGGTTTTAGCTAATGACAATAACAACGTGTCGTTTATTCCTTTTTTTAAAGGTTTATTAAATTTATTTGTCATATATTTTACAAACGGATAGAAAACAGATATATCACCTCTTTTTAAATTAATTGAAGGGGTGAAGTATTGATTTTTCACTTTATAAAATAAAACTATATTTTGTTGAGGCAAACAAACCAATAGTTCAATTACTTTTTTGTTTTCACGGAAAGTCCAATAAATATGTTCCCCGGAAAATGTCTGTTTGCACCATCCACACGTAAATGGAGAAGTATTTGCATAAAATACAAATTCTGATTTAATATTGATTTCATCTAACAAAGAAAAAAATGTTTTATCATTGATTTCCCTGAATAAACGACATAATGTTTTAAAGCTCAAATGCTTCGACTCAAATCCCTGTTCTTTTGTTACATACGGTATTTTTTTTGATTCAATAAGGAACGTAGAATCAATATCTTTTCTATTATTTTGTATGTATCTTTTATTAAAAATGCATACATTGATCAAATCATTCGGCAACCATTCTGTTGTATCTGAACTTGTATAAACAATATTTTCATCATGCATATAAACCAACAAATTCGTTTGTTCATTGTTTTTTATACCATATGAATGTAATGGCCTGATTTTGATTAAAGGCATTTCTAATTCAGGCTTTGTTGTTTTTTGCTTGCATTTACTAAAACAAAATAACATAAGTAATAAGATAAATATAACTTTCATATGTTTATAATTGAGTTAATTGAGTTAATTGAGTTAATTGAGTTAATTGAGTTAATTGAGTTGATTGAGTTAATTGAGTTGATTGAGTTTAAAAGTTTAAAAGTTTAAAAGTTTAAATGTTTAAATGTTTAAATGTTTAAATGTTTAAATGTTTAGAGGTTTAGAGGTTTAGAAGTTTAGAAGTTTAGAAGTTTTGAGGTTTAGAGGTTTAGAGGTTTTGAAGTTT
>CAYMKE010000155.1:0-7787 GCA_964390955.1 uncultured Bacteroidales bacterium | reverse complement strand
CATCTTATTCATTATATTTGTTTTTTGAAAGAAAGGAATTTATAGAAGTCCCCTTAAATAGAACCCGTCTATAAAGTCGAGTGTTTGGATCATAATGTTTCAAATATAAGAAAAATTGGTATTACTGCATTTTTTGTGGAAACAGAAATATTAATATTAGAATTCAGAAGACAGAATCAACTTCCACTAAAATGGCAGCAAAACCGAAAAATTGAAGAAAATTGAAGTAAATATTCAAAAAAATGTTCTCTCTGTATGCGTCTGTTCATGCTATTTTAATGCAATAGCTTACAAGAGAATGTGTATTTTTACAGCCTGATAAGTGATGATTTAACAGAATAGGTTATTTTTGCAGTATAAAAAATTTTGAAAATTAAATATTTCTTTATATATTAACTTGTTTGATCATTATTTAGTGTTTGTCTATAAAGTCCAACTTCTTCGTTGTTGCTCAAATTTTAAATCCTCAAATACGCCAGTATTCTGCGGTTTAAAATTCTCACACGCCTCGAATTTGAACTTTATAGAACAAACACTTGACTCTATGGACAGACTCTATTTAATTTTAGGAACACACAAAATATTTTTAAACCCTTTAATACTAATATTTAACTTAACAAAATACAATACATTTACATTTAGACAGTTAATTAAGTGAATGCCATATTTCATGCATACGCTGAAAGAGATAAATAATGAAAAATAATCTCTTGAATGCATTCATAAAAAATTAAAATTTTATCTTAGCAAATTCAAAGACAGTAAATAAATATATGACGCAGAAAAAAGGTACACGATTAAATAAAGTTGCACGGGAATTTAATATTGGGATATCCACTATTGTTGATTTTCTCAGTAAAAAGGGAATTGAAGTGGATTCCAATCCGAATACCAAAATTTCGGAAGAGGCATATCATTTCATCATCCAGGAGTTTAGCTCAGACATAGATATCAAAAAAGAATCGGAAAAATTTAATTTTGATAAAGTAAAAAAGAAAAAAGAATCCATTTCCCTGGAAGAAGAGGCATTGACAATTGTTGAAGATGAAGAAGCAGAATCACAAACCGGTACAGAAGAACCGGAAAATGATGAAAAATCAGAAGAAGAACAACATGATAAAGTGAATTTAAAGATTGTGGGGAAAATTGATATTGAAGAACCCAAAAAAAAACAATCCAAAAAAGAAACACCAAAATCCCCGAAAAAAGAAACTACGGTAGAAGAAGCTGAAGAAGAAAAAGAAGAAAAAGAACAAGAGCCACAAGAAGAAATAACTACAGAGAAAGAAACAGAAAAAGAAGAAGTTCAGGAAGCTCCGAAAGCCGAAGAAGAAATAAAGGAAGAGGAACCCCAAAAAGAGGAAAAAAATAATTTAAAAGTAGTCGGCAAAATAGACCTGGATTCAATCAATCAACAAACACGGCCTGTAAAGAAATCAGCTGAAAAAGACAAGAAAAAACCAAAAAGAAAGCCCATAATAAAAGGAAAAGCTGAAAAACCTGCTGAAAAACCTGCTGAAAAAACAGAGAAAGAAACACCAAAAAAAGGTCCGTTCAAACAGGAACATATTGTCACCAATATAGAAGAATTAGGGACCCCCAAAGTTGTGGGCAAGGTTGAACTGAAAGAACAAAAGAAATATAAGAGCAATAAAGACGATGATGACCAGGCAACAAAAAAGAAACGAAAACGGATTCGGAAAGAAAAAAAACGGGTTGACATTGACGAAAATAAAGGGAAATACAATGGTAGCGGCCCTAAACCCAAAAAAATTGTTAAAAAGAAAAAAACACAACATCACGAGGTAAATGAAGAAGAAGTTCAAAAACAAATCAAAGAAACATTAGCAAAATTAACCTCTAAAGGCAAGTCAAAAGGTGCCAAATACAGAAAAGAAAAGAGAGAAGCCATTCAGCAAAAACAGGAAGAACAAATCCAAAAAGAGCTGGAAGCTGAAAAAATCATAAAAGTTACTGAATTTATATCGGCAAATGAATTGGCAAATATAATGCATGTAGATATTAATGAAGTCATTTCCACATGCATGGATATTGGATTGTTCATGTCAATTAATCAACGTCTGGATGCAGAAACAATATCACTGGTAGCCGAAGCATTTAATTACAAGGTTGAATTCACCACCGTTGATGTACAGGAAGCAATAGATCAGGAAGAAGACAAAGAGGAAGACCTTGAAATACGTCCGCCCATTATTACAGTGATGGGACACGTTGATCACGGGAAAACAAAACTGCTCGATCATATCAGGCAAACAAATATAATAGCAGGTGAATCTGGTGGTATAACCCAGCATATCGGGGCATATAATATAACAATAGAAAACGGACGGGAAATAACATTTCTGGATACTCCCGGACACGAAGCATTTACAGCCATGCGGGCAAGGGGGGCAAAGGTAACAGACCTTGCCATCATCGTGGTAGCTGCAGATGACGGGGTGAAACCCCAAACAAAAGAAGCCATGAACCATGCCAGTGCTGCCGGAATTCCTATGGTATTTGCCATCAATAAAATAGATAAACCTACTGCCAACCCTGAGAAGGTAAAAGAAGAACTGGCTCAAATGAATTACCTGGTTGAAGATTGGGGCGGGAAATATCAATGCCAGGAAATATCAGCAAAAAACGGAATCAATGTAGATGAATTGCTGGAAAAAGTATTGCTCGAAACAGATATACTCGAATTAAAAGCCAATCCAAATAAAAGAGCGTACGGTGCAGTACTTGAATCTGCATTGGATAAAGGAAAAGGATATGTGGCCACTGTACTCGTACAAAACGGCACATTAAAAGCAGGTGATATCGTGGTCGCAGGTGCATATAGCGGGAAAGTCAGAGCTTTATTAAATGAGCGGAATCAACGGATTGATGAGCTTAGGCCATCCCACCCCGGAATGGTACTTGGATTGGACGGAGCGCCCCAGGCAGGAGATCAATTTAATGTTTTGGAACACGAAAAAGAAGCACGTGAAATATCATACAAACGTCAACAGCTTCAACGTGAACAAGGCATTAAAGCTCAAAAGCATGTTACACTCGAAGAAATTGGAAGACGTATTGCTATTGGCAATTTCAAAGAATTAAACATTATTGTGAAAGGTGATGTAGATGGATCAGTGGAAGCATTGGCAGATTCATTAATTAAATTATCAACAGAAGAAATCCAGATAAATATTATTCATAAAGGTGTTGGGCAAATCACAGAAAATGATATAAACCTTGCATCCGCATCCGATGCCATAATTGTTGGGTTTAAAGTAAGGCCCTCTGCTGCTGCCCGGAATCTTGCAGATAAAGAAAAGATAGACATGAGGCTGTATAACGTAATTTATGATGCAGTAGAAGAAGTAAAAGCGGCCATGGAAGGAATGCTTTCACCTGATATTAAAGAAGAAGTAACAGCCAATATTGAAGTATTAGAGACATTCAAAATAACAAAAGTCGGGACCATTGCCGGTTGTATGGTAAAAGAAGGGAAAATACACAGAAACTCAATGATTCGCCTTATCCGTGACGGCATAGTAGTATATACCGGTGTACTCGGATCATTAAAACGATTCAAAAATGATGTGAAAGAAGTAGCATCAGGATATGAATGCGGACTGAACATTGAAAATTTTAATGACATAAAAGTAGGCGATATCATTGAAGCATACCAGGAAGTGGAAGTAGAAAGGAAGTTAGAATAAATAAGCGTTGATACTGCAAGATTAACTTCCTTTTCCACCTGTTGACTTTCATGTACAAATTATATGGTTTTTTGTTTTCTTCCATTGCACGTTTTGATTTTTGATTTTGAACTTTATATCCTGTACACTAATTTTATGGATAAACACTACTTATTATTTTATATTTTTGTAAAAAATTCCATAACATCCGTCAAAAATAATTCTTATTAATGCAAAATACTCCTTGTTATGCAAATGTAATTGTCCCGCTTCCATTGAATAAAAGCTTTACGTATGCAATTCCTGAACATTTAAACAAAGAAGCATCTCCCGGAAAACGGGTGATCGTTCAATTTGGTAAAAAAAAATATTACAGTGGTATTATCAGGGAGATTATTCACACCCCGCCAAAACACTATGAAGTTAAAGAAATCATTTCAGTTCTTGATCAAAATCCACTCATCAATGATTTGCTTTTTGCTTTTTGGGAATGGCTTTCGAATTACTACATGTGTACCACGGGCGAAATTTTAAAAGCAGCGCTGCCTTCCGGATTAAGAATTGAAAGTGAAACCAAACTCTTTTATACGGAGAAAAATGATCAGGATGACCCTGTTTCACAACATGAGCAATTAATCCTGGATATGCTGGCAGACAATCCCGGGATGAATGTTCAAAAATTGATCTCATCAACCGAAAAGAAAAACACAATTCAATATATTAAACAGTTGATTGACAAAAAGTACATTTATGCCGAAGAATCAATAAAAGATAAATTTGTACCCCAAAAAGAAGCTGTTATCAAATTGCATGAAGCATATCAAACAAAAGAACATGTGAGCGCTGTTATGAAAGACCTCGAAAAAGCACCCAAACAGTCAGAATTATTGATGGCTTTTTTACAATTATCAGGTTATTTTAAAAATCATGCGAATGCTTTTATAAAAAAAACAGAATTATTAAATCATGCGAATTCTTCTCCGGGAACACTAAAAGCACTTATTGATAAAGACATTCTTAACATCCAATACATCGAATCCAACAAATTTTTTTCGTCTCCCTCTCAAATACATCCTGTAAATGCACTCTCCAATGCTCAACAGGAAGCATTTGACAGCATTCGCTCCTGGTTTACTACTAAAAATGTTGTCCTGTTACACGGAATAACTTCCAGCGGTAAAACAGAGGTTTATATACATCTTATAAAAGAACAATTAGAACAGGGAAAACAAGCGCTTTATCTTCTCCCGGAAATTGCTCTGACAACTCAAATTATTCAACGCCTTAAAATTCATTTTGGTGAGCAGGTAGGTATTTATCACTCTAAATTCAGTGAATCCGAACGTGCCGATGTCTGGCGAAAATTATTATCTCATGGCCCGTCTCAATATAAAATCATACTAGGTGTCCGTTCTTCTGTTTTTCTGCCATTTTCTGATCTCGGACTTATCATTGTAGATGAAGAACACGAAAACACATATAAACAATTTGACCCTGCCCCCCGGTATAATGCAAGGGAAGCAGCAATATATTTAGCAGGACTTCACAAAGCCAGGGTTTTATTGGGAACAGCTACCCCATCAATAGAAACTTATTATAACACGCGAAGCCAAAAATACGGGATTGTGAAAATCACGGAACGCTACAAACAAATTAAACTGCCTGAAATATTGCTCCTTGACATCAAAAAAGCCTCGTTAAAAAAACAAATGAAATCTCATTTTCACCCGGGCCTTCTTAATTCTATAAAAGATGCATTGGATAAGGGCGAACAGGTTATCCTTTTTCAAAACAGAAGGGGCTTCGCTCCTTTTCTTGAATGCACTGTTTGTGGCTGGATCCCCAAATGCAATCATTGTGATGTAAGCCTGACATACCATAAATTTCAAAATTCGCTTATATGCCATTATTGCGGTTATCGTATTAAAACTCCTCAAACATGTCCTGCATGTCAAGACAGTTCACTTAATACCAGGGGGTTTGGAACTGAAAAAATAGAGGACGAAATCAAATTATTTTTCCCGGAAGCACGGGTCATGCGAATGGACCTTGACACCACCCGCTCAAAAAGAGGGTATGAAAAAATCATTGAACAATTTGAAAATCATTCCATTGATATACTCATTGGAACGCAGATGATATCTAAAGGATTAAATTTTGAAAACGTAAGCACCGTTGGCATTTTAAATGCCGACAATATGCTTAACTTTCCTGATTTCAGGGCACATGAAAGAAGCTATCAACTCATGACACAGGTCAGCGGACGTGCAGGAAGAAGCAGCAAACAAGGAAAAGTTATGATACAAACCACCCAGCCGGGCCATCATGTTATTAAATATATTATACAAAATGATTATCAACAAATGTATGAAAATGAAATACAAGAAAGAAAAACATTTCATTACCCCCCTTTTGCAAGATTGATCAAGGTTATTGTTAAACACAAGAAGAAAGAACTGGCTGATGAATATTCTCAAAAATTAGCCCATCTGCTTTCATCATATTTTGGGCCAAAACGGTTACTGGGCCCTCAGGCTCCTTTAATTAGTAAAATACAAACATATTATTTATTTCATATTTACGTTAAAATAGAAATTTCAAAACCAATCCATGTGGCCAAAGAACAAATTAATAAAAACATTAAAACATTACAGAATAACCCGAAGTACAAATCTGTTATCGTCTTTTCAGACATTGACCCGGTTTAAAATTTTTTTAATGATATGATGCGAACCAGAATTACATTTTATACTTTTAACTTCCAAAACATATACGGATGAACCAATTTATAAACAAATATAAAAAATCTATCATTTGTGCGGCATTTATTTTTTTATTATGCAGTATTAATATATCATCAAAGAATATCGGTAATCTTGTCTTCCTAAAAGTAGTGCATGCTGATAAAATTTTTCATGCTTTTATGTTCTATGTATTTACCATGCTCTTATTGAGTGAGTTAAAATTCAATTTAAAATCCGGTTTATATAAACATTACATCATTGTTTTTTTCATTAGCTTATTATATGGGGGTATTATTGAAATTGCCCAGGCCCAATTATTTATTACCCGAAGCGGCGATTTATATGATTTAGCTGCCAATTTAGCAGGCACAGCATTTGCTGCTGTTCATTTTTTTATTTTTTATGATTATAAAAGGGAAAGAAAGGAATAGAGGTATAGAGGATATTGAATTTTCCCAACGTTTAAAACGTTGGAACTCCTGATCCAGCACTTAATAATCAATGCTTTATGGGATTATGAAATTAAACTAAAATGTCGTAATCTCAGAGTTGCTGCTGCCAGTATTGTGAGTCAATAATTTATAAAAATATAAAAACAATCTATTATGTCGTAAAATTAACGCATTTTTTTATTTGTAATGTGCTACATGATTTAATATTAGTTATTTCGGTTCTACTACCATTTTAGTGGAAGTTGATTTTGAGTATCCGGAATTCAGAATAGTTTTATTATAAGCTTCACTGATTTTTCTGCCTTCCGCCTTCCGCCTTCTATATTCTAATAATCTTTTTTCACAATAATTGCAGTAGTACCAGAAATGTAATGCATCTTATTGGGTCTCTAACGATGAAAAAGTGCGAAGCAAGGGATTTTTTTGTTTTGGCAGTATAAACTCCTGATAAACAATTGCTTGCATAAAAATTAACCTAAAAATAACAATTTTTTAACAAAAATAAATTGGTTTATTAAATAATAATTACTTATATTTGAAATGTTTTTTTTTAAGAAACAAACAGAAGTCAGGAATAAGTAACGGAATATTTCTGTAAGTATTTGATTAAAAGCGAGTTGTTGAGGTGTTGAGTAAAAGAATGCAGGAAAAACAAGGATACGAAAGAGGAGACAGAATAGTGAATAGCCCGCCTTTATGATTCAGTAGTATTAAGAAACAGTTCTTTTAATAAATATCATGAAAAGTTAGACCATGAAAAAAATCAGTCTTTAAAACAATTTTGACCATAAAAAAAACATATTAATTTTACAACATCAAAAATTTGTTAATTATAAAACAATAAAAATAACATACATTAATAAAAAGTTCGTATCAAGCCATGAAAACAAACCACATCATTG
>CAYMKE010000154.1:0-7827 GCA_964390955.1 uncultured Bacteroidales bacterium | reverse complement strand
ATGAAATTACTGAACAAAATAGCAGCCATAGTTTTAATGCTAATAGCAGTACAGGCTACATACGCCCAGGATACTGAAATTCATGGATATGTGCGTAACTATATAGGGGCGTTAACGGATGATCAGGGAAACTATTCCATCATCCAGAATACTTTGGACCTGGATATAGAAAGAACAGGAATGGACATGGGTTTTAAGGTAAACCCTTATGTATATCATTATGTAAATGACCGGCTTGACTATGGATTAAGAGAAGCTTACATCGACTTGTATTTCAAATCTATGGACATACGGCTCGGAAAACAACAGATCATCTGGGGACAGGCCGACGGCGTGTTTATTACCGATGTGGTATCACCCAAAAACCTCAGAGAATTTTTACTGCCTAACTTTGAAGAGATCAGGGTGGGCATCACTTCCCTGAAAGCCGATTACTATGTGGGCAACAACACATTCGAACTGGTGTTGGTACCGGAATTTGTTCCCACGCAGTTTCCGGATAAGGAATCTATCTGGTTTCCATCCATGTACCCTGATTATGCAACGATAGACAAATCGCAGAAAGATATCAAGCCGAGTATTGAAAACAGTGAGGTGTTCTTTAAATATTCACTGTTGTCATCTGCATTGGATATGGAGTTGATGGGCGGTTATATGTGGGATGACGATCCGGCCATGCATACGGATCGGTTCAATACAAACCCGCAAACCTTCATGACGGATTCTCTGGTTATCCGCCCCCAGCATCATCGAATATCATTAGCCGGGGGAAGCTTCAGCACCGATATTGGCGGTGTGGTATTACGCGGTGAAGGTGCCTTCTATGAGGGAAAATATTTCCAAACCACCAGCCGGTCCGATCGCGATGGAGTGGTTAGTAAAAATTATGCACATTACCTGATAGGATTCGATTTTGTCCTGGGCGGCATAAATTTCAGCACTCAAATCATTCAGGAAGCTATCCTGGATTACGAAGATCCCATCCGCCAGGATGAGTTCGAAAGTACAATGACTTTCCTGGCCAGGGATGATTTTTTTAGGGATAAGTTAACATTAGAACTGTTTACTTATTTCGGGTTTAAAAATCAGGATGCGCTCATCCGGCCCAAAGCCACCTATGAGGTAGCAAGCGGCGTAAACCTGATTACAGGCGCAAATCTATTTACAGGCACCGAAGGACGGTTCGGCAGGTTTAACCAGAATGATATGGCCTATTTCAAACTCAGATATGATTTTTAACATTTTCAAAAATTGTTATTTGTAAAATAAATAAATATTTACATAACTTTGTAAAAAATACCATTCATGGCAACCGAACGACAACAACAAATCATAAATGCCGCGCTGGACATCATTGCTGAAAAAGGGATCCAGGGACTTACGATTAAAAACCTGGCTGCAAAGATAGATGTCACCGAAGCAGCTATTTACCGGCATTATGAAAATAAAATACAGATACTTACTCATATCCTCGAAAATTTTGAGGTGGGAGCAAAAAATGTATATGTGAATAACTCTGTATCAGCTATTGAAAAGATCGAACATATTTTTCAAACCCATTTTGATATGTTCTCGAAAAATCCGGCCATAGCAGCAGTCATTTTCTCCGAAGAACTGTTCAGAAACGAGGAGGTGTTAAAACATAAAGTACGCGACATTATCAATTATAATAATGAAGTGATCACCCAAATATTAAAAGATGGACAGCAATCGGAACACATCAGAAATGATCTGCCGGCTGAAAATATTGCCATCATGATCATGGGAGCGCTCCGTCTGTTGGTAAAAAAATGGGAGCTGAATGACTATGCTTTCGACCTGGTGAAAGAAGGAAAAAAACAATTAGATGTTATAAAAGCTATGCTTTAAACAAAACAAACTTACAACATTGGTATGAAACCTTAATGTTGTAAGTTTGTTATTACTGAAATTTTTGATCAGTCAGTAATGATTTAACTTGGGAAATTTATGCCAAAAGTCGGCGACATTGACTAATATTTAATGAAGCTTTATATCAAATGTAATAAATATTTTAAACCAACTACTATCTTGATTGTCAATGTCGCCAACTATAATAGTTATTCTTTCACAAATATTTTGTTGATTGTGCCAATATCAGTGGTGCATGATAATATATATATTCCTTTTTTTAATCCTGAGAGATCAATTTGCTGAATATTTTCATCTTGTATTTCAATCAGGGTTTTTCCTGCTATGTCATTTACTTTTATACCTTTTATATTTGCAGTATTATCTTCAATACCAATATATAAGGTATTTTGGGCAGGAACAGGGTATAGTGTAAAGGCAGAAGAATGTGTGTTTTCAGCTATGGAGGAACTGAATATAAAATTAGCTGTGAGCGATTTGTCAGCGTCCATTGTAATCTCGATCGTGTCTGTTGTTGCTGACGATTCCCCACTCCAGCTGTCGAATTTATAATCATCATCTGCCACTGCAATGGCTGTTACAACCGTGCCATCATCATATTTCCCACCGGCCGGGTCAAGGATTATGTCGCCACCTGCTGTTGGGGTGGCATCGAGAGTGTATTGGGTTCCAATAGTAAAATCTTTTGTTCCCACAAAGAAATTTTTTAAATATAAATTTGAAGAATGTTCATCTTTATTAAACCTTGTGATTTTGACACTTTTAATTTCTGATGCATTTGTTTCATCCCACATTGGAAAAAAAGAAAAAGTACCATGTGTTTCCCATTCTGTAGAAACATATGTTTTATGCTGGGTTGAAGTATGATTGCCATCGGCATCTACAAATTGAACCACCAGCAACAAAGAGTCTGCATCCGCTTTTGCGTCAAATGTTATCCATGGATTAGGAGCACTTAAATCAATGGGGGTTTCAAAAGTCAATATAATGTCTGAATAGGTTACAAATGCCCTTGAAACAGTCAGCACCCCTTCAGTTTCATCAATGGTAAAATCACCTCCCTGGGTTTTGGTCCACGTAAATTCACCCGCTTTATCCAATTGGGGATCATCAAATTTTTGCTTAAAATAACTTTCCGTCAATTCATAATTTTGGGAAATCCCATTCATGATAAGCACCATGATCGCAATAAATGAAATAGTAATTTTTTTCATAATCTTGAAATTTTAATTTAATTAATTATTCTGTTTTTAAAATACCCAAATCTTCAATATAAGGAGTATTATTGTATTTACCCTGTCTTATTGTATTTGAGGGTCATTAAAAGTTATTACGAACTTAGTCATAATTAACTTGTTAATAATATTTTACAAATGTAGTTCTTGTCCAACAAATTTAATTCTTCTATTTTCTCAAATTATTGGACTATTTTCTCAAATTGTGCGTTCTTCAAACATTTAGGTTCCAAAAAATATTTGAAATACCAGAATAAATTTGGTCGATTTTGCTTAAAACAATGATGCCCAACAAGAGATATAAATCTTTTGACCACGCTTGTGAAGATGTGGATCAATTTTTTTTGTATTTTTATGACTAAATGGGTTTAGAAAACAGGTGAAACATCATATTACATACTAAACATTTAACAATTATCAATCAAAAGCAAATGTAAAAACATAACCCAATTGAATGCGCAATGATAAAATTTTTCACGCTATTTTTTATAATTTCTTTTATTCCATTATTCAAATCAGCAAGCCAGGAATATAATTTTGAAAAGGTTAATATCCAGGAAGACAGAATAAAATGTATTTATCAGGACCATAAGGGCATCTTATGGATAGGGAGTTTTGATGGCCTGATAAAATATTTTGGGGAATCATATAATGTTTATGCCGCAAAACATGACGATACCAACTCATTAAGCCATAACATTGTCACTTCGATATGCGAAGATAGGGATAGTAATCTTTGGATTGGCACAAGAAACGGCCTAAACATATTCAACCCAAAGACGGAAAAATTTAAAACCTTTTATAAAGATGAAAAAAACGATGGGTTGTGTCACAACCATATCCGGCACTTATATAGAGATAAGCATGGGGAATTATGGATAGCCGGAAAAACAGGCCTTAGCAGGATAGAAAGTGCAGGCGGCGGCAATTTCCGGTTTATTGATTATAACCTCGGTCAAATTCTCAATGCCCCGGATGAAGATATATCCATCAATTGCTTTTTTGAACCATCAGGCGGCTCTTTATATATGGGCACTGATTTATATGGTTTATGTATTTTGGACAGGGACGCTTCCGGCAGAGAAAAATTTTTCTCCTGCATGCCGGAAAATATTTCAAAAATAACATCTTTCCTGTCCATGGAAGAAATAGAACCCAATATCATAGCCATTGGAACTCCTGCCAATCATTTTTGGTTTTTTGACCTGGAAAAAAGGCAATATATAGAAAACCCTGAATTGGCATCGTTGCTAAAAGAAACAATCAGTCCGGGAGGTATTTATTGCATGCAAAAAGACCGAACAGGTAATTTATGGATCGGCACGCCAAATTCTTTAAATATATACGATACAAAAAACCCCGAACTCCTTTATTCCACAGATGTATTTAAAAATGGGGGCAACCCGGAACTATACAGGGACCAAGCATATACAATCTTTGAAGACAAGGATGGTATTATGTGGATATCGTTCATGTGCCTTGGATTGGAAAAATATGTCCCAAAGAAATCAGTCTTTTCCAGGTATAAAACAACTATCAAAAAGTCAGAAATAAGACGCGATTATATAAAAAAAATTATTGAAAACGATCATTTACTTTTCATGGCAACTTATGGAGATGGTTTATTGATAACGGATAAAAGCGGGAACTTGATTAAAAGGGTAAATTTGACAGATTATACAAAATCGGAAATTTCCAATGCTATTAATGATATTTGTTTCGATAAAAAAGGCAGGATTTGGATTGCAACTGCCAATGGGCTATACTCCTACAACCATTCTTCAGGAAGGATAGAACATTTGTTCTTTATGTCTTCCAGCGACAAGAATATTTCGTCTAAACACATTATTTCCAGGGTAATAAATGAAAATGACAGCACAATATGGGTGGTATCACAGGAAGGTATCAGGAGACTAAACCCGCTGCAAACATCATTTCATGAAACCAAACTTGCTGGTATTGCCAATTCCACCAACCCAATTACCCTTTTTTATAAAGACAGGAATGGGGATTATTGGATCAGGCATCCGGAAAGCCTTCTGAATTATAATACTGAAAAAGATACCACAATAAAATATACCCCAAAATCATTTTCCCCCATCATTGTTGCCTCTTCTATGTGCATGTTACATGCAAGCACAGGTGATTATTGGTTTGGCACGTCAAATGCCGTTTACATGTACAACAAAGAAAAAAATATCGTCAAACATTTTTATGGCAAAGACAAATTTATGTCAAATTATATATTAGACATAGAAGAAGACACAAAAGGCAACATTTGGATCCTCTCCAACCTGGGGCTAACCATATACGACCCTGAGAAAAATGAGTTCATGAAATATGGTAAACAAACCGGTTTATCAGAACGGGCCGACCGGATTTACCCTGGCAAAAACAACTTTTTTTATATTACCGATGAAGGCGGCTTTTATCATTTTCATCCAGACAGCATATCACTGGACAGCTTACATGCACCACTCTATTTTAGTCAATTATCCATTTCGGGAAAGCCTGTTAGAACATCCGAAAAACCTCTTTCAGGAATTGCCTTACAATATAAAAAGCAAATTGAATTGCCCTATTCCAAAAATTCAATCGGGTTTAAATTTAATTTACTCGATTATTCATCTCCGAAAGAGTATATCTATTCATACAGGCTATTGGGAAACGATTCATCATGGATTCATATCGGGAATGACAATTCATTGAACTTTACAGGGTTGGCTCCCGGCAAGTACAGCCTTGCAATAAAAGCCAAGGCTCCAAACAAAATTGGTGAAAGCATTTCACCTGAGTTGTCAATTGTAATTCACCCGCCATTTTGGAAAAGTACATGGGGATATATTCTATATGCTTTTTTGGGCGTGTTGGTATTTTTAATTTACAGATACCAGACGTTAAAAATGATGAGGCGGGAAAATTTCTTTTTAATGGAAAAAATGAAAATAGAAAAGGCACGGGAACTCGACCAATTGAAAATCAATTTTTTCTTTAATATTTCGCACGAAATCCGCACCCCGCTGACTCTTATTTCCGGTCCATTATCTCAATTGTCAAAACAAAATATCAGCGATGAAGATACACAATCATTAAATCTGATACAAAGAAATGTTTCGCGCCTGAAAGAAATAGTTAACCAGATCATGGACATTGGAAAACTTGAGATGGGAAAATACAAACCGAAAATTATCCGGGGAAATCCTTGTGATCTGTTCACCGATATTGCAGATTCATTTAAACCGGTTTGCAAAAGCATGGGCATAGACTTTCACTATAATGCCGATAATTTTGGGGCGGATTGCTGGTACAGCCCCGATGCATGCGAAAAAATAATTTCCAATCTCTTATCCAATGCCATAAAGCATACCGATAAGGGAGGACATATTGGGTTTGTTTGTTCTATATTGAAAAACATCCATGGAGACGCCCCTGTTGATGCTACAGGAAAAAGAATGATATGCATTGCTAATAACAACATTGTCCCCCAAAGCCGGTATTTATATATTGTCATCTCAGATACCGGGGAAGGAATAGACACATCTGAATTATCGGCCATTTTTAACCGATTTCATCAAGCGGTAATAAGCAAAAACAGAAAAGGTTCGGGGCTGGGGTTATCGCTCACCAAAGACCTGGTCAAACAACTTGGAGGCAGGATATACATACAAAGCACCCCGAACAAAGGAACTGAATTACAAGTGTATTTGCCTTTGGACAAGCATGCTTTCCCAAAAAACTATATAGAAGAAAACGAAAGGGATTATCAACATGAAATAAACAGAAATCATGTAAACATGTTGGCCAAAACAACAAACAAGTTGATGGAGGGCGGTAAAGCAGAAACCGACAAAGGTGAACGCAGAAAACTATTATTGGTTGACGATAATGAAGACTTGTTAATATTCCTTAAAGGGGTATTGGCAAAACATTATCAGGTGATGGTGGCAAGAAACGGAAAAGAAGCTGTCCATAAGATACACGAAACCAATGTTGACCTGGTTATTTCGGATATCATGATGCCTGAGATGGACGGCCTTGAATTTTGCCAAACCATAAAGCACGACATACGCACAAGCCATATCCCTGTGATACTTCTCACGGCAAAAAATTCTGAAGAAGACGAGTATAAAGGGCTGGAAATAGGCGCCGATGATTACATATTAAAACCTTTTAGCCCGGAAGTCCTGCTTCTCAGGGTATCAAAAATCATTGAAAGACAAGAAAAAATAAGGGAAAAGGTCAACTATGGGCTGGAATCAATCACTGTTGAAGACAAACTAAGCGATTATGATAATTACCTGTTAAATAAAATTTTGGGGATAATCCGCGATAACATTTCCGATTCTGAACTGGGTCCCGAAATAATATGCAACACCATTGGGATAAGCCAATCTCATTTATACCGTAAGGTCAATGCACTGGCGAACCAATCGGTAAAAGAACTTATCCGGAACATAAGGCTGAATAAGGCAGCAGAAATACTCAGGGAAGGCAACAATGTCAGCATAAACGATTTGGCTTATTCCCTGGGGTTCAGCACACCCGGATATTTTATCAAAATGTTCAAAAAGCAATTTGGAGCAACGCCTAAGGCTTATGATAATTCTTATACCAAAGATGTGCGGAGGCACAAAGACACCAAGAATTAACCCGGAACATTCATGCCATTAGCTTTGTGCAGATGCAAGGTGCCTAAGCCCGC
>CAYMKE010000153.1:0-7853 GCA_964390955.1 uncultured Bacteroidales bacterium | reverse complement strand
AAGTAGGCATGTACGATTTGAGAGATGAATGTGATGTTCTCCCTATACACCCTATATACCTTAATAAACAAAGAGGTTTCTTTTATAATCATGCGCGAGTGTGTTAATTATTATTGTCATGGCTCGGTTCATCTGTAAATTCATCATTCACCTTGACATGATCAGATATAAAACTATAATACCCATTATTCATATCTATAAACTCATTATTGCGTTTTAATATTCTTATTCATAGACGAATTCCCTGTTTTTAATGTTCCAAACCATTTATGCCTGTTTCTTGCTACAATACCGTATAAATAATCTCTTACAGATCGTGGTAAAAACCTTGTCACATAGATTATTTTCCAGGGAAAATTCATAGATTCAATTATTTTTAAGACAGCAGAAGAACGGGTAAATACTTTATTATTTTTAATAACAATTATAAAATCAGGATTTACGCCCAATGAATATTCATGGATTAGTCTGTGTCCTGTATTACTTTGAGACGGAATAAACATAAACCTATTTTGAGGATCATGATGTTTAAGGAATCTTACAAGTCCGTTGCACAAATTGCAAACTCCATCGTATATAATTTTAATATTTTTCTTTTGTTTTATCCTGTTTTGCGTCATATATGCATTTTAATAAAAAGTACATTTATAGGAATTCAACATAATGTATGCCATAAAATCATATTAAAACTTTAAAATTTAAGGATTGCAAGGAATACATTTATTTCATATGTTTATAATTAAGTTACTAAGTTACTAAGTTAATTGAGTTAATTGAGTTAATTGAGTTAATTGAGTTTCTTAGGCAACCCGGCATAGATAGAACCTTTTATAATCATGCGCGGGTGTGTCAAAATCTTTGTCATGGAGGTTTCATATATGCTTTACTTAAGATTAACATTTTCTTTTTCTGTCTTTTGTTTTAATCACTGCCTTTTCTTTCCATTTTCCGGTTAGATATCTTATATAATACAGGATCACAGCAACACCCCACGACACAGGGAAAGACCACCAGATACCAGCCGGGCCTATTTTATCAGACAAAAAATAAGCAATGGGTATTCGAAGAACCCATAAAGTTAAAATATTAACCAGCATTGGAACAAATGTATCCCCTGCCCCTCTCATGAATCCGGCAACAACAAACATCACATTAAACACAATATAAAACGATCCGATAATTGAAAGATAATTGTATCCTTCCCGGATCACTTGTTCATCAGGAATAAAAAGACGCATTAACCCTTTTCCAAAGACAAGTACAATGAATCCGATAAACACAGCCACTCCTGTTGTCATTATCAATGCAGCCCTAAAGCCTTTGTATGTCCGGTACATCTTTTGAGCGCCAATATTTTGTCCAACAAATATAGAAAGTGCATTTCCAAAAACCATGGCCGGCATTGTGGCCAGTGAATTGATCCTCGCTCCCACGGAATAAGCGGCGAGTACATCCGTGCCAAAAAGGTTGACAATGGCCACGAGAGCTAAAAAGCTCAATGCAACAGACGTCTGTTGTAATCCGGTTGGCAGGCCGATACGCACACTTTTTCGAAACAAGTCTTTGTCGAATCGTAGTTTCAACCATGATATTTTAAATATCTCCCGGGTTCGTTTTAAATAAATGAATGCAACAAAAAACCCAATCCCCTGGGCTAACACTGTTGCAAGTGCAATGCCTTCAATACCACTGTCAAATACGATCACAAACAAAATGTCAAATACAATATTCAGCACAGTAGATACCACTAAAAAATAAACCGGTGTTTTGGAATCGCCCAACCCCCTCAGCACAGCATTGGTACCATTAAAAAAGAATAAAAATACAGACCCGCTAATGAATATATTAAAATACATCAATGCCTGGGGCATCACTTTATCAGGTAGTTGAATTAAACGAAAAAGATCGTCACTAAACACAATTCCAAGCAATGGAACAAGCAGTGAAATAAAAAACAAAAAGATATACATGGTTTCAATAGCACGTTTAACACGGGATATATCGCCTGCCCCATAATATTGTGCAATCACAACAGTAGTCCCTGTAACCAATCCAATGATTAATGAAATCAATGCAAAAATAATGGGAAATGAAGCGCCAATAGCTGCCAGTGCTTCCTTTCCAATAAACTGCCCCACAATGATGCTGTCAACAAAAACATATAATTGTTGAAGGACATTGCCCAGAAGCATTGGCAAAGCAAACCTGAAAATTATTTTATATTCATTCCCTTTGGTTAATTCCTGCATTATTTGGCGCGTTAAATTGATTCATTTTAAGAAGCGACAAAAGTAATAATATATGTAGAATCATAAAAATGAATGAAAACACTTAATTTATTTCTCACATCAGCTTGTGTCCTTTTATTTTTTACTGCACAAGCACAACAGAATAACTCCCCTTTAAAAAAAAGGAATAGTATTTATGATTATGGCACATTAAACCATCCCTCAACAATCAACCAAAAATCCACACAGGCAAATAAATACCAGCTAAATAGCTATCTAAGTAGCTATTATGATAATGGAAATTGGTTAAAATTATATAAGGAAGTTTACACGTATGAAAATGATACAATACAAACTTTAGAAGAATTTTATTTTGAATTGGAAGCAAATCAATGGGTTGCTGATGAAAGCTATACTTATGTGTTGCATAAAGATGGAAGGATAGATAAAGAATATGACACTGATGAAAGTTATATAGATTATATTTATGACACCAATAATAATCTAATTGCTAATTTTTATATACGCATGAATACTCCTCCTTCTGACTATGACACCTTAGATGTATTCTTGTATTCCTTAGATTCGAATGGAAACCCATTATTAGATTATCATTTGGAATGTGATAATAATTTAAATTCCTGTAATTTGTCTACTATAGATTCTTTTGCCTACAATTCAGAAGGTGTATTAACTGCAAGAATACTTTTTTCTCCTTTTGGAATAATGGAAAAAAATGAATACACATATGACAGTAATGGATACCGGACATCCAGTTTGGAATGTCACCCGAATTCAAATCAATGGGATTCAATAGAAAAAAGAATATATTATTATGACAGCATAGGAAATCCCATTGAAGAAATAAAATATGAATATACGACAGAATGGGTTCCGACCTGGAAAATCAAATATAATTATAATTATTTGTATACGCTATCGGATCTAATTATGCCAGTAGATGATGCCGATTGTTATTGGTCAGATAATCCACCTGTAAACATGATAAAAGGATACATTGAATATGAATACATTGATGATCAATGGGAAATATATGACACAGGTATCTATAATTATTCGTTGGAAACAGTTCAGCACGCCCATCATGCAACGCGAGAAGATATCGGGGTGTATCCAAACCCTGCAGATGATTTTATTACCATTGAGACCGGATCTGTTAAACAAGGAGAAATTTACATCTTTGATTCGTATGGTAGAAATGTCATAAGCAAACCGTTTACAAATGGACAACAAATCCAGTTAACTACTTTAAACAAGGGAATCTACTTTTATAACATCATTATAAATGGGGAAATCCATAAAGGAACATTGATCAAAGAATAAAATTTTATATTTAAAACATAGTTCTTAATAAAAAATACAAACAACTTTAGATTTATCAAACAATAAGTTTTAAATTGCATTCAATTTGTAAATCAAAAATATTTATTATGGAAAACACACAAGCTCAAATATCACCTGAAATGAAACAATGGCTTGAAAAACACAAGAAAACATTAATTATTGCCATTGTTTTTATCGTACTGATTATCAGTTCTTTGTTTCAAATACAAACAGAAGAAGCAGGATTGATCACGCGTTTTGGGAAGTATAAGAGGACTGTTGAACCCGGGCTTCATGCGAGACTTCCTTTTATTGAAGGGGTACACAAAGTACCTGTAGAACGCCAACAAAAGCTTGAATTCGGATTCAGAACCCAAAATGCTGATATAAGAACAAGTTATTCCCGTTCGAATAGCACAACAAAGGATGAATCGCTTATGCTAACCGGTGATTTAAACCTGGCTGACGTAGAATGGGTCGTACAATTCCGTATAGATCAGCCATATAACTATCTTTTTAAAGTAAGGGAAGCAGAAAAAACGCTTCGTGATATATCAGAAGCTGTCATGAGACAAGTAGTCGGTGACCGCACAGTAAACGAAGTATTAACAGTTGGCAGAACAGCAATTGGCAGCAAAGCAGAAAAAATAATCCAGGAAATAAGCCGTGAATATTCATTAGGTGTACAAATAGTCCAGGTAGTATTGCAAAATGTCAACCCCCCCGAACCGGTAAAAAAAGCGTTTAATGCAGTAAATGAAGCACAACAAGAAAAAGAAACCTTAATCAATCAAGCCAAATCAGAGTATAATAAAGTCATTCCAAAAGCCAAAGGACAAGCAGAAGAAACAATTCAAAAAGCAGAAGGGTATGCTATAAAACGAATCAATACGGCAGAAGGAGAAGTTTCGAGATTCAATGATTTATACAAAGAATATATTAAAGCGCCCGAAGTTACAAAACGAAGGATTTATCTGGAAATAATGCAGGATGTCATACCTAAATTAGGAGATAAAATCATTACTCCGGGAGAAGGAAATAACATACTTCCATTGCTTAATATGAATTTAGAAAAATAATGGATCACATACCTCAGTCATTAAATCATAAAAAAATCAAAAAATGAAAGATCAAAAAAAAATAACATATATCATTATCATTGCCATTTTGGGTATTATCATTATCTCTCAAAGTGCATTTATCGTCAATGAAAAAGAACAGGTCGTTATCACTCAATTCGGGAAACCGATTGGAGAAGCTATTACTACACCCGGATTAAATTTTAAAACACCGTTTGTTCAAAAAACCAACTATTTCGAAAAACGCTATCTGGAATGGGATGGTGATCCGAACCAAATACCCACAAAGAAAAAGAAATATTTATTTGTTGATACTTATGCCCGCTGGCAAATTACAGACCCGCTACAGTTTTACAAGCGCTTAACCAATGAACGGGGAGCACACTCCAGACTCGATGACCTGCTTGACGGGGAAACCAGAGATGTCATTGCCAACCATTTATTAGAAGAAACAGTCAGAAGCACTAACCGGGAAGCTGATACTACAGGAAAAATCAGCGCCATCATTAAAGATTCACTTCCTGATATTAAAATAGGCAGAAAAGAACTCCAAAACATAATTCAGCAATCTGCCAATGAACAAACAAAAGACCTGGGAATAAAAATTCTTGATTTTCGATTTAAACGGATTAATTATGTACAAGATGTAAGAGAAAGAGTGTACGACAGAATGAAAAGTGAACGCTACAGAATTGCTGATAAATTCCGATCAGAAGGACAAGGAGAGGCATCACGGATTAATGGGGAAAAAGAAAAAGAATTGAACCAGATTCGCTCCGAAGCCTTTGAAATAGCCGAAATAAAAAAAGGGAAAGCAGATGCCCAGGCAGCTTCTATTTATGCCGGGGCATATAATAAATCATACCGGTCGCAGCAATTGTATGAATTTTTAAAAAGCATGGAAACATTCACAAAAACATTTGACACCACCACCACTGTAATCCTGTCAACCGACAGTGAATTATACAAATATTTAAAACAAATGGAATAGCAATGAAAACATTTTGTCTAACCGGATTATTCATTATGATCATATCAGCTATGGGGTGTAAACAACAAGATCAATCAACCAAAACAAATAAAGAAAATGAACCGTTCAATTACTTTATTGAACAATTTGCAGATATTAAAGTATTAAGGTATAAAGTCAATGGATTCGATGCTTTATCTCTCAGGCAAAAAAAACTGGCATATTATCTTAGCCAGGCTGCCCTTTGCGGACGGGATATTTTATATGACCAGTTTTATAAACACAATCTCGCTATCAGGCGAACATTAGAAGCCATTTATAAAGGATATAGCGGCGACAGGAAATCTGATGAATTTAAAAAATTCATGATATACCTTAAACGAATATGGTTTTCCAATGGCATTCACCACCATTATTCTACTGACAAGATCTTGCCCGAATTTTCGCAAGAATATTTCAAGCATTTAATTGACAATTCCAAAGATGCTTCTTTCCCTCTCACAGAAGGCGAAAGTTTAAATGAGCTAACGGAACGGCTTACGCCCATTATTTTTGATCCGGAAATTGCATCCAAACGCGTAAACAGAAATCCTGAAACAGGCTTGCTTAAAAATTCAGCGACCAATTTTTACAAAGACATAACCGCAGATGAAGCCCTTTCGTATTATGAAAAACAAAAAGATCCGAATGACACCACACCCGTTGAATTCGGACACAACAACCAAACAATCAAAAAAGATGGGAAAATTATTGAAAAGGTTTGGAGAATTGAAGGGATGTACTCTAAAGCCATAGAAAATATTGTTTCGTGGCTTAAATTAGCTGAAAATGTAGCAGAAAATGAACAACAAAAAACCACCATACAACACCTGATAGACTTTTATCAACATGGCAATCTTGAAACATGGGATCAATTCAATGTCGCATGGGTAAAAGATACGAATTCTGTCATTGACTTTATTAATGGTTTTGTAGAAGTATATAATGACCCTGTTAATTTAAAAGGCACGTGGGAGTCGGTTGTTGAGATGATTGACAAACAGGCAACCGAACGGATGAAAAAATTAAGCCGCAACGCCCAATGGTTTGAGGACCACTCTCCTATTGAAACGCGTTTTAAAAAACAAAAAGTAACGGGCATTACTGGCAATGTGGTTAATGTAGTACAATTAGGCGGTGATGTATATCCATACAGCCCTATTGGCATCAATCTGCCCAACTCGGATTGGATCAGAAACCAACATGGCTCTAAATCTGTCACGCTCAACAATATCATGCAGGCGCATCACAATGCTTCACTGGAAAGCGGAATGCTCCAGGAATTCGCATATTCGGAAGAAGAGGTCAACCTGGCTAAACAGTATGGTTTGCTGGCACATAACCTGCATGTTGACATGCATGAGGTATTGGGACATGGTTCAGGAAAAATGCTGCCCGGAATAAGTTCAACAGACCTGAAAAATTATCATTCTACCATTGAAGAAACCAGGGCAGACCTGTTTGCATTATACTATTTGATGGATGATAAATTAACAGACTTAGGCCTCATCCCCCATAAAGATGTTGCCAAAGCCGGTTACAATGCATACATACGCAATGGATTCATTACCCAATTGACCAGAATATCATTAGGGAATGACCTCGAAGAAGCACATATGCGCAATCGTCAGCTTATTTGCAAATGGGTATTTGAAAAGGGACAACCCGATTCAGTCATAACAAGGGAACAAAAAAATGGGAAAACATATTTTGTTATAAATGACCATCAAAAGCTCAGGGCATTGTTTGCTGAATTGCTTTCTGAGATTCAACGCATTAAATCCGAAGGAGACCTTCAGTCAGCCAAAGAGCTGATCGAAACATATGGAGTAAAAATTAATGATACACTCCACAAAGAGGTAATCACCAGGTACAAAAAACTTAACCTTGCACCATATACTGGTTTTATCAATCCAGTATTAGTACCCGAAACAAAAAACGGAGATATTATTGATGTTACAATCCAATATCAAAACGATTTTGTTGAACAAATGATGAATTATTCAACCAATTATTCGTTTTTACCAACATACAATTAGTATTGGTTAAATCATGTCCACTAACCCCGATACAGTCATTCTTCCTTACGGGGCAGGCTTCACTACGCTTGCCCTAAAATTGCTCATTTACATCAGTAAACTGCACATTTTGGGGCTTCGCAAGCCTCGTTACCGAACATTATGATCCAAACAC
>CAYMKE010000152.1:0-7857 GCA_964390955.1 uncultured Bacteroidales bacterium | reverse complement strand
AATGTCAGGCCTTCTACATCAATTTCGACCTGTTCCCTGTAAGTTCCCTGATGAATAATTATTACATCATCCGGTGAGGCGGCATCTACTGCTGCCTGTATTGTACTGTATGTTTGCCCCTGGCCTACATGCAAATCAGCTCCCCGCATGTGCCATGTTACGAAAAACATACTTAATAAAATAAAGAATTTTTTTTTAATTATCATAGTTTTATTTTTTTTAATGGAACAAAAGATTATTGTAAATCATTTCATGTTAAGCTATTCATTTTTTGAACTCGTACTATGAAAAATAAAATCCCCGGTATGCACCTGGCCTTTCAGGGAACGCCCCTGTTTAACCGCTTGTTCCACACCATCATTTCGTAATCCGAGCAATTTTATTTTTTTGTCTACTGTATTGTCGAAAATTATATTCATGTCATTGTAATCTGGTTGTGATAATTGAATTGCATACATTTTATCCAGGTTACACATATCTTCGATAAAATGCGTCCCCCCTCCGCAATAATGAATGGTTCCCCCGTCAAATGCATTTAACACCAGTTGATCATAAGGCAAAATAAATTCATTTACCTGGTCGGGAGAAAAATTAGTGGCCGAGTCATCCCTTATCATTACATGGCCGGGCTGCATTAAGCCCCAATGAACCGACATGTCATCGTAATACGGTGGGAATTCTTGGTACCACTTTTTTAATAATTTAATATATGTATCTGTAACAAGTTTTAACAGATCGGTCACCTGATCCGGTTTTAAAATGATATCAGTAAAGATTTCAGAACCCCAGAGCAATTCTACAATATCCATAGGGCCTTGAAAATCGGGGTGGTAATGGTGAATGTATTTTTTTATCTTCGGGTAATCTTTTATCAAATCCATGAAATAATGTCCAAATTCAAATGTTTTGGCCACCAATCCTGTGTTGAGGTCAGGAATCCCTTTTTCTAAGATATTGTCAATTTCCTCAGGTGGTAATTCCCGTGTTATGGGCATCAGGTTAAGTGAATCATCTGAATAAAAAATTTCTGCTCCAAAAAAAGAAGGAAAGATTCCAACACTATAATTAGCCCGTACATTAAGTAGATTGCCAAAATTATTCAGGAGCAAATTTGAACATCCTTTCAACTCGCGAATCACCATAAGATCCATGTCTTCCATGGCTTTATTTCCTAATATCTGAGGATATTCGACAGTTTCCGGGGCAGTGTAATTCCGCCGGGGAACAAACACGTCTTCTTTTATTTGGTTGTGGATGAATGCATCCCAATGCTTGATTAACCGGTCTTCTTCTTCCGCGTTAATCCTGCTTTCCAAGTCGTCTAAATATTTTTTTATCATACGTTTTATGTTTTATTTACCAAGAGATGATATAAAGTACAATATTCCATAAATCAAAGCTGCTCCTGCTGAAAAGTAAAGCAGGCCTTTGATGTCAATTTTTTCAAATTTTTCAAATTCCCAGTTCGATTTAGGAAACATTTTTTTGTGATCAAACCGTTGTGGATTTTCATAAGACAATTGCATCTGCCTGTCATCTTCTTCTTTGTCAGCAACTGAAGGTGTTTTCATTTTTACATAAAAACGGTCAAGCATTTCTTTGGGCTCTCTTTTGGTAAATGAGCCTACCAGGAGGAGGATTAAAAATGGCCAGGTCGAACGAGCTAATAATCTTAACGTTTCATTCATTGCATAATCATTTTTCGACAGCTCAAAGCCCAGTGCATCCATTGCCAGCAACTCTAAAGAAAGCAATCCTGTTCCATATACTTTCCCGTTTTCGCCATATTTTAATCCATTTGACCAGAAGATAGATTTCTTCTTGGTAATGGTTTTCTTTTCAAATTCTTCCCCTACTTGAAGTGGTGGAGGTTTTTCCGTGTCTGTAATTCCTTTTTTATTTAATTTTTCCCATAATTCAATTTCTTTTTCACGGTTTTCAACATCAACATTTCGCGCCTTATATTCAACAACAATTTCCCTCGGTTCAATTGTCTTGGTCAGGTATTCATTCGTTTTTACTCCGGGGATTAATGGAATGAGTAATTGTAATACAAAAAATATTATGGCTGTACTTATGGCTGAAGCCCATGCTGCTTTTCGGTTCGCTTTGCGCCATTTCATCCCCAGCCAAAAACCTGCGGCCACGATGATATTGAATTCCCATAAAATTTTCAACAGCTGAAAGATATTATCGAACCACATAGCACAAAGTACGGCACCGACCATAATAAATATCCCGCTTACCTTCCCTATCCTGAGGTAGGTTTTTTCCGGTAGGTTTGGGTAAAGGGGGCGGACAAGGTTATGGGTCAACAGGCTGGACGATGTAAGCATTAATGCTTCTGCAGTTGACATAAGAGCAGACAATAAACAAGCGATCATCAGCCCTACCAAACCCAAATTCAATGGGCCCAGTAAATCCCTGGTTGCTTTACCCCATAAATAATCCGGGTTGGAAATTAAATCACTATATAAAATGATTAATAAGATGGCTGTGGTGCCCCACATCAAACTGGAGATTCGCTTAAGAAAGATTCCGGATGTAAACCCAAAACGCGCCGTATAATCATCTTTGGCCGAACCACATGCAACCAATTGGTTTGCCTGGGTACAAATGTTGATAAAAATAACAATCGTGAGCACCACGAGATAATACCACGTGAAATCGGCAAGCTGAGGAGAGCCCCATATTTCAAATGCAGATTCGGGCAATTTAGAACGGGCAACTTCAATAATCCCACTAACACCTTCTGTATTAAACATACTGTTGATTTTTTGATAGGCAAAAGGCACCATCAAAATAGATAACAACAAGATAAGTATCCCCTGGAGCGTATCGCTTAGAAATGCTGCTTCAAGCCCCCCGAACCCAGCATATAATACCACAATTATGAGCACGATCCACATGAGTGCAATTTCATTAAAATATGAAAAATCTTTTCGTGGATTCATCAAACGCAATTCTTTTAATCTCGCTTTATCTGCCACAGTCAATAGGCGTATGTCTGTATTTTCAAGCTTATCTAATTCTAATGCTTGTTGGCGTTCTACCTTTTCCTCAACGGTAAGTTCAGAAACCGGTTTTTCTGCAATAGCGGTGACAGTCTTGGTCATGGCCATAAATCCAAGCCCGATGATCAGCATGAAGAAAAAGGCGCTTACACCTGCATAAAAAGCTGCTATTCCTTTTGAGTTAAATCGTTCCTCAAAAAAATCTCCCAGAGTGATCGTCCTAAGCCTCCTGTACCATATTGAAGTGATCCAGAAAAGCGGCATGTAAAAAATGCCGGAAATAGCTTGCAAAACACCTGCTAAACCGTTTCTGAACACAACTACTGTCATCCCCACCGCATTTTCAACAGACGTGGCCTGGCCGAATGCAGCAAATATCTGAACTACTTTCCCAAACCTGCGGCCTCCAAGAAAATAATCTTCCTGATTTTTTATCCGCATTGCAGAATAGTAGCCCATACCTAATAAAAATAGAAAATACAAAACAATTGCAATAATATCACTAATAGCTAATCCATACATAATTAATTATTTTTAAATTGAAGCACGTTTAATCATTTTGGTTTCCAGGTAAACCTGGTTGTTTTCTGAAGATAAAATCGAGTCTGCTATCATTTCTCCCATTTTGGCAAAATCCACGGAAATGGTAGTGATTCCCTGCCTGATCACACGTTTTACAGACGTTTCATTATAAGAGATGATGCCCGCATCTTTCCCCAGTACAAGTTTTTTATCTTCAATAAGTTCAAGTATCCTAACAAGGTCATCATCATTGATAGTAAAGAATAATGAATCTTTCATCTCATCTATGTCGTCACATTTATTTATTTGGCGATATGTTAAACCGTATTGTTCGCAAATCTCTTTTGTAGCAAGAATGATCCCATTGGGAAAATTCTTATTACTGCTTTCATATATTAAATAAAGATTTTTATATTTCTTTAATATATCAATTTCCTTCTGGAGCGCATGATAAGTGCCTTTGTGAAAATCCTGCAAATAATAATTTTGGGCATCTTTATACCCGCCACTACGGGAAAAAAGAATCAGTTTTTCAGGCGGGATCTTTTTAATTTCTTTCTTAAAAGCAGGATTTGTAAAACCGGAAACGACAATTTTATCATATTGCGATATAGTATCATTCAGAATCATGGAAAGAACCTTGGGATTTGCATAATGGGATGTCAAGTCGATCATTGCTTTTCCCTCGAGCCTCTTACTCATCGAATGGTATAATGTCCTCAGATAAGGACTAAGAAAAAGCATAATAAGCAGTATCCTGGTTTGTTGATGAATGTTTTCCGAAGCAATATAATAGCCAATACGTTCTCTTGTCCCGACAATACCCCGTTCTTTTAATATATTGTATCCGGTATATATGGCTTTGCGTGAAAGATTTAATTCCTCAACAGCTTTGTTGATGGGAGGCAATACATCTCCTTTTTTTATTTCGTTTTCCCGTATACCGGAAATAATGGCATCTGCAAATGCTTCCGATTTTAGAAAAAACTTCCCTTGTAGTTTTTCAAGATGCTTGTTGATGTATTGAATTTTATCCATATTAAACAGAATAAAGTTTGTTCTCCTTTGTTTACTCTTGGTATCCTCTGTTACTCTTTTGCAAATATATGATATTTTTTAAAAATTGACAAAATAATTTATTAAAAAAATAAAGTCTACTGCAAATTTTGTTGTAAAAAGGTCTATTGGTGTTAAATGTAAAAGACAGTGTCTCGTGTTTTATAACGAAAAACGTCAATAAATTTAAAGAAGAAAAAAGGACAAAATGAGATTCTTGAAATATTGAAAAAGGCTCATTTGCATCAATAACCCGTGGTTAAATAAACATGTATATCATCTTGTTAAACATGATGATCCTAATAATTAATATTATAAAAGCGCACATTTCAAAGATCAATAATAAACTCAACCCTAACTTTAAACAAAATAAAACAAACTTTTTTTTGTCAGGATGAACTTTTTTTTGACGCTATGAACTTAATAGTTCACGATGTCAATGGGGGTTCCTCATGCTTTTTAATTTGATTGAACAGCCATTAATTTTATATAATAAATTTTATTATTTGAAAAATAAAACATCATGAAAACAATTATTAAATATATAACAGGATTAATTTTCTTGTTCGTTTCATTAGAGTTTACTTTTTCCCAAACAGATACAGAATTTTGGTTTGCGGCACCGGATATTAACAGCGAGCATGCCGATAAACCCATTGGTGTTGTAATTACAACATTTGATAATGCGGCTGATGTAACCATCAGCCAACCGGCGAATGCAGGGTTTACCCCTATAACATTTAATGTCCCGGCAAATTCAGCAAAGAAATACGATTTAACAGCTTTTATTGATGATATTGAAAATGTCGATGCCGATTCACCAGAAAATAAAGGTGTGTTGATAGAGGCATCTGTACCTGTGAGTGCTTATTATGAAATTGGTGGTATTCAGTCATGGGGAAGTGAATATGTTGATACTGTGGATTGGTTGGGATCTAATTCAGATATATTGGCATTGAAGGGACGCCATGGGCTTGGGACTGAATTTTATATTTCTCAACAAAGTGATTGGACTTATGAAAGCGATCATTATGACCCTCCGGCACTACAGTCTTTTGAAATTGTAGCAACCGAAGATGATACTGAAGTAACAATTACTCCAAATGACGATATTGTTGGCCATTCTGCCGGAACTTCGTTTAATGTCACCTTAGACAGAGGGCAAACGTATTCTGCTCAAATGATATCGCATTCCGATGGTGATATGATAACCTTATATGGTTCTCATATTACATCAGATAAGGATATTGCTGTAACGATAACCAATGATAGTCAGGAAACGGATCACGGTGACCCTGATTTATTGGCTGATCAAACAATCCCCCTTGATAAATTAGGTAAAGAATATATTGCTATGCAAGGCAATTATGATTATCCTGAGAATGAATGTGTATTTGTAATGGCCGTGGAAAATACTACAGATATTGAATTCAATGGTGGAGATGGGGTTACTATAGATGCCGGAGAGACCACCAGTTTTTGTTTTGACGGAACAACTGAAGATTATATATATGTCAAAGCAGACAAAAATGTATATGTATACCAGCCAAGTGGTGTAGGTGAAATGGGCGCAGCCATCTTACCTCCTATAGACGAGTGTACCGGGTCAAATGAAGTGGGTTTTGTACGCACACCTATTTTTCCTTGGAAGGGCAATAGAAAAAGCAGAAAGTTAATTATGAATATTTTAGTACAGGATGCCCCTTCAAATCCGGAAACCAGGTTTAAGATGTTTGTTAACGGGGTTGAATCAGCAGGCGCTATCCAGGGGACAGATTTTAGTTCTGTTACCACAACTACAGGGGATTGGCTGTATGCAAGCATAGAAATAGATACCCTTGACGTGGACACTGATGATGCAGTAAAAGTCACCAATGATTCTGCTGTTTTTCATTTGGGTATATTGCACGGGACATCATCTACTGCCAGGTTTGGATACCTTGCCGGGTTTAATGATTTTGAAGTGGATGTGATGGTAGAGGGAATACCAGGAGACACAGCAGGGATATGTACAGGCCAGGATTATCAATTGGTTGCAACAGGGGGAACCCGGTATGAATGGACAGGAACGCCCACGGCACTCAACTTTTTGTCAGATGCTAATATTTCAAATCCTATAATTAATGTACCTGCTGGGAATGAAGGTGATTATGAATACATAGTAAACATTTACAATCCATGCCAGGTTGACCCTAAAAAAGACACATTGCTCATACAGGCAAAACCCAAGTTTGATGAACCGGGTGGAGACAATGATACTATCTGCCTTGGTGAAACAGTGCCGGATTTAACAGCCACCAGCACAGAGTCCAATCCTTATTATTTTTGGTATAGTGATTCACTTTTACTTGTAGAAGTGCAAAGCGGTACTTCCAATACTTATGCTACCGGCAAAACGGCTTCCGGAACGTATACTTTCTGGGTAACCCAGGCAAATTCTAATCCAGCAGTATGTGAAAGCGACCCGCATAAAATATCACTGACTATTTTACCGGATTCATTAGCCAATCTGATAATCACTGACCCAGATACTGCTTGCCCTTCTGTTGACCTGACTGCTCCTGAGGTAACTGAGGGCAGTACAGGGGTGATACCTCTATGGTATAAATACACCGACACATCATTTATTGATTATTTTGCAAGTACAGATCACAGCAAAAATATTGATCATGGATATTCTGATGATGTCTTTACATGGATGAAGGAAACTTGGTGGGCTGGAGATATAATTCAGGGCGATCAAATGGTGAAAATAACAGAAGAAGCAGATGCCAAATTTACCCTTGATGATGCATCAATTGATATTTCTGCCAATCCCTTTATCTATTTTGAAGCAAAGGCAACCTCTGCAATAACGATGAACACGAAGTTGGGGGACAGTAATGGACAGACTTCCCAGGATTACTCAGCTGATTTGACAACAAGTTGGCAGTCTTTTGTATTGGATGTATCAGGAGCATATAATGTGAACAAAAGTTTAATCGATAAACTCGTTTTTTCCAGTGATGCAGTTGACACCATATATATCAGGCTTATGGCTATTGGAGATACCTCATCTACCAGTGGTGGTTTTAAATTGACATATTGGACTGATGCTTCTGCCGCAACTGAACTCAGCAAACCCGACAGTGTAACCACATCCGGAACCTATTATATAAAAGCAGGCGATGGACCATGCGCAGACATTGAACCTGTGAATGTAGTGATTATCTGTTGCCCCGATAGCCTCATCACCGGTGCAACTATCACAGACGTGGAATGCTAT
>CAYMKE010000151.1:0-7879 GCA_964390955.1 uncultured Bacteroidales bacterium | reverse complement strand
TTTTTTACATGCAAGCTCCATATGACCATTGAAAATTAAAAATAAACATATGAAAATAGGCATCGTATCAGACATTCACGAAGACATTATCATGCTCAAAAAGGCCATGCGGATTTTTGAGCATGAACAATGTGACACATTGGTTTGCCTGGGCGATATAACCGGGTTTTCAGGAAATCATTACATCCATGCAGCTACAAAAAATGCACATCAGTGTATCGAAATAATTAAACATCATTTTCACATTGCCGTGACAGGCAACCATGACCTGTTTACATTAAAGAAACTGCCTGAACATAAAGCAGGGGTGCAATATCCCGAAAACTGGTTTGAACTCACTGTAGAAGAACAGCAAAAAGTTGTAAATAATAAGGTTTGGCTTTATGAAGACGAAGAACATGTATGCCTCAAAGACCAGGATATTGACTTTTTAAACAGCCTTCCCGAATACCAAATCATGGAACAGCCGGATGGAAATATCCTGTTCTCACATTACTTGTTTCCTGATTTCACAGGGTCTCTAAAACATTTTCATACCGATATTTATGATTTTATGCCTCATATTCGTTATATGAAAGAAAAAAATATTAAATTTAGTTTTTGTGGTCATTCTCATATAGAAGGCACACATATTGCATATGCCTCAAAATTAAGGCGTAAACGCTTTAAAAAAATGACTTTAAAAAACCGGCTTCAGTGTATTGCAGGGCCCGTACTGGCATCAGGCAGCAATGCCAAAGGATTAATGATCTTTGAACCATCGTCTTTAATACTAAATATCGTAAAATTGTAACTTTAAAAAAGACAGAATTCAGATACTTTGAAATTCTATACTTTTAATAAAAACAAACAGATGACAAATAACAACCATTTCGGAAAATTCTTTTTACGGATCGTAATCCCCTCCTCAATGGTTATCGTGTTATTTGTCATATCCTTTTTTGTCATATTCCTTCCTGCATTTGAAAAAAACATGATGAATGCAAAAAAAGATATGATTCGGGAGCTGACCAACTCTGCCTGGAGCATTGTCAATGATTACCATCAAAAAGTACTGGATGGCGAAATGACAGAAAAACAAGCCCAAAAAACAGCCGCCACCCGTGTCAAACACATCCGGTATGGTGATCAAGGAAAAGATTACTTCTGGATCACCGATACCACGCCACGTATGATCATGCATCCATACAGGCCTGAGCTGAACAATCAAAACCTGGCCAATTACAAAGACCCGCAGGGAACACGCTTGTTTGTAAAAGCTGTGCAAATTGTAAATAAACAAGAGCACGGATATATAGACTATATGTGGCAATGGAAAGATGACAGCACCCGGATCGTACCAAAACTGTCGTATGTAAAAGGATTTGAACCCTGGGGATGGATTATCGGAACAGGCATTTATCTTGAAGATGTAAAACAGGAGATCAATGCACTGCAAAGCAACCTGATAAAAACAACTCTGGCAATCATTGTTTTTATCAGCATGTTTATTTTTTACAGTGCCCGGCAGAGCCTTTTGATCGAACGAAAAAGGAGAAACGCAGAAGACAATCTAAAACAATCAAAACTCAAATACAAAGCACTGGTTGAAGCATCTACCGAAGGAACATTAATGGTATTGAATGATAACATCATCTATGCCAACAATAAAATCTTTGAAATGACAGGCTTGACCGACCAAGAAATAAAAAACAAATCCATACCGGATATTTTTTCAATCCCGGAAAGTGATGAACCTGTTGATGACGCATTACACAAAATCAAAGGCTCTAAAAACTTCCAAGCCGTCATGCAAACAAAAAACGGCCAGCCCATGGAAATTGTGCTGACCATATCGAACATAAAAATAAGCAATGAGAATGGTTATATATTTGTGGTCAAAGAAGTATCGAGGCAACAAAAAAGGGAACAATACCAGGTCAAACTGGCCGGGGAGCTCCAAAACTCTCTTTTGTTGATGAACATACCCATCCGTCAATTCATCAGGAAACACTTTTCAATGGCAATGAATGCTTCAATACAGGAAGCCGGTGCATTCATGAAAAAGAAAAAACAAAAAGCGCTGATCATTACAAAAGACAATAACACCCCGATTGGCATTGTCACTGACCAGGATTTCAAAACAAGGGTGATTGCTGAAAACCTGGATATGTCCGAGGCTGTTTCCAAAATCATGTCATCACCGGTCGTCATCAGCAGCGATTCAACATTATTGCATGATGCATTACTGACAATGGAACATCATCACATCAGCCATCTTCCGGTAAAAAACCATCACGGTACTTTAACAGGTATGGTCCATAAACATGAGTTGCTTACAATCCAACACAATACCAATTCATATCTTCAAAAAGAAATCGAAAGAGCTGAAATAACAGAAGATATTCAAGCAGTCTATGACCGCCTGCCGGGCATCATTGGGTTATTATTGAGCAGTGGGGCAACATCAAAAAATATTACAAATCTTACGACTTCCGTATCCGATGCCATTACCAAAAGACTGATAGAATTAAGCATTGAAAAGATAGGCTCCCCCCCTCCTGCTCCATTTGCCTTTATTGCATTAGGAAGCGAAGGACGACAGGAACAAACACTCAAGACAGATCAGGATAATGCCATCATTTTTGAAGACAATGGCAATCAAAACACAAAAGAAATACAGCAGTACTTTTTAACATTGGCCGGCCATGTAAATAACTGGCTTGACCAGATTGGATATGAATATTGCAAAGGTGGGTTTATGGCCAAAAATGAAAAATGGTGCCGGCCTCTTTCCGAATGGAAACACTACTTCAAAAAATGGATAGAAAACAGTGATCCCGAAAGCATTTTGGAAATATCTATCATGTTTGATTTAAGGCTTGTGTATGGTTCAGAAATACTGGTAAATAAACTTCATGAACACATAAACAATACCACTGACAGCAAAGCTGTTTTCTTTCAACACATGATGCAATCTGTTCAACGCTTTAAACCACCGGTAAATCTGTTAGGAAATATTGTCCCTGACTCCAGGCATAACCAATCAGACGTGTTTGATATTAAAAAAGCAATTGTCCCGATCAGTGGATTTGCCCGGATTTATGCAATCCAAAACAAAATTCCTGAAACCAATACAATCGCACGGTTACAAGCACTAAAAGAACAGGGGATTATAAAAAACGAACTCATCAATGAAATATTACAGGTATATGACTTCCTGATGCTGATCAGGTTTAAAAGCCAGTCTCAAAAAATATTGCAAAACAATACTGTAGATAATTACATTGAGATTCAATCATTAACCAATATTGAATTGTCGTCTTTAAAAAAATCGTTTTCAGACATAAGTGATTTATTTACACAGTTAAATTTTGACTTTAAAGGAACAGCTTAATCGCTTATTGATTCCAGAATACCAAACAATATTTGTCTACAACGCCGGGCTTCTTTGTTACGCCTGCCCAAAAAATGTGCATTTACACCGGTAAACTGCGCATTTTGGGACTTTGCAAGCTTCGTTCAGATTGTTAATTATTTGTTTATAAAAATATTAAAATAAATATGATTATATGGGCAGAAACTATTAATTTTAATGCTTTTAAATTATGCCTGGAAAATATGTAACAGGTATTTAAATGCTAAAGAAATAACTTAATTTTATATGGAAGAGAACAACAGAAAGATTGATGTAAAAAAAACAGAATATTCCGCGGAGAGTATTCATGTATTAGAGGGCCTGGAAGCTGTACGGAAAAGGCCTGCAATGTATATTGGGGATATTAGTGAAAAAGGGCTGCATCATTTGGTTTATGAAGTCGTTGACAATTCAATTGACGAAGCATTAGTTGGCCATTGCGACCGGATAGACGTTACAATCAATAAAGATGGGACAATAACAGTATATGATAATGGAAGAGGCATCCCTGTTGAATATCATGAAAAGGAAAAAAAATCTGCATTGGAAGTGGTTATGACAGTACTTCATGCTGGGGGTAAATTTGATAAAGACTCATATAAGGTGTCCGGTGGGTTGCACGGTGTTGGTGTTTCCTGTGTAAATGCCCTGTCATCGCATCTTACAGCAGAAATATACCGGAACGGTAAAATATTTATCCAGGAATACTCAAAAGGGAAACCACTGGGTGATGTCAGAGAAACAGGTGAAACAAATAAAACCGGAACCCTGATTAATTTCAAACCGGATACTGAGATATTCACCACAACAGAATTTAAATTTGAAATACTTTCCCAACGGTTAAAAGAATTAGCTTTTCTGAATAAAAGAGTTCGGTTAACACTCACCGACCAAAGGGAACTGGTAAAAACAAATGGCGAAGAGGATGAAAATGGTGATGAAAATGGAAATGAAGGCGAATACAGGTATGAAGAATTTTATTCGGAACGCGGCCTGGAAGAATTTGTAGAATATCTTGATAAGAGCCGTGAAAAACTGATCGAAAAAACGATCCACATGGAATCCGATAAATATGAAGTCCCTGTAGAAATAGCGTTGCATTATAATACATCATTTGGTGAAAATGTTCATTCATATGCCAATAATATTAATACCATTGAGGGGGGAACACATCTTGCCGGTTTCCGCAGGGGACTGACACGTACACTGAAAAACTATGCTGAAAAATCAGGACTGCTGCAAAAAATGAAAGTAGGTATTACAGGCGATGATTTCAGGGAAGGATTAACAGCTATAATCTCTGTAAAAGTAGCTGAACCCCAATTTGAAGGACAAACCAAAACAAAATTAGGAAATTCGGAAGTAGTAGGCTCGGTAGACCAGGCTGTAAGCAGCATGCTTTCTAATTACCTTGAAGAAAACCCCAAAGATGCCAAGTCCATCGTACAAAAAGTTATTATGGCTGCCAATGCACGATATGCAGCACGCCAGGCAAGAGAGATGGTACAGCGTAAATCGGCACTCTCCGGTGCAGGGTTGCCGGGTAAATTAGCCGACTGTGCCAGCAAAGACCCAACCGTAGGAGAATTATTCCTTGTTGAGGGTGATTCTGCAGGCGGCACCGCCAAACAGGGAAGAGACAGAAAGTTTCAGGCCATCATGCCTTTGAGGGGAAAAATATTGAATGTAGAAAAAGCCCTTCAATACAAAATATTTGAAAATGAGGAAATCAAAAACATATTTACGGCTCTTGGCGTAACCATTGGTACCGAAGACGACTCCAAAGCACTTAACCTGGATAATATCAGGTATCATAAAGTCATTATCATGACAGATGCGGATGTGGATGGAAGCCACATTTCCACATTGATCATGACATTTTTCTTCCGTTACATGAATGAATTAATTCAATCCGGGTATCTCTATATTGCTACCCCGCCTCTTTATTTGATCAAAAGAGGAAAACAAGCAAGATATTGCTGGGGCGAAGATGAAAGAAAACAAGCAGTACTGGAATTGGCAGATGGAAAAGAAGGAAGCGTATCCCTCCAGAGGTATAAAGGACTTGGTGAAATGAATTCTGAACAATTATGGGAAACCACGATGAACCCTGAAACAAGACGTATGAAACAGGTAACCATTGAGAGCGCCGCCGAATGCGACAGGATTTTTTCTATGCTGATGGGTGATGACGTACTACCCAGAAGAGAATTCATACAAAACCACGCAAAATATGCGAATATAGACATATAGAATCACGGGGCGATGATGTTTATGAGTAAGTGTGGAGGAAAAGGGAGCATCTTTTATTCTGCTTCGTGTTTGTTCCATCATGTCCGCCAACATCGTTATGCTTGCCCCAAAATTGCTCATTTACATCAGTAAACTGCGCATTTTGGGGCTTCGCAAGCCTTGTTATCGAACATGATGCCCCAAACACTTGACTTTATGGACAGACTCTAATTATATATATGGAACGAACTGACATTCAATTGCATAAAATCCGGCAACAATTTCAAAGCAACCCTGTTCATGACCTGGAATATGTTTTGAACAACGAGTTTAAAAAATTCCCCTGCGAAAAATTAAATGGAAAGTCTGTTGGTATTGCTGCAGGTAGCCGGGGAATCAATAATATTCAACTCATAATACAACGTTTGGTCGGTTTTTTGAAAGAACAAAATGCCAGTCCGTTTATCTTCCCCGCAATGGGAAGTCATGGTGGTGCAACTGCTGAAGGCCAGCTAAAAGTATTGAACGGATTAGGAATTACTGAAACAGCCATGGGGTGCCCTGTAAAATCGTCAATGGAAGTGGTTGAATTAAACAACGATGGCATTGAAGCCCGTGTGTTCATGGACAAGTATGCCTATCAGTCCGATGGTATTATTTTAGTGAACAGGATAAAACCACACACCGCATATCATGATACCTATGAAAGCGGGCTCGTGAAAATGGCTGTAATTGGTGCTGGAAAACACGCACAAGCACTTGAAATACATGAGTATGGAGTGTATGGATTAAAAAAAATACTTCCCCGTGCCGCAAAAAAAATCTTTGAGTCGGGAAAGATAATGGGCGGAATTGCTATTGTTGAAGATGGTTATGACCAGACCATGCATGTTGAAGCGCTTCTTACACATGATATTATGAATAAAGAACCGGTATTACTGGCAATGGCAAAACAAAATATGCCATGTCTCCCCGTGAAAGATATTGATATTTTAATTGTGGATGAAATAGGGAAAAACATTAGCGGAACAGGCATTGATACAAATATAATAGGCAGAAATTATATTTATGGAGAACCCGAACCCAAAAGCGCCAATATAAACCAGTTGATTTTACTTAAGTTAACTCCCGAGACCCAGGGCAATGCTGTCGGAATGGGACTGGCTGACATCATAACAGATGAACTATACAAAGCCATTGATTTTCAAAAAACATATGAAAACGTGTATACAAGTACATTTTTGACGAGAGCAAAAATCCCTGTAAAAACATCTGGCCTAAAAGAAGCATTGCACTATGCATTTCGTGCTATAGGAAAACATAAAACGGGCAATGAACGAATTATAAGAATTAAAAATACACTTCAATTAGAAGAAGTATATGTTTCGGAAAATATATTAGAGGAACTTCCCGGCAATACTCAAATAGTAAATAAAAATAACAGCCTGCTGGATAAGACCGGCAGACAAACACGGTTTTAAAATTTACAAATGATTGAATTGATATTACAATCAAAAATTAAAAAATAAATTGATTTTTATTTTTTTATCTAAAGATTCATTACTTTTGAATCATATATTAAAAATATATTTATGATGACACAAATAGTAAACATCTTTTTTTATTTTTTTTATTTTTGCTTATGAATCCGGGATTGATAAAATGAACATATAATATATTTAACTTAATCCCGGAATTTTTTCCGGGATTTTTTTTATAATACATCATGTCAAATAACAATCATCAAAAGAAGGGGCGGGCATACAGAATTGCAATCCAGGGAGGATACGGGGCTTTTCACGAAACTGCAGCCATTCATTATTTCGAAGGGCAGGAAATTGAAATCATTCCCCGGGATACATTCAAAGAATTGATGGTGAGCCTGAGAAAAAATGAAGCCGATTTTGGTATCATGGCCATTGAAAACAATATTGCCGGAAGCATTTTACCCAATTATAAATTATTGACAGAATCGAACAAACGGATCATCGGTGAAATTTATATGCGTATTGAGCAAAACCTGGTAGCCATACCAGGACAAACGATTGAAGACATAAAAGAAGTTTTTTCCCATCCAATGGCAATCTTACAATGCCAGGATTTTTTCGAACAATACCCGGGCATACGTCTCATAGACAGCAATGATACAGCATTGAGTGCAAAAAAAATAAAAGAAGAAGAATTGCAAGGCATCGGGGCTATTGCCAGTGCATATGCAGCAGAAAAGTATGAACTTAACATCCTGTCCAA
>CAYMKE010000150.1:0-7882 GCA_964390955.1 uncultured Bacteroidales bacterium | reverse complement strand
TTTGTTTTTCAGTCAGTTTCATGGTTGCAGGATGTTTCTTAAGCTTGCATGCAACATCTCCACAACGACATTGCGTTTATATCTATTATATAAATATTTTTGGCTGCCAAACATGTTATGTTTAATATTGTTGAGAATCAAGCCATAAAGGCGTTTGTAAATGTTTGTAAGCGTTTATAAATGTTTACAAACGTTTATAAATGAATTCTTTTCAAAAATAAAAAAAATTAATAAGTATTTACAATTTCGCTATGGATTATTTTGCAAAGCAATGCACATTAAGAGATAAAAAATCTGTTTAAAGTGACAACATCACCATAAACGGACAGCTAAAAATACAGCAGCCGCTTCCACTATCGTCCGATAAAAGTACAAAATCATCAATCATCTGCGTTCTTATCTACAGAGCTATAGTAGCTATTGGATTTATAGCACTTTATAGGACTCGATCAGAAATCACAAACTTGGTTTATATATTTCAGCGAAATTTTTTTATTGCATTTTATCTGAAAATTAAAAAAAAATGTATATTTTAAGGATTTTATTGTTTTCTTAATATAAAGAAAGATATTAATGAAAAGCATATTTTTAATGTTTCAAATGTCATATAGCTTGCCCCGCTATGGCGGTGGACCCTCCTTTTTTGATCATGCGCTTGTGGCAAAAGTTTTGTCATGGGGACAACGACAATAAAAAATAAAATGATAAAAATTCTGCACATATTTTTATTTTTATCGGCACTTGAACTAACTGCCAATAATAAGGATATTAATTATAAGCATTTGATTTTTGAACAGTTTACCGTAGAAGACGGACTTCCTGCATCATTTGTTAAAGATATCATACAGGATGAGCAGGGGTTTATATGGATTGCTACCAAAAAAGGATTATGCCGTTTTGATGCATATAATTTTAAAACTTATCTTTATGACCCTAAAAATAAACATGGTTTATCAAATAATGATGTATTGAGCCTGTTAGAGGATGATCATAATAAGATTTGGATAGGCACCGGTTATGGTTTAAATGTTTTTAATAAGTTAACCGGAAAGTTTAAACATTACTTTCATGATCCTGAAAATGATTTTTCGTTATGGGATAACGCTATTAAAGGGGTGTATCAGGATTATAAAGGATTTATTTGGATTGAAACTTCAAAAGGAATTAATTGGTATGATCCTAAGAAACAAACCATGAACCGTTTGCAAATTTCATTAGATAAATCAAAAGGAAACACGCTTATTACACCTTCTGGAATAAAAATTGACAAACAAAACAATTTGTGGGCAGGCACATGGAAATATGGGTTGATAAAATATAATTTTACAACAAAAGAAACCAAACAATTTTTTTATCAAAGAGATCAAGAATTAAATATTGTTGATCTTCTTTTTGTAGATAAAGATGGAAGGTATCATCTTGGGAAGCAAGAATACCATATCGTATTTGATCCGTTGGAAGAAATAGTAACCGATACCCTTAGCAATACATTTCTTCGGCTTGGAATGATTGATGGCAAAGGAAATATTTGGGCAGGAACGCATGATGATTTATGTATATATAGCCGGGAGTCTTATGAAAAAATATCCCGGTATCCTCAAAAAGGATCGCAGATACAGGAGGGTACAGTCTTTAATTCAGTTTTCCAGGATAAAGCTGATAATATATGGATAGCAACTTCAAAAGGAATATATGTTTATTATCCAAACAAAATATATTTTAATGCATTTCTTTATCGTATCCAACATCCTACTTACAGGGACTATGCAAAAACCTTGTTCAAAGATAGTCATGATAATTTATGGTGTGGTACGTTTGGAAGCGGTTTGCTATTATTAGATGAACAACTTCATGTAAAAAAAAGATTTTTGAAAAATCAGGGGCAGCATAATATTGTTGGCAATTATATTTGGTGCATCAAAGAAGATCAACAGGGAAAGTTATGGTTTGGGACAGAAAATGGCATATCTGTTTTTGACCCTGACCAAATGAGATTTGTTAAAACAATCAACAAGCACATTCAACAGTATTCGAATTTAACCCATGATCTGATATATGATATTCTGCATGATAGAAAAGGAAATGTTTGGATTGCTACACAAGAAGGACTTGATGTATTAAAACCAAATGAACAGATTGTCCATATTACTCAACAAGACGGATTGTGTTATTATAAACCAAGCAGATTAATGGAAGATGAAGAAGGACATATATGGATTGGGACATATAATGGATTATCGCGTTATGGCCATGAAAAAAACACGTTCAAAAATTATTATTACAATCCGGAAACAAATACAGGGTTGAGCAATCAGAAAATAAATGCCCTACATCAGGATAAAACAGGTTATATATGGATTGGCACAGAATATGGATTAAACAAATTAAACCCTTATAAAGATACCATAGAATATTTCTTTGAAGAAAACGGATTGGTAAACAACCATATTGAACATATCTGTGAAGATATAGAGAATCAGTTGTGGATTTTTACTAATGAGGGAGTTTCCAGAATGAATCCGGGAACAAAAAAAATAGTAAACTTTAACAAAAAAAATGGATTGAATGCAGATTATGGAGTGTGTGCAGAAGATTCAATTTTGTATATAAGAGAGAAAACAGCGGGATTTTATAAATTTAATATTAATAAAATACATTTGAACACTAATATACCCCCCATTTATATAACCGATGTAAAGGTGAATGGGCAAAACATATTACAGGGAAATCCTGCTTTGCAATTGAAACATAATACAGAGAGGATTTTAAAATTCAAACATGACCAATCATCAATTAAAATATTTTTTTCTGCATTAAATTATGTAGAACCCGATAAAAGCAGTTATAAGTATAAATTAAATGGATATGATAAAGAATGGTATACAACCGGTTCAAATAACAGGTATGCCGCATATAATAATTTACCGCCTGGTGTCTATATGTTTCAGGTAATTGCTTCTAATGGTGATGGGATATGGAATGAGAAAGGAGATTCTGTTAAATTTAAAATACTAACGCCCTGGTGGAAAACCTGGTGGGCAATGATACTTTATTTTTTAACCTTATCAGGATTATTGTATTTATTATACCTCTTAATGGAAAGTAGCGCAAAGATTAAATTACAACAGGAAAAGGCACGGGTACAGGAAGAAAAAGCCCGTATCCAACATGAAAAAGATGAATTCAAATTAGAATATTTTACCAATATATCCCATGAGTTTAGAACTCCTCTTACCCTGATTTATGGGATAGTGGAACAATTATTTAAAAAACCTGATATTCCGGATCCAATACGGAAACAATTGAATGTTTTATATAATCATGCGCTTAGAATGAAAAATTTGGTAAACCAGGTTCTGGAATTGCGCAAAATGAATGTCCAAAAGCTAAAGGCGGAACATGATTATGCTGATATGATTTCTTTTCTTAAAAGGGTATATTCTTCTTTTATCCCATTGGCTAACCAGCATGAAATTCAATATGAATTTGTTTGTCCTTTTGATTCATTTACATGCTTGTATGATGAACAAAAAATGGAAACCATCCTTTTAAACATCCTTTCTAATGCCTTTAAGTTTACCCCTGACAAAGGGAAAATAGTATATAAAGTTGAAATACAAAATTGTGAAAACGGGGAAAAGTTAAATATATCCAAAAAAATTATCACCATTAAAATTTCAAATACTGGCAACAAGATTTCTGATAATGAAATACAAAAAATATTTGAACGGTTTTATCAATCGTATGATGCATCATTAAAAAAGGAGGGAACAGGCATAGGCCTTGCATTATCCAAAGAATTGGCAGAAGTGTTAAATGGAACAATTTCTGTTGAAACCAGACAAGAAGGAATAACATGTTTTATCATCCAATTGCCCATTTCGGAAGGACCCATTGATTTAGCACATCCTTTGCGTAAAATGCATAGTGGTTCCTCTTTTATAGCACATGAATCTTCTCCTGATATAAAAAGCCAGGATTCGGATAAAATGGAACAAACCACTGCAAAAGAAGAAAAACTGCGAATGCTTATAGCTGAAGATAATGAAGAGATGCGGTCATTTATTGTTTCCTTATTCAATGATAAATTTGAAATATTAGAAGCTGAAAATGGAAAAGAGGGCTATGATAAAACAATGAAATACATGCCTGATATTATTATATCTGACATTATGATGCCCGATTATGACGGAATCTCTTTTTGTAAAGACATTAAGGAAAATGAAAAAACAAATCATATCCCGTTCATTTTGCTTACAGCAAAAACAGCCGAAGAATATCAGCTTGAAGGGTATAAGACAGGAGCCGATGATTATGTGACCAAACCTTTCAGTAACGAGTTGCTAAAAGCCCGTGTAAGAAATTTATTAGCGAATCGTGTATTATTAAATGAAATGTACCGCAAACGGTATGTATTAAACGAAAAGGATCCAATCATAAAAAATGAAGGGATTGATCCAGTGGATAAATTTTTGCATAAAGTAAAAAGCATAGTCAATCAAAACATGCATAAAGAAGATTATTCGGTTAGTCAATTAGCAGAAGACCTGAATATAAGCCGTATTCATTTGAACAGAAAGCTTAAAAATATTTTGGGGATATCATCAAATGATTTTATTAAAACGAACCGGCTTAATAAAGCTATGGATATGCTTAAAACCAAACCGAAATTAACCATTTCTGAAATCGCTTACGCAGTGGGTTATAAAGAAGTGTCCAGCTTTTCAAGAGCCTTTAAAGCTTATCATGGACAGTCTCCTTCAAATATTGATAGGGATAAATATTCGCTTGGTGATTATGAGGGATGATAACACCAAATATTTCTGATTGTACAAAATATCCATATTCCCTTGCTGATTAATGAACAAGACCTTCAATTCTTCAATTTATTGAACTATTAGTTTAATGCTCTGCAGTATGTTTTCATTATTGATTTGGATTATATATATTCCTTCTGCTGTTAACTCATGTTTTAATAATTCAACAATATTTGATTGATGCGGTTTAATTGTAACTTCTTTTTGGTCAATCAATCCTCCCAATACACTGAATATAGATATATTTAATTCGTCATCTTGTTGATATCCGGCTAATTCCAAATACGCAATACCACTAGATAATGGGTTCGGATATATTTTTATATTGTTGTTGGCCATATAGGTTTTTCTAGGGTCGGATATGGTAGATATTGTATCGTGTTTTTCAACAACAATATTATCCCAGAAAAAACATTTCCCTTCGTGACTGGTGGTTGCAGTAATCACTACTTGCATTTCATTGATTGAAGACACATTAATATTATCGGAAATAATCCGTTCCCAGCCGCTATCAATAAAATTAGCTTTTCTTGTAGCCACAAGATTCCTGCTCCCCCCATCCAATACATAGTAAATATTTAAGGAGTCAGTAATTTTGAGGTTTCCAATCCGAGCCAAGTCTACATAAAGGTTAACCAAATTGACTGATGATACATCTACGTTTTCTGTGATCCATTCACCTTCACCTTCACCTTCATTTTCATCAGCAGCACGAAAAACGTCATAATAAATATACCCGTCAACCACCCCGAATTTATTTAGGCCATTTTGGATACTCCAGGCTGTCTCCCCATTATCATAGTTGGCCCAATCGACTGGCAGGTCAAAATCTTCAGCCCAAGTTAAAATGATGTCAGTATTCTCAATAAAATGTGCCGTAACAGTTTTATTGCTATTCATTGAAATGGAAATTGTATCCTCGTTGCTGTTTTCTCCCCCTATGTCCCCTGTCCAATGATCAAATTTATACCCAGGTTCGGGGATGGCCGTAATTTTAGCTTGTGAATTTAATAAAAACACACCAGAATCAAGGGGAACATTTACAGGGTTGTATTTGGAAACGGCCGTCACAATTCCCTTAGTATCGTCAAACTCAACCTGAAGTTTTCTTCTGTCCCCAAACCATATATATCCCTGTTCGCGGGCATTCTCGAGAATTAACCCCCAATTTTCAAATTTTTCTGTACCCGAAGCTTTATGTTGAATCCAGCTGATGCCAAACTTTTCCATGGTCTGGTTTATAAAAAGTTCCCCGTCTAATGATTGAGATTCGGCATCACGGCCTATAACAGGAACCTCTTCGTTAAGTGGAAAATTGGTTTCATTTGTTATAACCGGGTAAGCTTCCATTAATTCTAAAATAGGATTTGAAACATTATAGTGTCCATAAGCATGAAAATTGACCGAGGCATTTCCCCAATCTACCAATCCGGGATGTAACTCTTCAAATCTTTCTACTTTGTCATACATAGTAGTATTATGATATCCAGGCCATGGAGAACAAATAGCCGCAAAAGAAAATAATGAAATATGTGTTTGAGGAGCTAAATCGCGAATTATTTCATAAACACAGGCCATGCTGTCTAAAAGCTCATCTTTGAATTCATTCGGATATCCAGCTGGTTCGTTCCAAAGTTCATAAAAAACATGTGTTCTGTCTTTATAATGTGGAGCCACGGCTTCCCAAAACTCTTTGAGGTAGCCAATCGATTCTGCATCAGGATTTTGATATTCACCTTTATAATTAAGTACATCCATATAAGAAACCATCACGTTCAGGTCAAACTGCGAAGCAAAATCAATGATAGAATCAGTAAAATCAAAAATATAATCCAAATGATCAGGATTTGTAAAATCAGTAGCAGTATAACCATTAGAATTCATCCATGGATCAAAATACACTAATCTTATGGTATTTGTGCCACTATCAACAAGAGTTTGATAATAAGACGGATCAAAGGCATATTCCACATCAGAAAATTTATTTAACAACTTTGCCCTCCAAATCCAAATAGCATTTCCTCTCAACAATGTTTCCCCGTTATCCCGGGCTACGGTTTTCCCATAGCTGTTTGAAGCAATAGTCACCCTTCCGGGGTCAGTAGGTAAAGAAGGCGAGTCGACTGCCTGTATGAGCTGTAATTGACAAGCCATTACCAAAACCAAAATTATAAGCGATAGTTTTTTCATAATAGTAGGTATTAATATGAAGTATAGAAAAACTTTTTATTTGATAGAACATAAGCGAGGGTTTCGCCCGTTGAAGCGAAATTTTCGCCAATCCATTGCAATTATTTATTGTTTTATAAAAATCCCATTGAAGGATTCTTTTTTGGTTTCACAGGATAAGATATACACCCCTTTTGCCAGGCCGGAAACATTGACAGATTCGATATTGGCAGATTGCATGATCTTCATTGCCTTTCCTGACAGGTCTGTGATGATCAGTTTCTCAATATTCTTTTCACCAGAAACAAAGAGTACATCTTCAACCGGGTTTGGATAATAAGTGATGCCCTGGCCTCCACTTACTTCATCAATTCCTTGAATGATATAAGTAAATGATCTTGTTTCACTCCAGGGGCCGGCATTACCAACAATGTCAATAGCCCTTACTTTCCATGAATATTCTCCTTCCTGGCTTACAATAACGGTTGCCTCCAATTCATTACCTGCATCATAAATGCTGTCGCCAACCATTATTTCATATTTTGAAATACCATAAAAATCAGATGCTACATACCATTTAAATAAAACGCTTGAATCAGATGTACTGTAATTATTCAATGGCCTGTTGAGAGATGGCGCAGTTGGTGGTACCGTATCTGTAACATCAATGATAAATGTAACAAGATCACTCCAGTCGCTTACATTATCAGAGCCGTCAACAGCCCTTATCTTCCAGGTGTGTTCGCCGTCATATAATTTTACAGGGGAATTTAAAAACCTGCCCGTTCCCGCATCATGAACGCTGTCATCAATGCTGATCTCGTAGCGTTGGATGCCACTGTGCACATCTACAACTTCTTCCCATTTAAATAATGGGGTAATATCTGCAATAGTAT
>CAYMKE010000149.1:0-7915 GCA_964390955.1 uncultured Bacteroidales bacterium | reverse complement strand
ATTATGATCCAAACACTTGACATTATAGAACAAACTCTTGATATTATAGACAGACACTAAATAGTGTTTATCCATTTATCCTGAAAATAAAATGGTATCTCCACCAGCAAATATTCCGGCAATACACCCTGTAATAAGGCATGCAAGCGTTGCTGCTACCAATGCCCTGAGTCCTAAACGGGCCAATTCATTTGTACGTTTGGGAACCAATGCCGATATTCCACCGATAAAAATTGCCATAGATGCAAAATGGGCAAACCCGCATAAAGCGTACGTTGTAATAATAATTGACCGTTGGTGTTGGATGCCCCCTTTATCTATAAGTGAAGCAAGGTCCTGATAGGCTGTTATTTCAGTAACAACAAGGCGTTCACCAATAATCTTTGATATGTGTCCGGCATCTTCTACCGGAACTCCCAAAATAACTGTAAAAGGATAAAATACATATCCTAATATCACTTTTAATGATAATTCCTGCATCCCAAACCATCCTCCAATCCATCCCAACAACATATCCAAAAGCTCCACCAGGCTTATCACAGCAATTAACAATGCTACAATACCTACAATTAGTTTAACACCCGAATTTGCACCATTTATGATAGCAGAAAACATATTATCCTCTTTTTCATAATAAGGCTTTACATTTTGCCCCAATGTTTTCGGGCTCCCTGTTTCGGGCATTAATAGTTTTGAAATGATCAGCGCAGCCGGTGCGGAAAGAAAAGAGGCTGACACCAGGTGTCCGGCAATCATTGGGAAATATCCTTTGAGAGTAAAAATGTATATAGCTAAAACATTTGAGGCCACTGTTGACATGCCCAGGGTTAAAACTGTAAACAACTCGGAATGGGTCATGTCCTTTAAATATGGTTTAATTGTAAATGCCGACTCAATGCCAACAAAAATATTACTGGCAGCCAGCAATGATTCAGCGCCGGAAATACGCATCAATTTTGTAAACACGAAAGCAAAACCCCGAATAACCAGTGGAATGATTTTCAAAAAATACAAAATGGACATGACCGCAGAAAAAAAGATAATTGTCGGGAACGCCTGAAAGGCAAGAATATGGCCTATTGATTCTTTATTTGATCCGGGAGGTACAGCCAATTTGCCAAATACAAATTCAGCACCGGCTTGTGCTGCTTCCAATACATTTACGGCCATATCGTTGACCGCAATAAAAACCCTGGCGCCTGCAGGCAATACAAATATAAACAACGCAAAAACAATCTGAAGTGCAAAACCCCATGTAATCAGGCGCCAATTGATGTTTTTTTTATGAGGAGAAAGCAGCCATGCAAATAACAATAAAATAACAATTCCCAAAAAACTAATAAAACGATACATGCATGCTGTTGATTATCAGATTAAATGAAAGGCCCCAAGGACATGAATGTTTTGTTTATCGAATGTATTGAATGAATTGACTGCTTTGTCTGTATTTTCTATAACCAATTCAATATTTTTTTTCTCCAGATATTCTTTCACTTCTTTGTCCACTTCCAATCCCCCTGTGTTCCCAGTTCCAATGACTACAGCATCGGGCTGGACTTTATCCAACGAGTCCTTTATATCCGGGAGTTGAAGATGTTGTTCATCATCTCGTTGCCAAGTGGGTATGATTTTACTGGGCAAAACCATCAGATCTTCCGTATATTCTCTCCCTCCAATAGTCATTTTTCCAAATTCATACGAATCTATATACATAATACAAAATTTTTAAGGCAAACAGATTTGTTTACGATGTAAATATAATAATCATATTCAATATCTTCAAAAGAATCTCAAAATAGGTTTAAAGACAATTGTTATTATTAATTTTGTTCATTGAAAAACACCTATAAAATTATATTTATGAAGATCATTTGCATAGGAATGAATTACAAAGAACATGCCAGGGAACTGGGCAATGAACCTCCTGAAAAACCGGTTTTTTTCATGAAACCTGATAATGCGCTTCTCCGGAAAAATCAACCGTTTTTTTATCCGGATTTTTCGTCACGAATAGATTATGAAATAGAGGTGGTTTTAAAAATTAATAAAGTAGGACGGAAAATACGCCCCGGATTTGCACACCGGTATTATGATAAAATCAGTGTAGGCATTGACATAACTGCACGCGACTTACAACAGGAATGCCGTCAAAACAATATGCCCTGGGAAATTTGTAAATCTTTTGATGACTCAGCTCCTTTAGGAAGATTTATTGATAAATCAGAATTCCCGGACATGAATCAATTGGATTTTCATCTTACAGTCAATGGAGCCATTGTTCAAAAAGGAAATACCAGTGATATGATTTTTCCACCGGAAGAGCTTATTGCATATGTTTCCAATTTTATTACCCTGAAAACCGGGGATGTTATTTTTACCGGCACCCCCCCGGGCATAGGGCCGTTATCAATAAATGACCATGTAGAAGGGTATCTTGAAAACAAAAAATTGCTCGATTTCAAAGTAAAATAACCTGAATGCCTGAAAAAAAACAGACATTATTCAAAAGAATACTTTTCAAATCACGCTACATCCTGTTTTTAGGATTAGGGATCGGGATATTCTGGTATATATACCGTGATATTGACACGGGAACCCTTACCAGGGAAGCCCGGCAAATTAAATACGGATGGCTGGGCTTGTCTGTCTTAATTGGCATGTTAAGCCATATTAGCCGTGCTTACCGGTGGAATATGCTCATTTTCCCAATGGGGTACAAACCCAAAACCATCAATACATTTTTGTCTGTAATGGTGATGTATTTAACCAACATGATCGTTCCAAGAGGTGGCGAATTTGCCCGTTGCGGGGTTTTATCACGTTATGAGCATATCCCTTTTTCTAAATTGATAGGAACAATGGTCGTTGAACGGATTACAGACGTGATTGCCCTGATTTTATTTACTTTATTTATTATCATGGCACAAATAAATGTTTTTGAAAATTTCCTTGAAGAACATCCAACAGTACAAGCAAATCTGGATCAATTGTTTTCAACACGTAATATTTTTATTGCATCCGGTGTATTTATCAGTATAGCCGTATTTTCAATCATTTTCAGGCGTCAATTCAAGAGAACCCTCGTGTATCGAAAATTTCAAAAAATAATAGATGATTTTATCCACGGGATAAAAACCATCAGGCAGCTAAAAAACCGTTGGTTATATATCGGGCACACCGTGTTTATTTATTTCATGTGGTTGTTTATGCTTTATGTTGTCTTTTAAAAATTAAAACAATTGAAATAAATATCTTTTCCTTTTTTTACTTTTGTTATTTTGAGGAATAGAATTATTCATGTACAAAATATTTTCTTTTAAATAATAATTAAATTTTAAATAACATGTCACAAAATCCACAAGAAGAATTAAAACAAATAAAAGCGGACAAACCCTTTTTCATAGGAATAGACTCAGACGGATGTGTATTTGATACCATGGAAATAAAACATAAAGAATGTTTTTGTCCGAATTACATTAAACACTGGGGCTTGCAACCTGTTTCAAAATACGCTAGAGAGATATGGGATTTTGTCAACCTTTATTCTAAAACCCGTGGGTTAAACCGTTTTTTAGCTTTATTGGAAGCATTTGAATTATTAAAAACAAGGGAAGAGATCATTGCCCGGAAATTTAATGTACAGGATATTTCCTCTTTAAAAGAATGGACGGAAAAAGAATCCAAATTGGGCATTCCTGCATTGGAAAAATATGCTGCAGAAATAAACGACCCTGTGATTACCAAGGCTTTGGAATGGGCGAAAGCTGTTAACACCACCATTACCGAGATGGTCTTTGATATTGCCCCCTTTCCGTATGTCAGGGAATCACTGGAAAAGATCAGCCAGCAAGCCATTTCCATTGTGGTTTCGCAAACCCCTTTAGAGGCACTTGAACGCGAATGGAAAGAAAACAACATTGATCAATATGTCCGGTTGATTGCCGGGCAGGAACACGGAACAAAATCAGAACATATTGCCCTGGCAGCCAAAGGAACATTTGATGACGACAAAATATTAATGATTGGGGATGCCCCGGGGGATTTAAAAGCTGCCAAAGAAAACGGTGTTTTATTTTATCCAGTCAATCCAGGAAATGAAGAAGCCTCCTGGAAACGATTATATGAGGAGAGCCTGGATATATTCTTTTCGGGGAACTATGCAGGTGGCTATGAGGATGCATTGATCAGGGAATTTGACCGGTATTTACCTGAAAAACCTCCATGGAAATAATTTTTTTCTGCTGCACAGGGACAGCTATTCATTAAAAAAGGCCGGAACAAAAGCCCCGGCCTTCAATTAAGGAATACTGATTTTTTTTATTCTATGATAAAAATGGTTTTTAGTCAATTAATAGTTTAGTTTAGTGTTCAATAAAAAACGGCATTGATAAGTTGAACTATCAATGCCGTAAAAGAAAAATTTAAAGTTTTATTTCTTAATAATTATTTTGTTCAGTATTCCTTTGTCATTACTGCATGTCAGCATATACATACCTGATGTTAATCCTGAAATATCTATTTCATCAATATTATCATCCTGTATTTCAAGGATTGTTTTGCCGGTTAAATCACTAATGACAGCCGAGGAATTTCCTTCTAAACCGGAAATATACAATACATCGTCTGCCGGATTTGGGTATACATTCACGAGTTCCGGAAGTACATTTTCATTTACAGATGCACCATATTCAAAATTAGCTGTAATGGATTTATCTTCATTCATCGTGATTGTAATAATCGAGTCAGAAGCAGTGGTATCTCCTGTCCATCCGGTAAAGCTGTATCCTCTAATAGGAGTTGCTGTTAATGTAACCTCAGTCCCTTCCTCATATTCATTTGCATCAGGGTCTCTGGTAACACTTCCCCCCTCTGTTTCTTCTATATCCAATGCATACTTGGGTGCAAGGAGACCAGCGGCACTTGTATCGCCTACGGATAACCATTTGACGTACAGGATGGTGTCACCAACAACATTATCACCGTCCCCTAATCTTGCAAATTCAAATCTTGTAATTGCTGAAACATCTACATCTCCAAAGGTACCCGGATAAAAATTCATTTTAAATTTTTGCCATTCTGTGGTAAGGGTGACAGAATGTTGGCCGGAAGTAAATTCCCCGTCCCCTGCTGATTTTAGATGAGGATAAATTACTATATTCTCAACAGATGCTTTTGCTTCAAAGGCAACCCATGCGCCCTTCCCCTCAGGATCATCCGGAGAGATATCCAGGGTGCCATTGTCAAAAGAAACGCCTGCTGCATTAAATTTCTGACATGCAGCTGTTGACTTCAAGCCATCGGCAGTGACTGTAGGGGAACTGCCATAAGAAACTGTCCATGAAAACCAACCTGACTTATCCAATGGTTCGCCTTCTTCGAACACTTGCACAAATTTTGTGTCCGTATATTCATAATTTTGGGAAAAACCGCTCATACTGAGCAATGTGCCTGCTAATAAAGAAATAATAATTTTTTTCATAAGATTTGTAGTTTTAGTTAGTGTTTAAAAATATTAAAAGATTACATTGATACTTCAATGTATTGATATAAAGCATAAAATTAAGTTTATAAGTTTATAAGTTTATATTGTGTTTAGTTTCAACTAAATAATTCTTCACAAATAAATTAACACGCAAGATACTATTTTTTTTTAAAATTTCAAAGAAATAAACCAAAAAAAAATATTTTTGGTTTTACTGGTATTTTAATGGAAGACTATTTAGTGTTTGTCTATAAAGTCCAACTTCTTCGTTGTTGCTCAAAATTTAAATTATTCGCAAGGCTCATGAAATCGCTTCGCTAAGTTCTCAAATACCACAAGTATTCTGCGGTTTAAATTTTTTACACGCCTCGAATTTGAACTTTATAGAGCAAACACTTGACTTTATGGACGGACACTATTTAAAGAATACCAAAAATTAATCCCATAAAAAATGTGGTAGAATCTTATTTTTAAATAAAAATCTTTTGCACCTTTGTTATTTGATAAATATAAAATGCTTTTGCCGTGAACACTGAAAAAAAACACATAAAACCCGCAAAACATATTATTGGGGTTGCATCAGGAAAAGGTGGCGTAGGAAAGTCAACCATAGCAGTAAATTTAGCAATGGCACTGGCCAAAGAAGGCTTTAACACAGGGCTTATAGATGCCGACATCTACGGGCCATCCATTCCTGTAATGTTTGGGATTGAAAATGAACGGCCTAAAGGGATTGATGTAAATGGAACAACAAAAATGAAACCCATTGAAAAATGGGGAATACAATTGATTTCCATAGGATTCCTTATAGACCCTAAACAAGCTTTAATTTGGCGTGGGCCGATGGCATCCAATGCAATTCTCCAGCTATTTAATGATACATATTGGGAAAATATAGATTATCTGATTGTGGATTTCCCTCCGGGTACCGGAGATATTCAACTGACAATATCCCAAAAAACCGGATTAGACGGTGCATTGATTGTAACAACACCTCAGCGGGTAGCAATCGAAGATGTCAGAAAAGCTGCGGCAATGTTTGCTAATGAAAAAATCAATATCCCGGTGTTGGGAGTGGTTGAGAATATGTCATTTTTTACTCCTCCCGAATTACCGGAAAAAAAATATTACTTATTCGGGCAAGGTGGCGGTAAAACACTGGCCAGTGAATTAAAAACAGAACTCCTGGCTCAATTGCCTATTGTAGAAGACATTGCCTTATCAGGCGATAATGGTATGCCTGCCTCAATAAGAGAAACAGATCAAACAGGAAATATATTTATTGAATTGAGCAGGCAGCTCATAAAAAAATTATAAACACACCAACGACACAATTATTAAAAACAGCACAGATATTGGAAAAATACATCATCATTGTAGCAGGCGGAAAAGGAGAACGAATGGAATCACAAGTCCCCAAACAGTTCATTCATCTGCATCACCAACCTGTCATTATACACACAATAAACCGATTTATCCAGTATGCCCCTTCCATTCATATTATAGTTGTGCTTCCATCTGAATTACACAGTGAATGGGAACAAATATGTCGTCAACATCATTTCAACAGGCCTCATACTATCGTGCATGGAGGCAAAACACGCTTTCATTCTGTAAAAAACGGGTTGCAGGCAATAAAAAATGAAAGTATTATAGGAATTCATGATGCTGTAAGGCCATTTGTTGCGTTAGAGACTATAAAAAGATGCTTTGATGTGGCAGCCCAAAAAGGCAATGCCGTCCCAGCTGTTCAACTGGCTGAATCTGTAAGAAAAATAGTAGAGACAGGAAATATTGCATTAGACAGAACAATGATCAGAATGATACAAACGCCGCAAGTTTTCAGAAGTGAACTCATCATTGATGCTTATTCTCAACCATACCAGCCAGAATTTACAGATGATGCAAGTGTTTTGGAAAAGGCAGGCCATGCCATCAACCTTGTTGAAGGGAATCCTGAAAATATCAAAATAACCACACCAAATGACCTGGAGTTGGCTGATTTTTTATTGAAAAATAAACAGATGAAACGCCCATGACAAGGCTTTTGACACACACGAGCATGATTATAAAAGGTACTTCTGCGGTGTAGTTATAAACTACGCCGGGTAGTCGTTGTCCGTAGCGTCCTCGCTACGGACTTCATAAAAACAGCATCTTTCACAAACAGATTAAAATTTTAAACATATGAAACGCCCATGACAAAGCTTTTGACACACACGCATGACTATATAAGAGAAAGAAAGGTATAGAGGTATAGAGGTATAAAGGTATAGAGGATATAAGGGTCAACACACCCCTATCCCACACGCCCTCTCAACCTCTCAACTTCTCAACTTCTCAACTTCTCAACTTCTCAACCTCTCAACCTCTCAACCTCTCAACCTCTCAACCTCTCAACCTCTCAACTTCTCAACCTCTCAACTTCTCAAC
>CAYMKE010000148.1:0-7938 GCA_964390955.1 uncultured Bacteroidales bacterium | reverse complement strand
AGAGGTTGAGAGGTTTAGAGGTTTAGAGGTTGAGAGGTTTAGAGGTTTAGAGGTTTAGAAGTTGAGAGGTTGAGAGGTTTAGAGGTTTAGAGGGCGTGTGGGATAGGGGTGTGTATCCCCTTAATACCTCTATCTACTTTCTACTTTCTACTTTCTACTTTCTACCTTTTTTTCCCTTTTATAATCATGCGCATGTGTGTTAATAAAATTGTCATGAAATTTTTACTTGTTTTTTAGACGTTACCCAAATATACAGATTTAAGATATTTTCGGGCAATTTTTTTAAGATTATTTAATGTTTCTATAGGCGTAGCTTTGTTTGTTAGTTTATATCGAGGAGAATAGCGGGAAAGATGTAATACCGTTTCTTCTCCTAATTCGGTTTTAATCCATTTGATCATTTCTGTAAACGTGATTTCTTCATCATTCCATCCCGGTATAATTAAATTGGTGAGTTCTAAATGTTTTTTGTTTTGTTTAATGGTCTTTAATGTCTCTAAAACAGGTAATAGATGGGATTTTGTAAGGTTGGTGTAAAAATGTTCTGTAAAAGCTTTTAAATCAATATTAAATGCATCCATTAAAGGCAGGATGTCTTCCAATGGTTCCCGGTTGATGAAGCCATTGGATACCATTACATTTTTGAGCTTTTTTTTCTTTGCTTCTTTAGCAATGTCATACATAAATTCGTACCAGACTGTAGGCTCGTTATATGTGTATGCAATACCGATATTTGAATCGTAATTCATTGCAATTCCAACTACATCTTCTGCATCATAATATTTTAGATATGGATATTCATCTACAGAACTTTGAGAAATATCGCAATTTTGACAAAAATCACAAAAAAGGTTGCATCCGATAGAACCTATGGATAAAATCATGCTTTGCGAATGGAAGTGATATAATGGTTTTTTTTCAATTGGATCTATGTTGATCGCACTAAGTTGTCCATAAACCTCTGAAACCAGTATGCCTTCAATATTTTTCCGCACTTTACAAAGGCCTCTCTTATCCTGTTTAATAATACAATAATGAGGGCATAAAAAACATTGTACCTGATTTTCTTTTAATTTCTTATAATAAAAAGCTTCTTTTTGCATCATGTTTTTTTTTGATTAATAAAAGCAAAAATTAAGCCAGTTTAATGTATTATTCATTCTTTTTAATACGGATATTATATTGTTCTTTGGGAGGTAAAATGAATTCCTGCTGGGTGTTTATTTTTATATTTTCTTCATTTCCTTTGTTATCCTTCATCTTAATTTTAATTATATAGAAATCTGTTTTTGGATCTTCTTTTACCTCTGTTTTGACGGTGTCAGTGAGTGTAACCGGTTTGGGTTCAGGTTTAAAACGCACCCTGTAAATATCCTGCCCGCCACGTGTATCATTTTTAACAGAAGAAAAATATGCGTATTGTTTGTCTTTAGTAAATGTAAAAAAGAGATCATCTGAAGGAGAATTAATTGGAAACCCCATGTTTACAGGTGTAGTCCATTGTTTGTTTTTACTATCGTATTTTGATTTAAATATGTCATATCCTCCCATCGTATTATGCCCTTTAGAGCTAAAGTATAATGTTTTTGTATCAGAATCATAGTAAACAGCATCTTCGTCATATTTTGTATTTATAACCGGCCCGATATTTACCGGAACATCCCATCCTGCTTCTTTTTTTACACTCATATAAATATCTTTTCCTCCAAATGATTCGTCAGGTTGGCTGCTTACTATGAACAATGTGTCTCCTCCACGGCTGAGGGTTGCCGATGATTCTTTATGTATTGTATTGATCCTCTCTGGTAAATATTCTTGTTTTTTTAATTTATACGAAACCCAATGAAATGATAAAATATCACCTAAATTTTTACTGCCATCATAAATAAATAATTTTTCTTTATTCTCTGATGTTCCTGCTACTGCTTCACTTCCTAATTGTTTTTGTTCAAAATTTGCTTTGGTTCGTTTTGACCATTGGCCATTTACAAAAAATGAGGTATATACATCTTCATAATTCCTTTCTTTATCAATTTTCTTTATATATATGGGTTTAGCCACTGTGAAGTATATGTTTTGGTTGTCATGACTAACAACAGGCCTGTATTCCGGCAATTCTGAATTCACCGAATCGCCAAGATTTTTAATGACACAATTCGTTGAGGGATTCTGAATGAATATCAGTCCATTTTGGCATTCGTCTATTTTTTTTTGGACATCAAATCTTTCATTTATAGTGGTAGCTGTGGATAAAAAACTAAAATAATAATTAATGGCTTCATTAAAATTGCCATTAATATGGTGCGACAATCCTAAATAATAGAAAATATTTTCATTCACATTTTTTTTAAGCTCGTATGCTTTTTGAAAATATGATAATGCCTTGTATTGGGGATAGGAATAAATATAACATATACCTATATTATAATATAATTCGGCATTAGACAAATTTGTCTTTTTTATTTTTAACAAATTGTTTAATGCCATCCTGTAATTTTTTTGATCGAAGTGATACATTCCGGATACGAATAATGAATCCTTTTTTGATGTATCATTTATATGTATAGTTTTTGTTTTGTGCAAAAACAATATGCTCTGACTATGTAAGTCTGAAGAAGACAGAGTTATACAGGAGGCTGTGTATAATAACAAACTGTATTTTTTTAAAAATAAAAGCAAAATTAATATATTATATGTATCTTAATTTTTTCAAAATTATATCAATTTTAAATAATTTTGGTAAATTTGTGTAAAAATTCGTTAAAATTCTTATCTTTAAAGGTGTTTTTTTAAAAAAACAAACAAATATTGAATTATTTAAAAACATTATTACCAGCTAAAATAAACAGATGTATTAAAAAAAGTTCGCGTGGCTTCATTTTAATAATCATTTTCTTTTTATTCTTTCAATATATTTATTCACAAGAAGGAAATTTTTATTTTAAAAATTATGATGTTCCTTTAGAGGTTGACCATGAATATTTTGATGTAGTACAGGGTGCCGAGGGAAGAATGTTTTTTGCCAATATTTATGGAATCGTTATTTTTAATGGAACGTTCTGGCAATTAATAGATACCCCGTACTCGCCTTATTCTTTATATCTGTCCCCTTTTAATCCTGATCATATTTATGTTGGAACAGGGAAAGGATTTGGCGTGTTGAAAAAAGATATTAAAAATAAATATATCTATCATCAGTTGTCTGATAATATATATACGAACCATGCGGTTTCGGCCATCGCTCATTCCGGGAATGCAATCTTTTTTTATACACAGGATATAATATATCAAACAGATTCATCCGGGCGTATAATAAATAAAATTAAATCCCCGGTGAAAGAAGGATTTTCAGGTTTTTTTGTGAATAAAGATCAGGTATATGTTAATATCCCAGGTAAAGGGTTACATCAATACAAGCAAGATGAATTTATTTTAATATCTCGTATTACAAGTAATGAATATATACTGAAATCAAGCCAGTCAGGAGAAAAGCCCTTTTTTGTTACAAATAAGAATAATATTTATAATATCAGTAATCATTCATTACAGCTTTTTAAACATTCGGTACATGATTATTTATCTACGAATATTGTATCCGGAATAGTTAATTTGCCCGGAAAACAAATTGTTATATCAACGCTTTCAGGAGGATGTGTATTCATTAATAAATTTACAGGAGATAAGACGAAAATATTATGCTATCAGAGTGGCCTGCCGGATGATGAAATTTTCGCGATGAGCAATGATAATCAGGGAGGATTGTGGATATGTCATGAATATGGTATAACGCGTGCAGATATTAGGCTACCCGTTTCAAATATTACTGCATATCCCGGGATTGAAGGAAACTTATATTCTTTAGCCCATTATAATGATAAAATTTATGTTACAACCAGTGAAGGTGTATATTACCTGACAAAAGTGAAAAAATTTGAAGATGTAAAAAATTATATTAAGAAAGAACACACGACACAGGAATATATTAAAAAATATAAAATAAAGAAAAATATTCATAAGAGTTTTGACATATCATTTTATGGAATAGATACTTCAAACGTGTCTGGTGGCGATACACTTACGTTTACCAAAAAGGTGCCTTATACAATTGAATATTATAAAGATTCTGTTGAGCTTTTTCAAAAAGATGTATTTGAATCTAAGATGCAAAGAAAAATATATGCATTAAAATCAACTCCTTATATATTTAAAAAAGTAAAAAATATTGATGCAAAATGCAAGCAATTGTTAGCTACCAACCAATCATTATTGGTTGCAAGTAACATAGGAATATATAACGTGAATGGCACCATTGGCAAGCCTGTTTTAAAAGATACATATGTAAATTGCATTGAAAAATCTGAGATATTTCCGAATACCGTGTTAGTAGGACATGAAGAAGGAATTTCTATGATAAAAAACATAAACGGTAAATGGGAAGTGATTAAACATGTAAATCTGAATGCTCCTGTTTATTCTGTTGAGGAAAATGAAAATCAAATATGGGCAGGTTCAGATAATTATGTATTTGTTATTGATGTAAAAAATGGAAGTATCAATGAAGTATTAAAAAAGTTTAATATACATGCAAAATATAAAGAAGAAATCAAGATAGATAAGGTGCATGGAAAAATATTGATTTTTTCTAATACCGGGATATATCATTACAATGATAGTTTAATAAAAAGCAATGAATATGCTTTGAAAAATACAACCAAAAATTTAAAAATTCTTATAAACGAAGAGGGGTTTACATGGATCAATGAAGGCAACCAATGGCGGAATCTTTCAGCAGGAAAAGAAGAAAATGAATATTACTCTAATTTTTTGCCTCTTTTTCAAGATATTAAAGATATTTGGATTGATGTGAATAAAAATATGTGGGTTATTTCCGATAATAAAATTTATAAAATCACAAAAGGATACAAAACCATTTTAAACAGGCCATATCATGTGAATGTTGAAGGAGCCCGAACAAAATCAGGAGAATATTTATTCATTGATAGCATTGAAGTTCCTTTTGCAAAAAATTATTTGGAATTTATTTTTTCAACACCCTATTATTTAGGCGAAAATGAAATCGAATATATTTATTATGTTGAAGGTCTTGATGAACATTGGTCGTCATGGACAAAAGACAACAGGGTTAAATTTCAATATTTCCCAAGCGGGAATTATACGTTACATATTAAAGCAAAAAATATTTTAAATAATGTAAGCCCAAGCACTCAAATACCCATTACCATAATCCCTCCATTCTGGAAAAGTTGGTGGTTTTATGTTATTTCACTGATCATTATAGTTGGTTTGATATGGGGAGGTATGCTTTTAAGAATAAAGCGCATTGAAATTGCACGAAGGGCATTACAAAAGAAAGTGAACCAGGCGACCAAAGAAATAAGACAACAAAAAGAAGAAATTGAACAAAAAAATAAAAATATTACATCCAGTATTGAATACGGTCAGCGAATACAAAATGCTATTTTACCCCCCAAGTCCGGGATTAAAAATGTACTTCCCGATTCATTTGTCCTTTTTAAACCCAGGGATATTGTGAGCGGTGATTTTTATTGGTTTAATGATGATAAAGAACATACCATTGTAATTGTTGCTGATTGCACAGGACACGGTGTTCCGGGAGCCTTTATGTCTATGATTGGCAATACTCTTCTGAATGAAATTATAAAAGAAATGAAAATTACCGAACCCGATGAAATATTAAAGCATCTTGATAGACATGTAAAAAATGCATTGACACAGGGAAAAGAAGAAAATGACACGGGTGATGGAATGGATATATCAATCTGTAAAATTGATAAAAAGGAAAACAAATTATATTTTGCCGGAGCAAGGAATTCAATGGTCGTTATTTACAATGATAAATTGAAAATTATAGAAGCAAACAGGTTTGCAATAGGAGGTAAATCATTTGTAAAAAGAAGAAAACGATTTACTACAAAAGAACTTCCTGTTGAAAAGGGCACGTGTTGTTATTTGTTTTCTGATGGTTATTCTGACCAAACAGGGGGGGCAAATGGTAAAAAAATAAAATCAGGCCGTTTTATTCAATTATTAAATGATATACATAAAGAAAAAATGGATCAGCAATACGTTATTCTGAATGACAAATTAAACAAATGGATGGATGGATATACCCAACGTGATGATATCCTTGTAATTGGATTTAGGCTGTAATAGTAAATGATCTGAATGAATAAAAAAAAATTAAAAAATAGTTGGAAGATACTTTTTTTTAATATATTTGTATCAATATAAAAATAAAATATGACAATTATAAATAAAATATGGTGGTGGCACATTTTGTTCTTACGAATTCAGCGTGAAGCAGGATAGCCATATCATTTTTTTACCCAAAATACATTAAAGGCTTGCCGAATCACGGTGAGCCTTTTTTTTATGAATAGATTTGAAAATATTAATAATTATAGACAAATGAAGACTTATAAAATTAAAACAATCACCAAAACCATTTTGGCAGATACCATTACCCCGGTAAATATTTACCTGAAAATGAGAGATATATTTCCCAATGCCCTCTTGCTTGAAAGTTCTGACTATCAAAGCAATCAAAATAGTTTTTCATTTATTTGCCTTAAACCTGTGGCTACTTTTATGATTGAAGACCATATGATTTATGAATCTTTCCCGGATGGCCAAAAATCTGAAACCCTGATAGATCATAATAACAATGCGGCAGATAAATTATATGATTTCATCAATCTTTTTCAACTTAAAGAAAAAAAAGAAAAAGTAAAAATTGACGGAATTTTTGGATATACATCCTACGATGGTGTGAAATATTTTGAAGACATTGAATTGAATGCTTCAGTATATCAATCGCAAAAAATTCCGGAAATAAGATATAGTTTTTATAAGTATATTATTGCCATAAATCATTACCGGAACGAATTATATATTATTGACAATATCATTAATGATGAACAGGATGAGGAAGAATTCAATAAAATTGAATCATTGCTTTTTAACCGGAACTTTGCAACATACAAATTTAAACCACTGCACGAAGAAACATCGAATCTGACCGATGATGAATATATGGAAATGGTGACCAAAGGAAAAGAGCATTGCCATCGTGGAGATGTGTTCCAAATCGTATTATCACGCCAGTTTTCACAAAAATACAATGGTGATGATTTTAATGTTTACAGGGCATTACGCTCCATAAACCCGTCACCTTATTTGTTTTATTTTGACTATGGGGATTATAAAATTTTTGGTTCATCACCAGAAACACAAATTGAAGTTGCCAATAATAAAGCATTTATAAATCCTATAGCAGGAACATTTAAACGAACCGGGAATGATCAAAAAGATCAACAATTGGCAGAAGAATTAACCCGTGATGAAAAAGAAAACTCAGAACACATCATGTTGGTTGATTTGGCCCGAAATGATCTCAACAGAACCACAAAAAATGTCAGGGTCGAAAAATACCGTGAAATACAATTTTATTCCCATGTAATTCACATGGTGTCTAAAGTAGCCGGTGATCTTGAAAAAAATACCAATTCGATTAAGATCATGGCCGACTCATTTCCTGCAGGTACTCTCTCCGGTGCTCCTAAATATAAAGCCATGCAGCTCATAGATCTCTACGAAAATAAGGCAAGAGGATATTATGGTGGTTGTATCGGGTATATCAGGCTGAATGGCGACATAAACCAGGCTATTATGATCCGCTCGTTCATGAGTAAAGACAATGCATTGTATTACCAGGCAGGAGCAGGAATTGTGGCAGATTCAAAAGAAAAAAGTGAACTACAGGAAGTGAATAATAAATTAATGGCATTGAAACATGCCATTAATATGGCTCAAAATATTTAATAATCATTAAATCAAAAGCAAACATATATGATGAAGGTATTCAACATGCTGGAATATGGTTATAAAAGGGAGAAA
>CAYMKE010000147.1:0-7955 GCA_964390955.1 uncultured Bacteroidales bacterium | reverse complement strand
AATGTTTTGCCGGTTCAATCAGGAGCACTTTTTTGCCCATTTCCGCCGCTTTATATGCGGCAACCACACCGGCAGAAGTTCCGCCATACACGCATACGTCATACTCAAACCCCTTATTGTTTTGACAAGCTGTTAATCCAATACATACAATACAAATTGCTACAATCAATGTCTTCATGTTAAAAATTTTAGTTCATAAATGTATATCAAAATTTTTTGGTGACCAAAATTATAAAAAACGCGGATTTTTTATAATTCATGGTGTTCTATATTATGTCATGGTATAACATATAACTGTTTTTTCAGGACATTATACAAGGCCTAAAACTATTTTTACAAATTTTTATCTTTTTTAAACCGGACGGCCATTCCTCCCCCCGGGGCCAATCTTATATTAAATTCAGTCCCGGGATCCACCTTTTTCTCATATATTTCAATATCCAAGGGGTTGGTAACCCAATGGGCATCGTCCCCGTCTGCATAGACCTGAGCAATATAATTGGTTCCGGGTTCCAGGAAATCGAGATTTATTGAAATATCCCTGCCTGTTCCATTGGTGATGCTTCCCAAATACCAATCTTCGCTGTTTCTGTCTTTTCGCGCAATGGTAAGATATTCGCCTATTTCGCCATTCAATGCTTTGGTATCTTCCCAATCCACCGGCACATCTTTGATAAATTGAAACGCATCCATATATTTTTCATAATTTTCAGGCAGATCGGCCGCCATGTGCAATGGGCTAAAAATAGCCACATAGAGCGCCAATTGTTTTGCCAATGTCGTGTTCACCCTGTTATCCGGTTTTTCCGGAAGGAGGATATTAAAAATCCCCGGGGTATAATCCAAAGGGCCTCCCAGTAAACGGGTAAAGGGCAAAATACATGTATGCTCCGGCGGATTGCCCCCGGCTTTATCCCATGCATTAAACTCCATGCCCCTTGCTCCTTCGCGGGTCATCATGTTCGGATAGGTCCTTCTTATCCCGGTTGCTTTGATGGGTTCATGTACATTCAGGTTGATATGGTATTTAGCCGCCGTTTTTACAGCTTTCCTGAAATGGTTCACTGCATATTGGCCGTGATGGGGTTCACCGTTTTCAAATTCATCACCTACATATCCGGTTTTAATATAATTGATCTCCAAATTATTATAAAGCTTATATGCTTCTTCCATTTGGTTTTCATAATTTGAAATGACAGCCGCTGTTTCATTATGGGCAATCATCTCAACCCCTTTTTCCCGGGCATAGCCGGTGACACCCTCGAGGTCATAATCAGGAAATGGCTCCGTAAAGTTGAATACATAACCATTTTCCCACCAGGTTTCATCCCATCCTATGTTCCACCCTTCAACAAGCACTCCCTGGATACCATGCCTGGCGGCAAAATCAATGTACTTTTTTGCATTTTCCGTAGTGGCACCATGCTTTACGTCAGAAGTGGTTCCCCATGAGGATACCCCTATATGCATTTCCCACCAAATCCCCATGTATTTGGCAGGTTTGATCCATGAGACATCTCCGATTACATTGGGTTCATTCAGGTTCAAAATTAAATAAGAATTAATTAGCCCCACCGGTTCTTCTGCAATTTGAACCGTCCGCCACGGAGAAACAAATGGAGCTGATGTTTTCACTTTAATACCATCCTTCCAGCCAATTAAAGATGTTTCCAATGTATTTTCTTTTGGCACATGCAGGACAAATGAAGCAAAATTTGTAAGCGCCGCTTCGTGAATGCTGATATAAAGGCTGTCATTGACTTTCATAGTAACAGGGGTATGCACAGTATCTATATGGCTCATGGGTGTATTCCTGTAGAGATTTTCATATCTGTACCCTCCATTTGCCGGAATCCACCAACTGGCATGATCGCCTGAAAGTACAAATTCGGTATATTCTTCCGCTATATTCACTTCATCAATACCTTCCTGCTTTGGCATTTCATACCTGAACCCGATCCCGTCATCAAATGCCTTGAAATGGATAAGCATTGTCCTTTCCGGGCTATTTTGTTCTTTTAATGTAACGATCAGGTGATTGTAATGTTCCCTGATGGTTTTCTTTTCACCCCATACTTGCGTCCAGGTTGAATCGTATGTGTGGGTTTTAACATGTTCAACAACAAAAGGCCCCTTAAAATCCGGCATGTTTTGAAACCGGAACCCCATTTTAGACGATAAAATCACCGGGATACCGGATTTATTGACAGAATAACGCGGTTGTCCTTCCTGCAATTCAAATTTTATGTGAATGGTTTCGTCCGGTGAAAAGATTTCAGTTTTTTTCCCTCCGCTGCATGAGCAAATGATTACAATGATGAACAATTGTAATACATGATGTAGTTTGTAGTTCATAATAATAGTTTTTGTAGCTTGTATAATACAAAATTAACAAAAAATAACATTTCCTAATAGAAAAAAAATGAAGATTGGGAAGAAGTATAAAACTATTTTATTATATATTTGCAAAAAGTACCCGGGTTATATCCCGGGTAAAAAATATCATATAAAACTTCCATGACAAAATTTTTGACACACGCGTATGATTATAAAAGGAAAAGAAAGGTATAAAGGATTAAGAGGTATAGAGTATATAAGGGGAAACACACCCCTATCCCACACGCCCTCTAAACCTCTAAACCTCTAAACTTAGTAACTTAATTATAAACATATGAAACAAATAACACAAAAAGACATTGCTTCGGCTTTAAACCTGTCGAGGGTAACAGTGACCAAAGCATTAAAAGACCATCCTGATATATCTTCGGCTACCATTAAAAAAGTAAAAGAATATGCTGAACAAGCCGGATACATCCCAAACCTTGTCAGCCGGAACTTGTCTGCACAAAAAACATATACCATTGGCTTTGTGGTTCCTAAATTGTTTAACAGCTTTTGTGCTTCTGCCATTGAAGCAGCCAATGAAACTGCTCTTGAAAACGGATACCAATTGATTCCAATGATTACCTATGAAAACCCTGAGGCAGAACGAAAAGCTATTCAAACCCTTTTGTCTATGCGGGTAGACGGGATTATTATAGATGTAACTGAAAAGACAACCTCATTGGATATTTTTCACCAGGTAGAAAACCAAAATATTCCATTAATTTTTATTGACCGTTTTATTGAAGGAACCGGGTTTAATAAAATTGTAACCAATGATTTTGAAGCATCCAAAGACGCAACAACCCATGCTATCAATTCCGGGCACGACAACATTGCCTTTCTGGCAACACGGCAGCATCTTAATATTGGCAAACAACGGCTTAATGGACATATTTCAGCTTTAGAAGGCCAAGGGGTTAAAGTTAATAATGAAATGATTTTTTATGGAGACACCACCCAGGATTTCGGATATCAAACATTCATGAAATTATTTAATTGTGGCTCCCTGCCTGCCACGCTTATTTGTTCAAGCCTGACAATGGCAACAGGTGTGCATAAGGCCGCCCGGGAATCGGGGATCAATATCCCAAATAACCTGTCTATCATAACGTTCGGAGATATTGAAATGGCATCTATCCTCAGCCCGCCACCGACAATTTTTCATATTCCCATACGAAGGATGGCAAAAAAAGCCTCAGAGATTATTATTCGCAAAAGCGGACATGTTAATTTTAAAATACCTGAAGAGATTATATTCAAATCCAACATGTATATTTCAGATTCTATTCACAATAAAATTATTATATTATGAATGAAAAACAATGGAACATATTATTAAAAGTCATCAACGGGGAAACAGTCGCCCCGCTTCCTGCCGGATTTATCATTGACAGTCCCTGGCTCCCGGGGTGGTATGGTGTCAATATCCTCGATTATTATACCAATGATGAATTATGGTTTAATGCAAATTTAAAAGCATTGAAGACATTCCCGGATACCATGTTTTTACCGGGTTTTTGGTCTGAATACGGTATGTGCAGTGAACCGGCATCCTTTGGGGCAAAATGTTCTTTCCCGATCAATGATTTTCCTCATGCATACGAAGTCATTGGAAATATAGATGACATTGATAAACTGGCTGTACCCGACCCTTCTAAACACGGACTTACCCCGTTTATACTGAACAGGTTAAAACTGAACAGGAACAATATTGAAAAGGCAGGGTACAATATTAAATTCTCTGTGTCAAGAGGGCCATTAAATATTGCTTCATTTTTAATGGGAATGACGAATTTTATGATTCAATTACTGGAAGCCCCGGAAAAAATTCTGAAGTTAATGGACATCATCACTACTTATTTAGAGGAATGGCATGCCCTGCAACGAAAAACATTCCCGGAAATTGACGGAATACTTTTGCTGGATGACATCATCGGGTTCATTGGGGAAGATGATTTTAAAACATTTGGTCTCCCTTACTTTAAAAGGCTTTTTAACACCGATGTGAGTGTCAAATTCCTCCATAATGATGCCGATTATAAATCTTCTATTAAATATCTCCCGGAAATGGGCGTGAATTTATTTAATATGGCTTTTGATTCTTCAATGAATGAATTGAAAGAGCTGACAAATAACAACGTTACTATGCTGGGTAATATACCTCCCCGGGATGTTTTGGCAAAAGGTTCTCCTGAAGAGGTGAAAAAAAGTGCAGAAAATTTATTATCTTCACTTCACAATACAAAAAACATTATTTTTTCATGCGGAGGCGGCATGCCACCTGATGTAACAACAGAAAACATACATGAATTTGTCAATACAGTGAAAAATTATAAATAGCTATTTTAACCAACCCGCAATGTTCACGGATGATTGGCTCAATGTAATATCTTGGAATATTTCTGTGTGCTCAGCGGATTAAAAAAATGAAAAAATGAAAAAAATCATCTTAACTTCTCTGACAGTTTTCTTTTTAGGAATAACCGGTTTTTCTCAACATGAGAACCTGATCATTAATGTTCGTGACAGAAATGTCACTACATTAAACGGAAAATGGCGCTACCTTACTGATGTAAACAGGGAAAGCCGTGGGTATGAACGCGACATGGAACCCATAGAAAAATGGGATATTCATGAATACAACTTCCCGACATCGGATTGGCTTTATGTCCCCGGCGACTGGAATACACAGCGCGAAAATCTCTTTTATTATGAAGGACACATTTGGTACCAGAAAGATTTTACATACACTCCATCATCAGATGACAATCGTGTATTTTTATATTTCGGAGCTATAAATTATCACGCTGAGGTTTATCTTAATGATGTTTTGCTCGGAAAACATACCGGTGGATTCACTCCCTTTAATGTAGAGGTACATGATAGCATCTGGAAAAAAGACAATTCATTGGTTGTATTGGCCGATAATGTGAGGGACATTTCAGGCGTTCCGTCACTACGAACCGGATGGTGGAACTATGGTGGAATCACCCGGGATGTTTTTATTGTTGAGTTAAACAATACCTTTGTTCGTGATTATTTTGTACAATTAGATAATAACAACCCCTCTACAATAAAAGGATATGTGCAATTAGACGGTGATAATTTAAAACAAGAAGTGCAAATATCCATACCCGGGCTTGAAAAAGAATATACCGGAAAAACCAATGCCAATGGCAGGCTTGAGTTTAGCATACAATCCAATGATATTGAACGATGGGATGTAAGTAATCCAAAACTCTATGATGTTTATATCGAAAGCGGGTCTGATAAAGTCCATGAAAAAATTGGATTCAGAACCATTGAAACAAAAGGGCAGGACATCCTGTTAAATGGGAAGCCCATCTTCTTACGAGGCATTTCCATTCATGAAGAAAGTCCCATGCGTGAAGGAAGGGCATGGTCTGAAGAAGATGCTGAGATATTGTTAAAATGGGCCAAAGAGCTTAATTGTAATTTCGTGCGGCTTGCTCATTACCCCCATAATGAATACATCCTTCGTCATGCTGATGAAATAGGCATGTTAGTTTGGGAAGAGCTTCCGGTTTTTTGGGCTATTGATTGGGATAATGACTCCACGTATAAACTGGCAGAGAAAATGGCTACAGAAATGGTAACACGTGATAAAAACCGTGCCAGCACGATCATTTGGTCTGTTGCTAATGAAACAGGTAATGAAGAAGACAGAAACATTTTTCTTACAAATCTGATTAAACATACCAAAAAAATGGATAACACAAGATTGATAAGCGCAGCATTATTAACGAATGGAAAAAAATCAGACAAACAAACCAAGGTAGTGGATGACAATCTGGGTAAATTGATAGACATTATCAGCATAAATGAATATTATGGCTGGTACCAGGGACTCCCGGAAATAAAAGATGATATTACCTGGAAAATAGAATTCAACAAACCATTCATGTTCAGCGAGACAGGCGCCGGCGCGTTGCAGGGTTATCATGGCGATTCATTGACCCGCTGGAGTGAAGAATACCAGGCTTATTATTACCGCGAAACCATTGAAATGTTTGACAGAATACCACAACTCAGGGGTGTTTCTCCATGGATTCTGGTGGATTTTTACTCGCCTCAACGCGTTTTCCCCTATATACAGGATAATTTTTTGAGAAAGGGGCTGGTTTCTGACCGGGGAGAAAAGAAACAAGCATTTTATCTATTACAGGAATATTACAGGAAAAAGAAACAAGAGGCGGACAAATAAAACAATAACGGAATAACCAACATTATTTAGAGTCTGTTCATAAAGTCAAGTGTTTGGATCATAAACTCGATTTTATGGACAGATATTAAAAAAAAAGCCGTCACAAATGATGTGGCGGCTTTTTAAATAAACTAAACTACTATTACTATTTGATCAATTGCTCTACTATTATTCCATTTGCTGTTTTAAAGCGTACAATATATAATCCGTTCGGTAATCCGGAGACATCTATACCATTGGAAACCTCGTTGGCATCTGCAATGACAACATTTTTTCCGGTGATATCTGTTATAACTGCTTCGGAGATGTTTTCAATACCTGACACGTTAAGTTGGTTTGTTACAGGATTTGGATAACATATCAGATTTGCATCTTCTTCCTCATTCTCATCAATTAAAGTAATTGTCTGGGTTGTTGTGTCACCTAATGCAATCCACTTTAAATATAAATTAGCATCAATGGTTTCTTTATTCAGCCTATAAAACTCAATGCCTGCTATATCAGTAATATCAGTAGATCCCCATATTCCTGGTGTAAATTTAAAGCTGTATGTTTCCCATTCAGAAGAAAAATATGTTTTATGTTGGGTTGAAGTATTATTACCACTACCATCTTTGAGCATGATCACCAATAATGAGTCAGCATCTGCTTTTGCTTCAAATGTTACATAAGGTAGTTCAGATAGGTCAAGGTTAACACTATCAAAAGATAACGTGACTGATCCCCATTTTTGAAATGCTTTTGTAACAGTAAGTATATCTTCATTTACAGAGAACGTCCCACCATCACTATGTGTCCAGCTAAAGACGTCAGATTTATCTACCTGGGAGTCGTCAAAATATTGAACAAATTTTTTCCCGGTATATTCATAATTTTGGGAAAACCCATTCATGATGAGCATCATGATCGCAATAAATGAAATAGTAATTCTTTTCATAATCTTAAAAAATTTTAATTTATTAATAATTCATTAAAAGCCTAAATTTTCAATAAAGGGAAAGATTAATAAATTTACCCTTATATATTTAGGAGATATTAAAAACCAATGTTTAGAGGTTGCCTTAACTTGTTAATAATATCTTTTGCAAAAATAGTTCTTGTCCAACAAATTTAATTCTTCTATTTTATCAAATTAGTGGACTATTTTCTCATATTATACATTCTTCAAATATTTAGTACTTTACATTTAATAATCTTGCATTATTTGGCAAAAATTCCAAAAATCAAATAATAAACAATATGCTAAACTACTTTAATAAGTTTTTGACACACTATTTATCCCGTATTTTAATCCATAGCCGTTAACTTAAGACTTAAAAATTTATAAGTCAGTACATTACAAAAG